>CAYTIY010000007.1:0-36568 GCA_964438045.1 uncultured Bacteroidales bacterium | reverse complement strand
GCTTTCGGCTCACTCTTATCCTTCCACTCCCTTTGAGATTTTAGTCGTACTGGCGAAATTTTTAGTCTTCCGAACCGGAACAAGGAAAAAACGCCCTGCCGGCGGAACGGAAACAGGAACTTGTTCCGGAAAAGTTGAAAATCCTCAACTTTTGCAGTTGATCCGATAGTTGCAGTTGATCCAAGAACAGATTGTTACTTGAGATAGCGTCTCACGCGGTTTCTGATTTTTAAGGCAATTCTGCGCAGGAAAGGAAAGTACTTGCCGCTCTTGATGCTGTATACGATGGATTCAGATTCGAAAATCATGGCAAAATTTTCGGTACACAACACAGGCTTTTTGGTGATGCGGTTGATTTCGCGGGCCTGATCGAGTGAGCTCTCAATAAAGAGCTTGTATTCAGGTGATTTGTATTCCGAAGCTTTGAATACGCCGTGATTACCTGCCTTTATGCGTGCCTCCTTGTTGGGTAGGTCCATCAATACAAGCTTGTTGTAGCGGATGTTGTAGTTCTTGAGCCAGATTTCTGTCTCCTTCCGGTACTTCTCAAGCCGTGAGGAAACAACCGTTCCTAACTTGCTTCCGGGTATGAACAAGGGTTTTGCGTTCAGCACAAAATCCCTGTACAGGGGGCCGTCATCGTTTTCTTCCGGTGTAGGATCGACGCACAACACCCCGTCTATATCAATACACGATTTTTCCAGATCACTGTGGTTGAGGATGTTCCATTGAAAATACCGTGGCAACGGCACGGTCTCGAAACTCAGATCTACCAGATTTTCCTTGCCCGGAATCACATAAATGGCGCAAAATAGGAATTCATACTCTCCCGGTGCGCTTTTGAGCAATTCCTTGCTTTTATTTAATGCGGAACCGGAGGCAATGCTGTCATCGACAATCAGCACTTTTTTCATGTCCTTGTTGTCAAAAAATTGACTGCGGGCACCGGCTGTATAAATGTGTCCGTTGACGAACGAATGGATGTCTGTATAGGGTTTGTTCAGATACAAGGCCAACAAGTTGGCCGGCATCATGCCGCTTCTGGGTATGCCAACAATCAAATCAATGTCTCGAGGTACAATGAAGAGACGTTTGACAATGATTTGATTCAGGTCGGAGAAACTTCTATAATACATGACGGTGTGTTTTTTGGGTATTGATGATGTGTGAATAGATGGCGGATACATTATTTTCCCAACTGTGTGACTGGGCAAAGTCAATCCGTTTGCCGGCATCTTGTGATGATGTCTCGTTCATAGCCTTATCGAGCGCATCAAGGTATTCGGATACGTTGGAGCAAAGGTGGACGTGTTCGCTGAACAAGGACATCATGTCGGTTTTGGTTGCCACCACCGGCTTGCCCATGGCCAGGTATTCATCGATTTTACGCGGGTAGTTTCCGATGGTTATTTCGTTGACTTTCTGAGGATTGATACAGACGTCAAAAGCGGCCATGTGTTGCGCAACGGCTGACTTTGGAATGCTTCCCGTGAAGTGGACATTGGACAAACGATGCAAGTCGTGTGATTGAAAGACGGCGTCTTCACTACCGATGACTACGAATTGAAAATTCGGTCTGTCTGTTGCCAATGCGTAAAGCAAATCCGGATCCAACCTCAAGCTTGTGATGTCACCGATATAGCCGATCATTGGCCTCGGAATAGGCCGTAAGACTTCGGGTAACTCAAAGGCCTGGCTGGCATTATAGGCTGAAAGGTCCAAACCTTGACCGATATCGTGTGTGTTGGAATTGTATTGGCGCGCAAAGGCAGCCAACTGGACTGAGTTGCAAACCACCAGATCGCTTTTTGCAATCAAACCGGGTTCAAGGCGTGGCGCGTGTTTTTTCCAGTAGGCAAAGGGTAGGAGGTTGTCACGCCGGTAATACACACTCATTGCTGGTTTTAGGAACTCCTTGGCATAAAAACTACGATAGATGTCGTTGTCGATAAAGTGGATGATGTCAGTGAAACCCAATTCGTTTGCAATTTTTTTGGCATAGTGGAATATGCGCTTGTTGTTTACACGATTGAGTGTATCGAACAACCATCCATCTGGCAATCCATTGACTGACCAGGCAAAAAATGGGGGGTCGAGTACCCAAAGTCGGTCGGAAACCTTTCGCAATGGTGCAGATATTCCTTTGAGAACGGATAAACGTCGTTCGTATTCCGGTTTCTTCTCACCTTTGACAAGCGTCATTATATCCAGTGGACTGTTGACGTATAGCACGTTGTTTTTCCTTGATACTTCTCTGGCTATGTCGATGGCGTTCGACCCGATGGGTATGTCCCACGGTTGTAGTCCGGTAAAGAGGAAGCAACGGTCTTTCATCTGTGGTTGGTATTATGGACAACGTCTTGGTATACGGAGTACGTTTTTTGAGCCGTTTGCTCCCAGGAAAAAAGGCCCACGCGTTCAAATCCTTTTGCAATACAACTTTTTCTTAGTGTCTCATTCGACAGCATATCAATGAGCCGTCCCGCTATGTCCTGTTCATCAAATGGATCGACAAAAAGGGCAGCGTCTCCAGCTACTTCGGGCATGGAAGACGTGTTTGAGGTGATGACAGGCGTGCCACAGGCCATGGCCTCCAATAACGGAATGCCGAAACTCTCACGCAAAGAGGTGTACAGGAAGGCGGCAGCACCCGAGTATATGGCCGGTAAGTCGGTATTGGCAATGTAACCCGTGGTGCGCAAGTGATTTTTTAGAAATGGCATTTCGATATCGGTCAGAACCTTGTTGATAAAACTCTCCGGCAAGTCGGCAACCAAGAGTGGAAGGGGGCTTTTCGTTTGTTGGACATAGATGCCATACGCTTTCAGTGTGCGATAGGTGTTCTTTTTGGGATCGGTATTGCCTAGAAACAAAAGGTATCTGGGCTCTTCCACGTATTTTCGCGTGATGGTTTCAGGGTGCTCAATGGGCTTGAAATGGTTGCCATACCCGTTGTGAATGGCAATCAGGGTGTCGGCATTCAGGTTAAGGGCTTGTTGAATGCGTTGACGTTCAAACTCCGATACCGTGATAATTCTCTTGCAGTGGGGAAGGATGCTTGGCACTACCAGTCGTCTGTAATACCACCCAAGGTTCTGGTAGGTGGAACTGCTGGTTTGTTGACGTGGTTCGAGGTAAATGATGTCATGCAGGGTGAGTACCAATGGTACGGGGCAGAACAAGGGTGCCGTATTTGATGTACAGTGTAGCAAGTCGGGTTTGATTCGGCGAACAGCCAATGGCAGTGCCACCTGTTCCCACAAGGGATAGGTGGGACAGGAAAGCGTCAGTACATGAACGTTTTTGGACGATTGCAGGCAGACATCGTCACCCGGAGCTACCAGTATGAAATACTCGTTTTCAGTATCGTGTTGTTGTAATTGCCGGATAATTTCCAAGGCTACAACATCCATTCCGTGCTTGTTTTTTCTGAAAATACGTTGGGCTTCAATGGCTATTTTCATACGCTAACGGGACATTCGTGATGTCAATTTGTTAAGGATGACAGAGACGAAAAGAAGTGGTAATAAGATCAAGGCCCAAAATGTTCGAAACGTCAGCAGTTTTTCGGGAATGGCCATGATATAGGAAAACAGCAAAGCACCCAACAATATCCACCATTTGATGGACAGGGTAGGATCAAGTTGAGTGATTCCCGCTGTGACTATGATTAAAAAACCGAGCATGAGTATCTTGGATGGCATCATCCATTGAAAAATCTTGTCGAAGTAATCGAAATTGCCCGCAAACAAAGCGCGGAGAAGATCCCGAAGAATGTTTCGTTTGGGGACTTTCCTGGATCGTGACCATTCTTTACGTTGCCTGTTATACGCACCGACATCCTTGATCTTATCCTCGTATGTGTATACATTTTCCAGATATTCAATGTAAATACCTTGTTTCAGCAGCTTTGCTTCCATGTGTTTGACAAGATCCCTGTCAGGATCCAGATTGACATTTTCAAGAAACCACTTGTAATTAATGGCCATACCCGATCCAATCAAACTGGAAGAGAAACCTAATTTTACGTGACCCCTCCTAAAAATGGAATTATTGATTTCTTCCATGATGGCGCCCAACCAGGATAGGTTGGTTGGATATCTTTTTGAAACCCGGTGGGTTTGAATAGCCATCCCACCTGAATGGAAGGCTTTGTTGATTTCTTCCAAATAAGAAGCATCCACGATGTTGTTGGGATTCATCAACACCAGGGCATCATACATTGAGGGTTGAAACTGACGGATGGCTTGAGCAATCAACGTGTTCTTGCTTCCCGTTGTGTCCGGATTGATCAGGACAATGACTCCCATTGATTCAAGTTGCTCGCGTAGCGAAGGATCCATGCCATTGGTTGATACAACAATGTCAAACAATTCTCTTGGGTAAAGTTGTTGCTGGAACGATGTTGCCGATTCCAACACATTGTAATCCATACCTGATACAGCCGGAATCAGCACGCAATATCGATGGTTTTTTTTAGCATGTGGGTAACGCTGTCTGGTTTTGCTCAAGGAGGCGATGGAAAACAGGAAAGTATATCCCACGCCCAGGATAAACAACAGATAAACCAGGTAATCACCCCAGTATATAATATTCTCCCAATTGGGGATCTTTTCAATAAGTAGAGCCGGAGTCATGGTTTGAATGTTTAGTGGATGCCAATTCCTTATCATATACGGGTGATAAAAAGATAAATGCCTGAGACATGGCCATAAGGATGCACGTGGGGTATTGCCCCCAGATGGCGTTTCCGTATGAGCTGGCCATCATGCCAAACATACCGCACAGCAATGCTGACAGATAGCCTTTCAGCTCTCGATTCTTCAATCGGTACAACACCAGCCAGATGCCGCGTCCCAAAATTGCAAACTGGATGGCCAGGTATACCAAAAGACCGACAATGCCGGTTTCAACCCATACCTTTACGTACCAGGAGTCATTGGGAATGTTGGTGGTGAGACGATTCGGATCAAAGCGTTGGGCGGCCACCCCGCTTAAGCCAATACCTTCTCCAAAAGGCCGATGGTTGATGTATTCAGCCAGTCGTTTCTGATTGTCAAGCCGCACCACCAACGATGGTTCATTTTTATTGAAAGCACTTCGCATACGACGTATGTACTGGTTGCCTTGTCCGATGGTGGTATAGTTGAAAAAAATAAAAACGCTGATTAACACGACAACCATCCCCACCATGATGCCGGTTCTTTTGGACAAGATGGTATACAGAATGAATCCAGCAAAAGGAACGGCCAATGCTCCGCGGGTACCCGACACAAAGAGTCCGTAAAGGCCTACCAACGCCGTAAACAGAAACAAAATTTTCAACCATTTCCGTTTGGTGTAAAAACCGATGATGGAAAAAATGACAGCCGCACATCCCATATTCGATCCGTAGTTTCCTGCATCGGTAAAAAAGGAGAAGTACCGGGTGCCCGATGCCAGCATGTGTGTTCTCATGTTGTCACCTTGTTGGAGCCACTGATGCTCGGCTTGATCGAATCCGAACGTTTTCTGGATTTGCATTTTGAACACGGCAATCAGTGTGAAACTACTCCACAAAACAAGAACCAGTTTCAGGTGTTTGAACTTCCGGAAAAACAGGGAGGAAAAGATAACCGTCAGCAAGGGGTAGAGGGTAAGGGAGCGAAAGGAGGAGACCCAGGCTGCCGTAATGGCGGTAGGGTTTGCCAGTTCCAACAGGCAGTATGCAAACCAGGCAAACAGTAGGATCGTTGCTCCGTTTACAGCCACCTTCCATTCAATGTCCCGGTTTGTGACAGCCCTGAGTAAACTGGAAAACAAAATGAGGGCGAACAACCCATCGGTCATCACGCCAATACCGCTAACAGGTACATAGCGTTGTATACCCATGATGAAATAATTTTCTACAAAAAGCAGAAAGAGAGCGATCAGGGGTTGGTTGACCGCCGTCAGTAACACCAACAGTCCGACAGGTATCATTCCGACTAAGAAACCCAGTACCAGCTCCTGTTTGATAAACAGAAGGGTCATCAGGGTCATGCCAATCAAAATGATGGAGATACCCATCCACTGAAGCAGGGTCAACCGACGCATGGTTATACGTTTTGGTTTGGACTGTTGCCTTTATCGATATCAGGACTTTTCTCAGAGGTAAGCTCCATTTGAAGCAGCTTGTATCCGAACATGCGTTGTTTGGATTGGGGTGGAAGCAAACCTGTAAAATCCTCAACGGCCAACCTGTTAGCCCGATTCAGGCATAACAGGACCGGTTTGGGAGAGGCTTGTACTGTCAGGGTGTGAAGGAAACTTTTGTCTCGTTCTCTCCAGGCCCTTCCAGCCTTTACCACGTACACGATGACATCCACGGAGTTTATGATGCCTTTTGGTACAGTATTGATTGACATGGCTGGCAATTCGAGTAGGATCAGGTCGGATGAAGCACTTTCCGGTGTGAGCAGAAATTCCAGGTTATCTGTCGTCAAGTAGTGCTTGGATTGATTATTGAAGTCAGTTTCATGGTTGACTCGGCCCACTTTGAAACCCATGTCCAACCAGTAAGCGGTCATTCCTTCGGCAATATGGCTTTTCCCTTCCAATGGGTCCGAACTGATCAAGGCGATGACAGTCCGTCCCTGTGAATTGAAATAGGGTGAGAGGCGGTTGCAGATGTGGGCAGTGGCAATGCGATTGGTTTCCAGTGCAAATGCTCTGTATTTCAATGTGGGTATGCCAGGATAAGCGCCAATCACCTCTGCTCCTGTCAACGCAATAGCGCGTTGTTTGTTTCGGATGGTTCTGTCCAACAATTCAATGATCAGGAAGCAACCAAAAATGAAGAAAAGACAGGCAATGTAAGATACCAGCACCAGAAGCTTTCGTTTCGAACCGACTGCAGCAAGCGGGAAAACGGGCTCGGTAACCACATCGATGGTAGCGCTCCTCATCTCGATGTTTTTTTGCTGCAGTTTTGCTTGCGCCAGGTGGTCAAGCAAGGTTTGGTAAGCGTCTTCCGTTACCTGAATCTCGCGTTCCTGTTTTTTTAGGCTGGGTCCGATGGGCGTGAAGCGGGCAAATTCCTCGTCGACGTCATCCATCCTTCGATTAAGCACCTGCAGTTCAGCGAAAGTGCGGTCGTAAGTCAGTTTTTCAGTCAACCACTGGTTGACCATATCTTGCAATGCCAGTCCTTCTTTGGTCGACTTGATGGAGGCGATGTTGCCACTGATATCCCTTAACCGCTTTTGAGCCTTATCCAGCATGCCTTTATACCGAGTCATGGATTCTGTATCCTTTTCTGAGCGGCTGGTGGAGGATTCCAGTTCGGCGATTTTCTGTGACAATAAAGAGGTTGCTTCCATTTGTTGCAGGAAATCCTTGCTCTCTTTGAGCAGCTTGGCGCGTTCAGTCATTTGCTGCTCGAGTTGTTTGACCATGTATCCGGATGCGTAGTTGGTCGTATAGGCGTTTTCATATTGGGCATCCAGGTCGCGTTTGATTTCCGTCAGGCGCTTGGACTGTTCTTCATAATTGATCACGTTCGACGCCATGCTGTAACGAAGCAGTGAATCTTCCAGACTGTTGAGACTGGATCGTGTCTCCATCAGTTGTTTTTCAAAGTAATTCACCACGTCGTTTGAAGAACCTAATTGAAGTTGGGCATATTCTTTGTCAATTTCATCAATCAGGAAGCGAAGGGTCTGGTGCACAATGCCCGGGTCGTCACAACTGTATTTGATTTCAATCATGTCGCTTGAACCTAGCCGGTTTACACGGATTTTTTTCAAGGCGTCGATGCTGTAATGAGGATGAAACCAATTCAACAAGCCGTAGATGAAGTTGTTCTTGCCTTCTTTCTTGTATTCGACAAAACGTATGTAGGTATTTTCAAGGGAGGTCCTGTCGACAAGACTCATGACATCGGCGGGGACAATTTCGCGCAACTTTCTGTAGTTGGAGGCTAGAATGTATGTGTTATCCTTGTTCGAGTCACCATGAATCAACGCCTGAGCCAGCAGCTTCAACGAAACCGTTTCCAAGGTTGATCGGGAATGAGCCAGGTTGATGATGTTGTCGAACGAACTGTTTGTTGTAAAATAATTGGCTACCAGCGAGCCATCCAAATTGGGTGATGAGGCGATACCGGTATAAATGGTCGAGTTGGCCTCGTAGTTTTTCGGCAACCTGGCAGTGAAAAAGGCAACTAAGGCCGCAACAATCAACGGTGGAAACAATACCCAGTAGCGGATTCGATACAGGAATAGGGTGATCATCGGTGTTTTGTTCATGGATGTCATGGGATGAGTTTGATTCCAGTTATCAGTTCAAGGTGTCTTACAGAAACGTACAGCTTGGTTTTTGTTTCTTCGTAAGTGGCAGCCGCCAGAGTGAGATCCCTGATTCTGCTACTCAGTTCCTGTAACGAAATGCTGTTGTTGGCATATTCCAGTTCGCCAAGTTTCACATTGGACTCTGTAACGGTAAAGGATCCGGCTGTGATTTTCAACATGCGCAGATTGGCTACCAATTCGGCGTAAACTTGAGTAATCACAAGTTTGCTGTCTTCTATGGTTTGCTCCACTTGATACTTGGCTTGTTCAATCAAGGATTTATTGGCCTTGATCCGGTCTTTTCGGCCAAAAAACATATCGAGGGGAAGCGTAACGGATCCGCCAATATTGTACAACGACATTTCTTCTCCAAAATACTGGAAATAGGTGCCTTGTCCGGTAGCACTCGTTTCTGTCATGGAACCCATGGATCCGTAGGAGTAGTTGGCATTGCCCCGGATGTTGTTCAGCCATTCTTTTCGCGTCACGTCAAGTCGGTGTTCCATTTCTTCCTGATAAGCCTTGGCCCTCGATACTGCAGAAGATGTTGTTGCACGTTCCAGGAAAGTTTCCAGTGGAGGAATAGTCAGCGTCAATAATTGAGCGTCTTCTGCGATGAGGGAGGAGTCCGGCATGCCCCCGTTAGGTGCGGTTTGCCCCGCCACCGAAAACCAAGAAGAGAGCAGTAGGGCGGTTAGCAAACCAACCCGCTGTTTCAAACGTTCAGACATTTTCTTTCTGAACAAAAGCCGTAAAGGTCTTGAACAAGATGGACATATCCATCCAAAAAGAGAATTCTTTTGCATAGCGGATATCTAGGTTCTTACGTTCATCGGCAGATAACTTCCCGGCACCGCCTCGTTTTTCAACTTGCCAGAGTCCGGTCAGACCGGATGGAGCCATAAAGCGGTCGATGTATTCATCGCTGGTGAGCAACTCGGCTTCGTAGAGTGGCAACGGACGGTTTCCAACCACTGACATGTCTCCCATCAAAATGTTGAAGAACTGAGGCAGCTCGTCGATACTGTATTTGCGGATGAATTGTCCGATTTTGGTGATGCGGGGATCTTTTTCCAACTTAACAAAGGCATTTTTTTGCTTGGAACGCTGCAGATTGATGAAGTCTTCTTCAGTCAGCACGAAGTCGTCTGAAATCATCAAAATTTTATCATCATCGGCGAACAGTGTCTCATCGGTCATATCTTGTTTTTCCACCTGAGTTTCGGTGTGTTGATATTGATTCAGATTGGAGAAGTCTTTCAGGTGCTTGTCGGCATCGGTATACATCGACCTGAATTTGTAAAAATCAAATACCTTATAATTGCTGCCCACACGTTTGGACTTATAAATGAATGGGCCTTTGCTTTCTATGATAATGCTCAGAGCCACTACCAACAAAATGGGGGAGAGCAGCAATATGACAATGCTTGAAAACAGCATGTCAAACAATCGCTTCCATAAGGGTAGTTTGAAGGTACGTATGACGGAACTTTCCGGTTCAGGCGATGTCGATTTGATACGGAGATGATGCTGGGAATAAAAAACGAGGATTTCTCGCAATTTGTCTGGATTGAGATTCTTTTGAATGGTATTGCGAATACCCAATTTCAGGTAAGTCCTTTTTTCTTTGTCGGTCAGGTTGTCGGTGACCAATACGAGGTAGGCATTTGGGAATGCCTTTCTAAGTCCGGATACGCCTTTTTGGTCAATAGAAAGCGAGTGTTTCTCACACAGGAATACCAGTTCTTCAATAACCTCCAGTTCTGATTTCCTGGCAATCGCATCGGCATAGGAGCTGAAGGCTTCCACATCCTCCGGTAACGATGTGCGTATTGATTCAAGCCGCTCCTGATTTTTTCCGATGTAGAGGATCAATCGCTTCATTCGTTAGGTGTTTGTGACAACAATCATCTTGAGCCGGCAAAAGTCAGCTCAAGGATTACTCATTGGATGATTTTTTTTAACCGGACTTTCAACTCCATGGGATTGAACGGCTTGACAATGTAATCATCGGCGCCTTCGGAAAGCAGACGGATACGTTCGCTGGTGCTGTCCTCTCCCGAAAGCATGATTACCGGAATAGTCTTGAACATGTCATTGTTCTTGATGAAGCGAAGAAACTCATCACCCCTCATCTCGGGCATCTTGATATCCGATATGATCAAATCAGGGATGTTTCCTTCCTGCAGCCAGGCTATACCCTTGATGGGATTTTCCTGCCAAACAAGATCATATTCGGCATTGAGATAAAACGAGATGATTTTGGCAATGGATTCTTTATCGTCGAGAATAAGAATTTGCTTTTTCATAGCATGTCTATATTTAGATAGGAAACAAATGGCCGCATTTTTTACGTCGATTCAAGGTTCCATTATCCAAATATACAATCAAAAACAAGCTGTATGGCCTTTTTTGGGAAAAAAGTGCAAAAAAAGGGTGCTTTTCCCCCTTTTTTTTAGAAAAGGTGTATCTCATTTGCAAATATATCTAGTGTTTACTATATTTACTAGTCAGCTTTTATAATTCTAATCCTTCGTAACGCCTTATTCTATGGAAAAAATTATGCGTTCGCTGTTCATAATGACTGTTTCAATTGTTCTCTTTTCTGGGTGTGTACGCAATACCATTGATGACTCCCTGCCTGCCGAGATCGAGGGGTTGACAGTTCCGGCCGGTTTTAACTGGTCCAGTCTGGAAACTCCCACCTTGACTGTTGTTCCCGAAGATACTTTTAATGGTGTGTATTATTACCAAATTGAGGTATTTGACGGAAATCCTGTTATTGACACCACTGCCGTGTTATTGGCAAAAGGGGTTGCCAAAAAGAACCAGCCGTTTGTAACAACCTTGACCAAGCCTGCAATGGCTGAATTGCTGTATGTGCGTCAAATTGACCCAAGGGGTGTGAAGACGCTTCAAACCGTGGTCATTGACGGCTCGGAATTCACCTGTGATTTTTCAGATACGACGGTTGTTGTGATACCGGAAGCTGTACCAAGTGCCAGGTATCCACGTGTTGAACTGCGTGCGGCGGATAATCCCACACCGACGACCGATGTCACGAAGCTGACATCGAATCTGGATGACGACATTGAACTAACAACGAATAAGTCCTATGTGATTCCATCGGGATATACCTATACCGGAAAAATTACATTTTCCAATTCGTCAAAGTTGTATGTGGAAGGTCAATTGGTTGTGGGAGATGCGGATGTGCCTAAACTGGCGTCTTCGAATGTATTCGTGATTCAACCGGAGGGGCAATTTTCCATTCAAGGTACAACGGCCTTATCGTCGTATTCGGGTACCTTGTACAATTACGGATCAATGATCGTCAGCACCCTTTCGTTCACATCTTCGGCCAAACTGGTCAATAAAGGAACACTTACTATCAATGGTTCGTTGACGTTTACCGATAGTAACAACTCTTTTACCAACGATGGAAATGCTTCATTCGGACAAGTCCGTATAACAAACGGCAGCGTAGTGAACAACGGTGTCATGACGGTTGACGGTTTGTTGTATACCAACAGTGCTTCATTGAAAAATACCAATTATTTGCTGGCTGGACAAGCCACAACCGTTCAATCAGATTGGCATGTCCAGTGCGGTACCTACGTGACCGGTGTCTTGTTGGATGAAAGCGGCACCCTTTTCGATATGAAAACAGGTGCCATCCTGAAGGTGGGAACCTTCAATGGCTCCGGCAGCGAGGTCAGGATGCCGTCGAGTGCCATGATGGTAGCTTCTACGGCAATTTTTAACGGAAACCGTTCAACCATCAATGGTACCGGATCAAAATATGCTTTGTGTCGGTTTGGAAGGGTCATTCCCGGAAACGGAAGTTATTATGCGGTATATTATAAGAATCGTGTGGAAATTGAATGTTCCGATCATTACGAAGGAGGCTTCTGGACACCCTTCTATTTGGCGGACTATCGTGTTCGATGGGCGGCTGAAGGAGAAGCTACCACAACCATTCCGGCAACCTCTTGCAACGACGAGGGCAATACCGTGACGCCACCTTACCCGACACCGGTAAATCCGGGGTTTCCCCTCGAAGTGCCCGCTGCTTCTGTTTACACGTTCATCATGGAAGATAACTGGCCTGCAGTTGCCGACTACGACATGAACGACCTGGTGGTGAAGTTCTATCTGGCGTACAACCAGAACAGTTCCAACTTGGTTGAAAGCATGAAGATCACCTATGCCTTGTTGGCTGTAGGCGCAAAGAAATCAATAGCTGCCGCCATACAACTGGATGAAATCATTCCTGCTCAGGTGAATGCTATCACGTACGGAGGTGGTTTGCCGTTGACCGGAAACATCTTTCCGCGCGAATCGGCCGGGTATGAAAGTGGTCAGGCAAGAGTGGTGGTTCCGCTTTTTGATGATGCTCACAAAGTATTGAATAGCGGTATTGTATACAACACCATGTTGAATACATACACAACAGCTCAAACGTTTGCACCGGTAACCAATACCGTAGAAATCACGTTCAGGCAAGCCATTAGTCCTGCGTTGATCAATATCATGAAACTGAACTTTTTCATTGTTCCCGACGGGAAACAGGATGCTCAAACACGCACAGAAATTCACCTGAGTGGATTCCGACCAACGGATAAGGCAGATGGAACACGTTTTGGGAAATATTACGACAATTCGGTGAATGGAACCTGGTATACGACACCCGGGAATTTGGTCTGGGGTATTTTGGTTCCATCCAATTTTAAGTATCCAACGGAAACAACGAGCATTGTCAAGGCCTATCCTGACTTTGCCGCTTGGTGTTCCTCCGGAGGCGCCGTGAAGACAAGCTGGTATCTGAATCCCTCCACGGAAACAGGATTGATTTATTAAACCGCATGGCATCTGTCAGAATGTGGTGTCCGACCGTCAGGAAAGACACACTTTTTATTGCAATGCCTGTAATAACGGAGTTTGCAGAATTTAAACTAACGTGTATCTTTACCGGAAAATGAAGGTGAGCCTACGACCATGAAACAAATACTAATAACAGGAGGTGCCGGTTTTATCGGTTCTCATTTGTGTGCCAGATTGTTGGATGAAGGACATTGTGTTATTTGTCTGGATAACTTTTTTACCGGTTCTCGTCAAAATGTGCTTGATCTGATACCAAATCCACGATTTGAGGTTATTCGGCACGATGTGACGTTCCCTTATTACGCCGAGGTGGACGAAATTTACAACCTGGCTTGTCCGGCATCTCCCATCCATTACCAGCACGACCCGATTCAGACTACCAAGACATCGGTTATGGGTGCCATCAATATGCTGGGTTTGGCTAAACGAATCGGTGCAAAGGTGTTGCAAGCATCAACCAGTGAGGTATACGGTGATCCAAACATTCATCCGCAAGTGGAGAGTTACTGGGGCAATGTGAATCCGATCGGTTTTCGTTCCTGCTACGACGAAGGCAAGCGAGTGGCAGAAACGTTGTTTATGGATTATCACCGCAAACATGGAGTGAACATTAAAATCATCCGGATATTCAATACCTATGGTCCGAAAATGCATCCGAACGATGGCAGGGTGGTGTCCAATTTTATTGTACAGGCCTTGAAGAACGAGCCTATAACCATATACGGGGACGGAAGTCAGACCAGAAGTTTTCAATATGTGGACGACCTGATAGAGGCCATGATATGCACCATGGCTAAGGAAAAAGAATTTACCGGACCGATGAACATAGGTAATCCTACAGAATTTACCATTCGTGAATTAGCCGAATTGGTCATAAAAATGACGGGTTCATCTTCCAAGATATCATATATGCCATTGCCCCACGATGATCCCAAGCAACGTAAACCCGATATATCTTTGGCTAAGAAAGAATTGGGCTGGGAGCCGAAGATTAAACTGGAGGATGGATTGGCACATACAATAGCCTATTTCAAGTCTGTAATATGAAGATGTTGAACATATAGGTTGATTACGTATGAATGTTGAAGTAAACAATGCGGAATATAAGATCCTGATCGTTGATGATGTCTTATCTAACATCATGTTGCTCAAGATATTGTTAACCAGTGAGAAATATCAGATCATGTCGGCCATGGGTGGCAAGGAGGCGTTGGAGAAGATGGAAGCTGAGAAGCCGGATTTGATCTTATTGGATGTGATGATGCCCGATCTGGATGGGTACGAGGTGACAAAAATCATCCGCAACATGGAATCTCCCTATAATGAGATTCCCATCATTTTCCTAACAGCATTGAACAGTACGGCCGATGTGGTAAAGGGGTTTCAAGTTGGAGGCAACGACTTTATAACAAAGCCATTCAGCCGCGAGGAACTTGTGATGCGGGTAAACCATCAAATCTCGTTGGAAGCGGCCAAGCGCATCATTCTTCGTCAAACGGAAGAATTACGCAGTACCATTCAGGCCAGGGATAAAATGTACTCTGTCATTGCACACGACCTGCGTTCGCCACTGGGTTCCATCAAGATGATGTTGAACATGCTTATTGTGTCGCTTTCTCCAGAATTAATTGGTGGGGAACTTCATGAGATGTTGAACTTGGCCAATAAATCGACTGAAGATACGTTCGCCTTGTTGGATAATCTGCTAAAATGGACAAAAAGTCAGGTTGGGCGGCTAAATGTTGTTTATCAACATTCCGAAATGGTTTCCCTGACCAAAGGAGTGTTGGAGATTTACGAAAAAATGGCAGAGCTGAAAAACATCAAACTACGACTTGAAGCACCTGAGTCGTGTGACATGTATGCTGATAGAGATATGATCAAGAGCGTTATGAGAAATCTGCTGAGCAATGCTTTGAAATTTAGCTTGCCGGGAGGGACAGTGACGGTAACGATCAGGGACCATGTTTCTGAAGAAGGAGGAATGGTCGTAGTCAGCGTTCAGGATACAGGTTGCGGTATAAAGGAAGAGGCGCAGACTAAGCTGCTCAAACTTGACACACATTTCAGCACCTTCGGTACCAACAAGGAAGAAGGCTCAGGATTGGGGTTGTTGTTGTGTCAGGACTTTGTCTTGAAAAACGGGGGACGTCTCTGGTTCGAATCAAAGGAAGGAGTCGGCACCACCTTCTTTTTCTCTATTCCCAAACAGGCCAAATCCTGATGCTCTTTTCCTGATCCTAAACCTCCGATTAGCGTTTTTGTGTACGGGATAGGGTAATAACGACTGGTTTGTGGTCGCTGTAGTCCAGATCGAATGACTTGTAACTGATGGCGTTTAGGTTGGATTGATGGAATATGTAATCAATCCGAAACGCATTTCCAAAATATCGATAGGTGTACTCATATCCATGGCCGGCAGAACGGAAACCGTCCTCAAGCGATTGTTTGAATCTCCAGTAGGCATAGGAGGCAGGGGTTGAGTTCAGGTCACCGCATACGATGACCGGGTAGGGCGAAGCGTCGACAAGTGCTCCGATGGCCTCTGCCTGACGCATACGGTGAAGGGAGTTGTGCTTCAATCGTTGAAACAAGGTCAGGACTTTGTGCGCTTCTCCTTGGGTGTCCCACACCCAATTTTTACCCTTCAGTTCAAACTTGGATTGGTTGTAGTTTGTTGTTTGTAAATGAAGATTGAAGACCCGGACGGTGTCATTCTGAACAACAATATCAGCCACGATGGCATGGTTGCTGGTCTCGGCAAAGCGGAAATTAAAAGCCCTAACTACTGGAAACGAGCTGTACACTGCCAGTCCGAATCCTGGTTTTGAACCGGAGATGGTTTTGTGGTAATCTAGATGCCCCACTTTATCAAACAACGAGTCGGCCATTGGTAGGAGTCTCTCATCCATTTCTTGCAGACAGAGAATTTGTATGTTGTTTTTTTGGACAAATTCGGCAAACAGGTGTAAGGTCAATCGTGAGTCTCCATAGGTGAACCCCTGTGAATTGTATGAACATAGCGAAAATGGGTGGACCGTCAGGGTTTCGTTTGTTTTGTTTGTCAACCGAATAACTGAACCGAGTATGGGAATGCATAATAACAGGGATAATCCTGAAACAATGACCCAGCCACTTTTCATAATCAGCCAGTAGATGAATAAAACCAAACTAAAAAACAGGGTTACCGGTAAAGCCAGTTCGCTCAGAGACATCAACGAAGAACGGACCCCAATGACCCCGGTAAGAAACGCGCCGATGCTCACAAACAGCCCAATAAGGCTCAGCGAAGCTGTGAAAAAACGGAAGATTCTCATGGCAGCGTTCTGACGTTTAAGGAGGAAATCGTTCACCAGTTAGTCAGCAATCGGTGGATGAGTGTCGTCAATTGTTTTTTCGAGAATGGTTTTGCGATGAAATCCGTGCAACCAATCTCAATGGCGTTTCTTCTGTCATCCTCAAACGCAAAGGCGCTTTGGGCAACGATGGGCACTTGCTTGTCTGTTTCGCGAATGATGGTAGTGGCTTCCAGACCATTCATCTCGGGCATTTTGATGTCCATCAGGATTATGTCCGGGTGTATTTCGTTGTACAGAGAAACAGCCTCAAGTCCGTTGTGTGCGCGAATCAGTTTGTATGATTTGCCAATCATGGCTTCAATCAACTTGTAATTGCTGTCTGTATCCTCGGCCACAAGAATGGTTTTATCTTGTAAATCGAAGGCGTCATCTCCAAAAGCAGTTGTTCTTTCCGTTGAGGCCTCTGTTATGACTTTTGAATAAGGAAAACTGAAAAAGAAGGTGGAACCCTTGCCAACTTCCGATTCTATCCAGATTTCCCCTCCCCAGCGATCAACAATGGACCTGCAAATGGACAACCCCAGTCCGGTGCCCTGTGTGAAGTTGTCGGCTTTTACAAACCGGTCAAACACTTTTTCGAGTTTTTCAGGTGGGATACCAGCACCCGTGTCACGGACAAAAAATTGCAAATGAGCGGGTTCTCTGGTGAATCCAAAGGTGATGCTTCCCTCTGAAGTAAACTTGATGGCGTTTTGGATCAGGTTCATAAATACCTGCCCTAGTCGATTTCTGTCGCAGAGTATAATCAAATCATCATCGGCCTGCTCACAGTTCAACACGACACCTTTGGGACATTTGATGGACATGGTATGGACGAGGTCCTCGAAAAAGTCCTTCATCTTGATTGGATTCTCCTCGAAAGCCATGATGCCAGATTCAATTTTTGAAAGATCCAGAATCTCGTTGATCAGTCCCAGCAATCGTTCGTTATTGGCTTCCACAATGGAAAAGTAGGCTTCACGATCGTCCGCTTCTTCCGTTTCGGCAATAATCTTGGAAAAGCCCACAATGGCGTTCAGCGGTGTCCGAATCTCATGGCTCATGTTTGCGATGAACGCTGATTTCAATTTGTCGGCTTCAATGGCTCTTTCTTTGGCATCGACCAACTCTTGTTCCATGAGCTTGCTCTTTGTCACATCCTGCTCAATGGTCAGAATCAAAGGTCTTATTTCATCTTTGATCAGGATACGCAGTTGGTCTTTCACAATACGTCTACCTTCCTGATCTTTATCCTCAATAATGCGCCTGGTCTCTGTGTTGCTTTGCATCACCTTCAAATCGTCCATCCGGATGCTTTCGGCCACATCGATGGGGTGGATGTCGAAATCGGTCTTGCCTATGATTTGGCTGTTGAGTCCGGAACGGAAGTCTCCACCATCCTTATTGCTGAAAATATACTTTAGGTCTGCAGCAACATCCTTAACGGAAATAGACATAGGAATGTTACTCAGTACCGTACTCATGATCTGGTTCAGTTCCTTGATTTGCCGTTCGTAATGAATGCGCTCAGTGATGTCCTTTCCGAACATCCAGATCAGTGTTTCTCCACTTGAATCTTCAGTCAGGTAAGCGTTGCAGTCGAACGTCCTGTTTTTTATCGAGTCGGAGTCTGTGCTGTTGAGTACAAAACTGACAATCTGATTGGTCGACACAACCTGATGTACCAGTTCAGACAAACGTCGACTGTTGACCCAGTTGTTTTTCAATTCGGAAACGTTGTGTCCGGTAATGTCTGCTTCTGGTTTCCAACCATGAAATGTATTGAATTGCTGATTACCATAAACCAGATCCCCATTGGTTTTCATGGCGAAAATGTAATCCGTGGAATTGGACACAGCTTTCGTTACGATTTCCAGCTTATTTTGTTGCTGTTTGATGTCAGTTATATTCTGAACATATCCCTCAGCAAACTTCAGGCTGTTTTCTCTGGTAATTCTAAGCATTTTGAACAGCAGAAAAAACGTTTTTCCATTGACAAACAAGCGGGTATTAAAGGCTTCTTCCAAATTGTGTTCGTTCTTGGGATCGATGAAGCCCAGAAATGCCATTCTGTCATCAGGATGTATGGTTCCCAGCAGCTCGTTCTTGCTGATCATGGCATACCCGGACTCGTTGGCTGCTATACCAAATATACCGTTATAATAAAACTGTTCGTTTTTAATATCATACCGCCAATGTCCGATCTTTGCGACTTTTTCAATTTCAATAAGTCGGTTATTGGCTTCCTCTAGCCTATGCTTGAGCAGTATCCGTTGGGTGATGTCCCTGTACTGGCAAAGAATATGGTCTGTATCGTACAGATACATGATACATTTGAAGAAATAGACTTTCTTCCCCAACTGAATCTCGTAGTTGTCTGTCGAGGTTTTTCCGGTTGCCAACACCTTGTTGAAGTTGTTTAACAAAGCCACCGAGGTTTCAGCCGGCATCAGGTCGAATACCCGTTTACCAAGGTATTGGTGGGTTTGTCGGAGAAACCACCGGTCGGTGTGCAACTCTACGTCGAGGCAAACCCCATTCCTGTCCAGCAGAAACATGGTATCTGCCGTAAGTCGAAGAATCTTTTCCGAATTGGATGGATCACGGAGCGTGTTTTCATGGGATGCATTCATGTAGCGAAACTTTTTGCTTAAGCAAAGGTACTATAATCGTTCATAAAAAAGAAAGCCTGTAAATGGAAAATGGCTGCCAAAGACTTTGTCCATCACTTCATTAGGATTATTTCGCACGTTTCGCCTTCTCCCAAACGCCCGATCCGCTCCGTTTTTTCAAATAAGAATACCCCCTCAGCACATTTATATTCATGAATAAAAAATAATAGGGTATGTATAGCCCCCTTTGACGGATCTTCTTTTTAGCCAGGGAAAATCCCAGCATGCCGGCTCCGTAGAACAGCAATTGCAGCAACAGGATTGTTGCGTAAAGCCACGATGGTTCTACGTCGGCAACCAGCAGAGCTATTGTCAGGGGAAACATCAGGAAAAAAGCGAGTGGTGTAAGCGACCAACGAAGCACACGGTGCGAGACGTATTGGAAATGGAGTATCCCGTACCTGAATGGATTCAACAGGTAACTAAGCCTGTAAATGGATTGAAGGCCGCCGGCGGCAATCCTGACCTTGCGCTTTTCTTCTTCCCGGATATCAGAGGACGGGGCTTCCAGTGCAAACGCTGTTTTGCAGTACGCAATTTTGTATCCTTTGGAAGCTATACGCATGGATACAATGAAATCATCGAGCAGGGTATCGTTGGGCATTGTTTCGAACAACTCTCTCCGGATGGCATACAATTCTCCGGCCGCCCCAACGGCTGTATGCAATTCGTCATCCAACGATTTGAGGAATGATTCGTACTTCCAATACAATCCTTCACCGGCTGTCGCATCACCCTTCTCCTGTTGCCTGATACGCTTTTCCCCGGCTACACAGCCGACTTTTGGATCCAAAAACAGTTTTGCCATTTCTGCAATCGCTTCCGGGTTCAGCATGGTGTTGGCATCAGTAAAAGCAACAATAGGGGTATCGATGAGGGGTACGGCCCGGTTGATTGCGGCAGTTTTCCCCTGACGCTCCGGTTTGTAGAGGACGCGACAATGCTCATAGGCGGACAATCGCTCGTTGGTGCTGTCATTTGATCCATCTGTAACCCAGCAAATGTGTAACTTTCCTTTTGGGTAGATCAATTCCTGGCAGTTCCGCATTTTTTCTTCCACAACATCTTCTTCGTTGTAAGCGGCAATGACCAATGTCACTTCGGGCGTGTTTTCCGACTCGGGTGAAAGGTTTCTATTCGGGCCAAGTATTCGTTTGACACGAACCATTAACCACAATAGCAGGCCGTAACCAATGTAGGTATAAAAAACCAACACGAAGCAAAACCAGAACAAAGTGAGCAGTAATGTGTTCATAGATAGAGGTTTATATGGATTCGGATTACGGGAGCTGTTCGTCCGCTTTCGTGAAACACTCACTGTCCAGAACCTTGAATCCGAATATACGAACAATTTTCAAATCGTATGCCTGATATGCTGTAATATTATATCCGTGATAGGATAAAACGTAAAGTTTTGCTATATTCGGCATAAAATCGGGTATACCATGAATGTGTTGGACTGGATTCTTTTTGCCGTTTTTTTCATCAATGTCGTGTATTTATTTGTGTTTGCCGTGGCTTCCCACCGGAAGCTTTCTTCACCTTCCATGTCGACAACCAACCACAGGCGCATTGTTGCATTGATCCCAGCTTACAAGGAAGACGCCGTGATTGAGGAATGCGTAATAGCGTGCCTGCATCAGGATTATCCCAGGGAAGCCTTTTCGGTCGTGGTGGTGTCAGACAAGATGAAGGATGAGACCAACAAACGGCTTTTGCAATTGCCAATTCGGTTGATTGTAGCCGATTATGAGGATAGTACGAAATCAAAAGCACTCAATCTGGCTATGTCCAGCATTGAGGATCATGACATCGCTTTGGTACTGGATGCCGACAATACCATCGATCCGGATTTCTTCAACCGCTTGAATGAGTCGTTTGAGTCCGGGAATGTGCGCATTGTCCAGGCTCATCGTGTAGCCAAAAATCTGAACAACAGCATGGCTATTTTAGATGCTGTAAGTGAGGAGTCCAATAACAGTATTTTTCGAAAGGGGCATTATTCACTGGGCCTATCCTCTGCGTTGATCGGGTCGGGAATGGCATTTGATTACTTGTTGTTCAAACAAAAAATGCTGACAATACGAGCCGTAGGTGGTTTTGACCGTAATCTGGAATTGTCATTCCTCAGGGATGGGGTTAGGATTCATTATCTGCCGGATGCATATGTTTACGACGAAAAAGTGCAAAGCGGGGAGGCCTTTTCAAATCAACGAAAACGATGGATGTCTGCGCAACTGCATTATTTCATGGAGTTTCGAACAGTCTTTCCAAGTGCATTGTTGAAGGGAAACCTCGATTTTTGTATAAAATTCCTTCAACAGTTGGCCATTCCACGTGTGTTGCTGTTGGGAGTCATTCCACTTTATGCTTTGGCGGCTACATGGATTTATTTTCCGGCAAGCCTGAAATGGTGGCTGTTGTTTCTTTTGCTGGGCGTGACACTGGCGCTGGCCGTCCCCGGAAAGTTGGTAAACAAGCAATTGGCAAAAGCAATGGCGGAACTCCCCAAGGTCTTCTTCCTAATGATCAGGAACCTGTTCAGGCTCAAAGGAGCCAATAAACAATTCATACACACCCAACATGGCGTACACTGATAAACCTGCATTCATCGGCCAATTTCAACAGAAATCGATTCTGCTTGAACACGAAGGAGGGGAAGGCCATCTTGTTCCAAACGGGCTTTCCCTGCATGTCTGGGGGAACGTGTACGACAAAAAACTGGAAAGACACCGGGATCGCCATCGTATAGCCGGTATGTTGGCCGACCTGTTTTTGGAAGAAGGGCCTGACGGACTGATGAAATTGGACGGCTGTTTCACCTGTATGGTGGAAACGGCTGAAGCATTTTACATTATCAGGGATCGGTTCGGAACGGGCCCTCAGGTGTACTATACAACTTCGCATTTTTCGTCTTCCCTGTGGCACCTCACTCGGTTGCCGGGATTTACAGGTCAACCTGACAGGAAGGGTCTGGCCACGTTTCTGACACGCGGTTACATAGCCACCCCCCTTTCCGCCTTTCAAGGGGTGAACAAGCTGGGTGCCGGCTGTGGTCTTGTCTTCAAGGATGGGATCGTCAAGACCTTGGACGTGGTTGAAGACGGATTCCCGGCCGACCGTTCTTTTTCAGAAGCGGAATGGCTTGATAAATACCAGCAACTCCATGCAGATGCCATACGCAGACGTATTGAGGGTTCTGAAAAGGTTGGTATCCTGCTCAGCGGAGGGTATGATTCGGGTTGCAACTTGTTGGCATTGCGGCGTCTGTTTTCTGGAAACGTTCATTCGTTTTCCATTGGCTTCAAGGGTGATGGGTGGTCTGAACTGCCATTGGCGAAGTGTATGTCGGAAACGTTTTCAACCCAACATCATACGTACGAAATTGACGGTAGTGAAATTGAATACTTGTCCGATATGGTTCGTCTGTTGGGTGATCCCTTTGTTGAAGGGGGATTGATGGTCAACCATGCGGTCATGAACATGGCGGCAAAATACCCGCAAGAAGTGTTGTTGGGTGGAGACGGCAATGACCAACTGTTTGGCACAACCGGAAGGGAAATAGCCCTATCTCTCTTGATCAGGCGGTTCGGCATGTATCCTGCGACGGTATTGTTGAACCGGATTCTAAACAGGGATTCTTTCGACAGGAATACAATACTCTATAAGGTCAAGTTTCACACCGACAAGTTGTTGAACCTATTGGAAGGTGACCTGTTCGGACTACCGGATTTCAAGGTGAGAGGATTGTTAAATGATCCGGGCTGGTACACGAAAGAGAAGGGCGTCAAACTCGACGGACGCTCCTTTCAATCGGCTTTTCTGCAACATGCCAGACTGGCGGATTTGGAAAAAACCATCAATCAAGTTATTCTGTTCAAGGCCTCCCAATTGGCAAACATGTTTGGCCAGAACCTTGCATTTCCCTACATGGATCTTGAGATCAAGCAGTTGATTGATTCAATGCCCCTTTCGTTCAGATGGAAGGGAGACGGGTTGTTATCGATTGCACAGGGAAAGGGAGAGTCAAAATCCTTGCTGAAACGTTGTTACAAACCCTACTTGCCGGAGATGATCACCCAACGGAAGAAACAGGGAGGGTTTGCCCCCATGCCGTTGTTTTTTTCCGACAAGCAACGATTTGAGAGAGTCCGGTCAATCCTGCTGGAATCCTCCGTGTGTGTTGACTTTTTGCATCGACCGGGTGTGGAAGCTTTTTTGCATCAGTATGGCACCGAGTCTTCGTCTGCGTCCGGATGGTTCTGGTACCGCCAAAACAAGGCCATTCAATTGTTCAACCTGTATGCATTGGCGCTTTGGTGGAATCAATTTGTCGATAACAAAAACAGCTAAGCCGTGTCAAGTAGTGGTGGGAGAACAGCTAAAGGTATCGTTTGGAGCGTGATTGACCGTTTTGCAGGGCAGGGGGTTCAATTTATTATCGGACTTGTCATTGCACGGATGGTCATGCCTTCAGACTATGGTCTAATAGCCATGTTGACGGTGTTTCTTGCTATTGCCCAAACGTTTGTGGATAGTGGTTTTGGTTCTGCACTGGTTCAAAAGCAGGACAGGAGTGAAGTTGATTATTCCACGGTTTTTTTCTTCAATGCGGGAGTGGCCTTGTTATGTTATCTGTTGCTTTTTTTTACAGCACCCCTGATTGCTGACTTTTACCATCAACCAAGGTTGGAGATGATTACTCGTGTCGCTGGACTTGCCCTGGTCATAAATTCCCTTGGAGCGGTCCAGCTGGCCAGGCTGACCATAGCACTCGACTTCAAGAGAATTGCCATTGTCACGCTGACTGCGGTGGTCTTAAGCGGGTTGTTGGGAATGGGGATGGCCTATAAGGGGTATGGCGTGTGGGCTTTGGTGGCTCTGACATTGTCCAACAATATGATATACAATATCTTACTCTGGGTTATCTCTCGCTGGCATCCCACCTGGAGCTTTTCCATAAAATCATTTAGGGAATTGTTTTCTTTTGGTTCGAAATTATTGCTTTCTTCCCTGTTGCACACTGTCTATGTGAATCTATATTCCTTGGTAATTGGAAAATTTTTCTCTTCCAGGGAACTGGGTTATTATAACCGCTCTTCCGTGCTGGCCATGTTTCCTTCGTCCAATTTATCTACGGTGATTTATAGGGTGGTGTACCCTGTTCAATGTCAGTTGCAGGATGACACAAAGGCTATGATCAATCATTTTTACCAGTACCTCAGATTGTCTTGCTTTGCAATTTTTCCCATCATGATCGGTATTTGCGTACTGGCTGAACCATTGGTTCTTGTGATTTTGAAAGCCAAATGGTTACCGGCCGTTCCTTATCTCCAGATTTTATGCATTGCTTACATGTGGGATTCCATCATGAAGCTCAATGGTGCCGTTATTAATGCAAAAGGGCGTTCTGATTTGTTTTTCAAAGCGGAAATTGCCAAAAAAATAGTGGCTTTTATCATCCTGGCCATTACCATTCCCTTCGGTATCAAGGTTATGTGCTATGGATTGATTGCCTATGCCTTTGCCGACATTCGTATCATAACCTATTACACCAATAAATTGGTCGGACTTCGTCTGATGCCCCAGATCAAACAGCTACTACCGATTCTTGGCCTGTCTTCAGTCATGGGTATGTCTGTTTATGCATCCACCTTGATGGTCCACAACGAATACCTCAAGTTGCTGTTGGGGTTCGTTGTCGGTGTAGTGGTCTATTTAGGTGCGTCTCCTTTGTTCCGTGTCCGCGAGTTTGGATTCATCCTTGCGTTCATCAAAAAGAAGCGGGGTTAGTCCTTTTGAATAATTTCCCCTGAAAACTGTGCCGCTCCCTGAGTTTTTTTTCAACCAAATGGGTGAACTCGTAGTTTTTCATACCCCAGTCTGGAGCAATGAGCAACTCAGGGGGAGATTGGGATACAAATCGCTCCACCGCGATTTCCGGCTTGAGCCGTTCCAGGAAACCAACAATAAGATCGGCATAATCCTCCGCTGTGAAGGAATGAATCAACGTGCTGTCGGATGCTGCCTGCATGGCTAGTTTTGTTCCTTTGATCAACTGGAGTTGGTGTAATTTCAAGGTGTCCAAAGGGAGGTTGTTCAATTTGTCGGCGTGTTCCAACAGTTCAAGCGGTTGTTCACCGGGAAGGCCCAAAATAACGTGGGCTCCCACAGCCAACCCTCTGGCTGACGTACGTTTGATCGCGTCCATCGAGCAGGCGTAATCATGCCCCCTGTTAATGAAGTCCAATGTTCGGTCAAGAGTCGATTCAACACCGAACTCAACCAGTATGAAACAACGTTTGGACAGCGCGGTCAGATAATCCAACAAGTCATCAGACAGGCAATCGGGTCGTGTGCCAATGACCAGTCCGACAACCTTGGGTACCTCAAGGGCCTCCTCATATAGGGACTTCAAATGATTCAGATCGCCGTATGTATTAGTATAAGCCTGAAAATAGGCTAGGTAATGTGTGTCCGGATACTTTCGGGAGAAGAAGCGAATGCCCTCCTCAAGTTGAGTGGTCAAGCTCTTCTCAGTAGTACAATATGCGGGATTGAATGTTTGGTTGTTGCAATAGGTACACCCGCCCCATCCCTTGCTGCCATCACGGTTTGGACAAGAAAAACCTGCGTTCAGAGAAATTTTTTGGACTTTCACGTTCAGGCGCTCACTCAAAAAGTCCTGAAAGGTTCGGTATAGGGGGGGATGGGTCATTGGGGTACGGATTGCAGGAAGAACTCTCGTTCGTGTTCCTGATAAAAATCAGCACCAAAAGTACGGATTTTTCGTATTTTTGTAGCGCTTAGTTCTTAGGATTTAACTGTGTACCCAATGAGACGTTTTCTGTGTGTTTGCATCCTGCTTGTCGGCCTTGGTAGGGCTGCTGCGGGAAATGCGCCCATTTCCCTTGATTCAATCGTTGCCGGGTCTTATAAGCCGGTCATGCTTCCTGTCATAAAACCCCTTGCGGATCCGCGGTATTATACCGCCCTGTCGGCCGATGGAAAAAAATTGAACCGGTATGATTACAAGACCGGTGTCTTGCAGGAATCTATTCTGGATTTGGAAAAGGCGAGGGGTGTGAGTTTGAAGAAACTGGCCGGTTACTGTTTTAGTCCACAGGAAAACCGTGTGCTTATATGGTCGGAGGAACGTCCTTTGTACCGCCGTTCCTGGTTGACAGAATATTACCTGTACGACAGAAAACGCAATCTGATCGAACCGTTGTCGGAACGGATAAACCAACGGGATGCCAGGTTTTCACCGGATGGACGATCGGTTTCTTTCTCAAGCGATAATAATTTGTATATCAGAAGATTGGATTACGGTTCGGAGTTGACGGTAACAACGGATGGACAAACCAATGCCATCATGAACGGAACGGCAGATTGGGTATATGAGGAGGAATTTGGCGCCACGATTGCGTATGATTGGTCTTCAGACAGTCAGTACCTGGCTTACCTGAAATTTGACGAACGTCCGGTAGCCGATTTCACATTGACCCTGTATGGGTCTAAATGGCCAGGTACCGAACGTACAGATTATTATCCTTCGTTCAAGACATACAAGTACCCCTCAGCCGGTGGAGCCAATCCTAAGGTAACCATGCATGCCTATCACCTGCAGTCACGATCCAATAAAACATTGACGGTGCCTGTTGAACAAGATGTGTATTTTCCACGAATTCGGTTTACTCAGAAAGCCAACCAATTGGCAGTCATGACCCTTGAAAGGGGACAAAGCGCCTTCAGGCTTTACTTTTTGAATGTACGTTCAGGGGTGTCGAATCTGATTATTTCAGAACAAAGTGAAGCGTTTGTGGAGCCACCCTACGATGCCATCCGTTTCTATAACAGGTATTTCACTTATTTATCGGAGCGAAGCGGATACAGACACCTTTATGTGTACAATGCGAACGGGAGTCTGCTCAAGCAACTTACCACCGGAAACTGGGATGTGATCAATTACTTGGGTTGCGACACCGTGAAAAACCGCTTTTATTACCAGGCTGCTGTGCAGAGTCCCATGGAACGGTCCGTCTGGCAAGTGGATATTAAGGGTAAGGCTGTGAAAATCAGCACCGAAACTGGAGTTAACACAGCTGCCTTCAACAGTGATTATTCGCTTTACATGTTGACGGCTTCGACGGTGAACACACCACCAACAACGGGAGTCTTCGATCTTGCAGGGAAGTTGTGGAGAAGCCTTTCCGACAACGCCGAATTGAAACATAAGCTGGAAGGGCTTTCCATAGGTAAAAAGACATTCATCCGTGTTCCCGCCGCAGATGGACAACCGTTGAACGGGTGGATGCTCACGCCTGTCAACTTTGATGCCACCAAACGATATCCTGCCGTGTTGCTTCAATACGGTGGACCCGATTCACAGGAAGTGCTTGATGCGTACAAGGTAGACTGGGAATACTACCTTGCGCAGAAAGGTTTCGTAGTCGTATGTGTGGATGGACGCGGCACTGGATCAAGAGGGGCGGCTTTTCGTCGTCTGACATTTAAACAACTCGGTCAGTTGGAGGCTAAGGATCAAATTGCGGTTGCCGCATATCTGAAACAACAATCGTACATCGACGGAGACCGATTAGGTATTTGGGGTTGGAGCTACGGTGGCTTTGTTACCCTGATGGCCATGACGGAGAAACAGCAACCGTTCAAAGCCGGAATAGCTGTGGCGCCGGTTTCAGATTTCAGGTATTACAACACCGTTTATGCGGAGCGATACTTGAAGACACCAGCTGAAAACCGGGTAGGATATGACAATGGCTCGCCCCTGTTGCGGGCTTCGAACCTGACGGGACGTTTGTTGTTGGTCCATGGCATGATGGACGATAATGTTCGGCCAAATCAAAGCATGGATCTGGTCGAAGCATTGATAAAAGCCGGAAAACAATTTGATTCACAATGGTATCCAACCAGTAGCCATAGCATTGCTGGAGAAACATACAGGAATCATCTCTTTAGGGCCAAGGTCGACTTCTTCCTTGAAAACCTTCAGTAGGATGGCTTCCCATGTCCACAAGCCCGAATGGTTGAAGGTCAGATTGGGTAATTCGGAACAGTTTGCCTCAACCCGGCGTGTCATCGACAGTCACAACCTGCATACGATTTGTACCAGCGGTCGGTGTCCCAATCAGTCCGAATGTTGGGGAAGGGGAACAGCGACATTTATGATACTTGGAGATATTTGCACCCGTTCCTGCGGATTTTGCAACACCAAAACCGGACATCCGTTACCGGTTGATCCGATGGAACCTCAAAACCTGGCAGAAAGTGTTCGTCAAATGGGAGTTAAACACATTGTGCTCACTTCTGTGGACAGGGATGATTTACCGGATTTGGGAGTTGGCCATTGGTTGGAGGTTATTCGATGGGTCAGGCGTCTCAACCCGGGCTTGACCATGGAGGTGCTTATCCCTGATTTTCAAGGCAAACGGGAATTGGTACAACGAATTGTGGAAGAAAGTCCTGAAGTCGTGTCGCACAACCTTGAAACAGTCAGGATCCTGACATCTCAGGTTCGATCAGCTGCCAGCTATGAGCGCAGCTTGAGTGTGTTGGCCATGATTTCCGAAGGTGGAATCAGAACGAAATCAGGGCTGATGCTGGGTTTGGGAGAAAGCAGGGAGGACGTGATACAAACGATGGACGATTTACGGCAGGTCGGTTGCCGTGTGTTGACATTGGGTCAATACCTTCAGCCCAGTCGACGTCATTTGCCGGTAAGGGCTTATGTCCATCCTGACATTTTCGAAGCATACAGGACCATCGGACTGGATAAAGGATTTGACGTGGTGGAGAGCGGTCCATTGGTTCGTTCTTCCTACCGGGCAGAGCTTCACCGCTGATTTTTTTGAACAAACAAGTTCTCCGCGTTGTTCAACGATTATACCCGTAACTCCTGAAGGTATGTATCATCCACTCATTCCACTTTTATCGGCAAATGCGGTCAATACATGGGCTGTTGTGGTGATGGTGGCTTTTTTGGCCGTATTGGTTTTTGTGTTCCTTAAACGAGTACTCCACCGCATCTTGTATTACACAAGCCGATTTGCTGAGAACTGGCTGCCAGTGGTGGATGATTCCGGTAATATCATAGGGCGGGTAGCCCGGCGCGTGTCAATGGAGGATCCTCATCGGTATCAACACCCTCTCGTCAGGGTCATGGTTTGGTACAATGGGAAATTGTATTTGACACCCCGATCATCAAAGGCTCCGTTTGAACAGGGAATGATGGATCATCCCATGGAACGGCTTGTGCGTTATGGTGAAAGCATCGATGAGGTGTTGGCGAAATTGTGCAGCTGCTGTAGTCCGGATTGTGATAGACCTCGGTTCTTGCTTAAATATAAGCACGAAAATAAAGAGGGAAAGTGGTTGGTGTTGTTGTATCAGGTAACCTTGACGTATGAAGCCCAGCTTATCCTGAACGATGGCGGCTTTGGAAAATTCTGGCCATTGTATCAGGTGAGCGAAAACAAAGGAATGAGTTATTTCAGCACCATATTGGAAGGAGAAATCGATTTTATAAACAGCATCACGTTTCTCGAGCCTGTCTCATCCCTTGTAAATGAGGAAAATACAGGGCTTCTTTGATAGTTCCAACGTCTGATTTTTCCATTCAGAGGCATGTAGTGTAATGATGCGTTCTTCCGGTCCGGTAAGGTCGAAAGCCACGCATATCCGTGTTTGAGGGCGTAACGTGGATTTCATGTCCTCCAGCAGTTTGTTGTTTCGATAGGGCGTTTCTATGAAAATATAGGTGGTGTCTTCAGACCAGGTTCGTTGTTCGATCCGTTTGAGGGTTTTGATGCGTTCCTCTTTTTCAACGGGCAGGTACCCTTCGAAGGTGAATCGTTGTCCATTGAATCCCGATCCCATCAACGCCAACAGGATGGACGAAGGACCTACAAGTGGTACTATTTTTATCTTCCTCTGCTGGGCCATGGACACGATATCAGCCCCCGGATCGGCCACTGCAGGACAGCCGGCTTCAGAGAGCAGACCCATGTCCCTGCCCGCTTGCAAAGGAGCAAGGTAGGCTGTTGTTTCTGACGGTGTGCTGTGTTTGTTGAGTACGTAAAAATTGCACGCATCTATATCGAAAGTGGGGTCGCACTTTTTTAAAAAGCGCCTGGCTGTGCGGATATCTTCAACGATGAATTCGCGGATGGGGCCTAGGAGCAACCGATTGTGCTCCGGTAAAACCCAATCGAGGGGGCTTTCCGAAAGATTGACAGGAAACAAGTACAAAACACCAGCCATGATTGGGTAATTGCTGGCAGCAAAAGTACTATTTATTATCTTTGCACACACAGTACGAACGTAAAAATGGCACTTCCAGACGCTTTTATAACCCAAATGAGAATGCTGTTGGGTGACCAGGTCGAATCTTTTCTACATGCGTTGGAAGAGCCGCCGCCTGTGAGTCTGCGCTTTAATCCGGCCAAGCAGGATGGTGGAAGCTGCCGGTCGTTGATTTCCGCGCAGGTACCATGGTCTTCCTATGGCTTTTTTCTCAAGGAGCGACCTTCATTTACCTTCGATCCACTTTTCCATGCTGGGCAATACTACGTACAGGAAGCATCGTCCATGTTTGTCGAACAGGCTGTGCGCACGGTTCTGAGTCAAATGGGATCATCATCGGTGCCTCTCAGGATGCTGGATCTTTGTGCGGCACCAGGAGGAAAAAGTACCTTGTTGTTGTCTTTGTTACCTGAAAATGGCTATCTGGTTGCCAACGAGGTTATTCGAAGCAGAGCAGCCATTTTGGTTGAGAATATCCGCAAATGGGGTTCGCCTAACGTTGTGGTGACGAACAACGAACCGTCCGATTTTGCACATTTGGAAGATTTCTTCGATCTGATACTGGTGGATGCTCCCTGCTCCGGTGAGGGTATGTTTAGGAAGGATCCCGACTCGGTGAATGAATGGTCTCCTGAACATGTCAGGCATTGTTCGGTGCGTCAGCAAAGCATACTCGAGGACAGCTTGTCGTGCCTGAAGCCGGGAGGGTTCCTTATTTACAGTACTTGTACGTACAATACGGAGGAAGATGAACGGGTCGTCCGTTGGTTGATGGACAGGTGGCATTTTGAACCCAAAGGCATTGCCATCAAAAAAGAATGGGGGGTACTTGGTTCCATGATTGAAAACACGCCGCCGCTTCCAATCTATCGGTTTATGCCTCACCTGACCACGGGTGAAGGGTTCTTCTTGTGTTTGCTGCAAAAACCTGAAACCGATGATTTTTCACCTAAGCAGGCAGATAGGGAGGGTCGTTTGTTAAAACGGAAAAAGAAAGTGCCGGAATTGGTCGATATGCCCTTCCCCAATCACATCAGGGATTATATCGTGGCGCAGGAAGATTATTTATGGGAAACAAACGTAAACGGTCAAATCAATGCCATCCCCTTATGCCTGAGGGATGATTTTGCATCGTTGCTCCGACAATTGCGTGTGTTGCATGCCGGGATCGTTGTTGGTGAAATGAAGGGGAAATCATTCCTGCCTCATCCGTCATTGGCGCTGTCAACGGCATTGAACCGAGCTTCGGTTCAAACCTGTTCTCTCGATTTGAAGCAGGCTATAGCCTATTTGCGCGGTGAGGCGCTCGTATTGTCTCCTGACTGCCCGTTAGGATGGGTGCTGGCGGTGTTTGAAGGCTATGCTCTGGGATGGATGAAAAACATTGGACAGCGAGCCAACAATGGTTGGCCCGCTGAATGGCGAATCAGATCCGCAAATCCTTTTTGAATGGAGGCTTTTTATTCGAGAATCCTCATTTTCATGCGGATTTCCTCAATCGGCTTGTCTGCCTCTCCGGTTTTGCAGTTCTGAATTTTCTCAACCACATCAAGTCCTTCCACTACTTCTCCGAAAACCGTATAGTCACCGTCAAGGAAGGGTGTACCTCCCACCGTTGTATAGGTTTTGATCTGTTCATCGGTAAACTTGCCATATTCGGGATGCTGATGAAATTCCATTTCCGCTTTGGCAATCAGTGCCTCTTCCAGTTTCTGAATACCGCTCTTGTCGTTATTCTTGATCATCTGTTGGATGGTATCTTTCATGGTGTTTGCCAACTGGTAGAAATACGCTTTCTTGGCCTGTTCGACTTTGTAGCCTTCCATGTTGGCAAGCTCCGATTTCGTGTACTTCTTGCCCCAAACGACATAGAACTGAGAACCTGAAGATGCCTTTGTAGGGTTTACATCGTCACTAAGCCTGGCTGCGGATAATGCGCCGCGCTTATGGAAGATGTCAAGATTGATTTCTTCAGGAATGGTGTAACCCGGTCCTCCGGCGCCCAATAGGCTGTCGGGAGCAGCGTGCTTTGATTCAGGGTCACCTCCTTGAATCATAAAGTCTTTAATGACACGGTGAAAGAGCAAACTGTCGTAAAAATTGGCACGAACCAATTTCAGAAAGTTATCTCTGTGTTTGGGTGTCTCGTCATACAGACGGATCTTGATGTTGCCCTGGGGCGTTTCAATCAATACAAGGTTCTTTTTTTCAACGGCTTCCATATTGCTTACTACTGTGGCAAAAAGGACAATGAATAACGTGATGCGGAATAAGGTACCTGCTCGTTTCATAGGGTCGCTTTTTTCAATGAGCTGCAAATATACACTTTTCTTTTTTAGATTTTATGTCGTACTTTTGTATCCCTATACCGTTAACGTTAATTTGCAGATTCTATGAAACCAACGCTTTTTGTTCTTGCCGCAGGCATGGGAAGCCGTTATGGCGGCCTTAAGCAAATGGATGGAATTGGTCCAGGCGGGGCCACCATCATGGACTACTCAATTTATGATGCCATCCGTGCAGGTTTTGGTAAAATCGTTTTTGTCATTCGACATTCGTTTGAAGAAGACTTTCGTTCACTTGTCGCATGTAAATACCAAGGGCGTATACCTGTGGAAATCGTGTTTCAAGAGCTTGATTACCTTCCTGAGGGTTATGCTTGTCCGGCCGATCGGGTAAAACCGTGGGGTACGAATCACGCCGTATTGATGGGAAAGGATGCGATCAAGGAACCTTTTGCGGTCATCAATGCTGATGATTTTTATGGGAAGGAAAGTTTTCAGATTTTGGCAGACTGGCTTAAGGCTGTCGAAGGGAAAAAGAATACCTATTGTATGGTCGGATACAGACTGGGCAATACGTTGTCGGAAAGCGGTTCAGTGGCCAGGGGTATTTGCCAGATCGATGCAGTCTCAAACCTGAAAACAGTGGTGGAGAGAACGTATATCATTCGTGATACCGATGGTAAGATCAAGTATAAGGATGACGCAGGTAATCTGTGCGAGGTAGAGGAAAACGCGCCCGTATCCATGAATATGTGGGGATTCACACCTGATTACTTTGCTCATTCAGAATTGGCTTTCAAGGCTTTTCTCGATGAGTTCGGCAATCAGGAAAAATCGGAGTACTACATACCCTTGGTAGTAAATAACCTGATTGTTGACAATGTGGCCACTTGCGAGGTGCTCGATACTCCTTCCAAATGGTTTGGAGTCACCTATGCCGAAGACAGACCCACCGTTGTTGCCAAGTTGGAACAACTGGTAAAGGAAGGCGTGTATCCTGAGAATTTGTGGTGATAGAAGCCTTTCTGTCAGTTGATTAACTATATTTTACTGCTTTAGGGCAGGTTGTATCAACAACCTGCCCTTCTCATATTGTAATTTTTACAAGAATACTTGTTGCCTACTTGCTTGTAATTCGGTTACTTAGCAAATCACTTATTGTATATATTACAATTTCTAAACAACTGTTAATCAAATATATATGTTATTTTTTCTGATAAATAGTTGGATTTGACAAAGGTATTTTCCATCTTTGTTTGCTCAATTTTTAAATCATGCCTGAAAAAACACTTTATCCCCATGTTTCAGTCGACTGCGTCGTGCTTGGGTTCGATGGTGTCAGCTTCAACGTTTTGTTGCTGAAACGTACAGGCATGGAAGGAGAGACGCAGTTTAGTGACCTTAAGTTGCCAGGCAGTCTGATTTACTCGAACGAAACGTTAGATGACGCTGCTCAACGAGTGGTCGATGAGTTGATCACTTCCCGATCCATTTTCCTTCGTCAATTCAGAAGCTTTGGTTCACCGACAAGAACCAGCCATCCCCGTGACGTGCATTGGCTGGAGGAAGCGGTTCAATTGAAAATAGGCCGAATCATCACAGTTGGTTACCTGGCGTTGATTCGAATCGATGACAAGGTGCGTTTTGAGTCGACAACCATGCAAGTGACCTGGATGCCGGTTAAGGAGGCTGGAAAATTGGCATTCGACCACAATCTCGTGCTTCAGGAAGCCATGGAAGAGGTGAGACGGTATGTAGCCATGGATCCCTCCATTGTGTTCAACCTGCTACCCAGTCGTTTTACCGCTTCCCAGATGAGGATCTTGTTTGAGGAATTATTTGACCAAAGCATGGATGTGCGCAATTTCCAGAAAAAGATGAGCCGCATGGAGTATGTCGTTCCTCTGGAGGAATTTGAGCAAAACGTAGCACATAGGGCCGGTCGCTACTATCGGTTTGACAAGAAACTATTTCAGAAGGTACACGGCGGGTTTCAACCCAAACGGTCAACCATCATTTGAAAATTCAATCATTAAAAATACTCATTCATAAAAACCAACTCACATGTATTTGCTAGGTTATGACATTGGCAGTTCGTCCGTCAAGGCTTCCTTGGTAGACGCTCAAAGTGGAGAACGGGTGGCTTCCGCCTTCTACCCGAAAACAGAAATGACAATCCTGTCCCATAAACCGGGTTGGGCAGAACAGAATCCATCCAGCTGGTGGAACAATCTTCAATTGGCTACTGCCGACGTTTTGAGGCAATCTGGTTCCAACGGAGACGATGTGGCCGCTATCGGTATTTCCTATCAGATGCACGGATTGGTTCTGGTGGACAAGAATTATCAAGTGCTGAGGCCTTCCATTATTTGGTGTGATTCAAGGGCTGTGCCTTATGGTGCCCGTGCCTTTGAGGAACTCGGTGAAGAATGGTGCCTTAGCCACCTGTTGAATTCTCCCGGTAACTTTACTGCCGCCAAACTCGCCTGGGTAAAGGAGAATGAACCGGCAGTATACGAAAAGATTTACAAGTTGATGCTCCCCGGTGACTACATTGCCACGTTATTGACCGGTGAATGTACGACCACCGTTTCCGGTCTATCGGAAGGTATGTTCTGGGATTTCAAGGAAGGACAGGTTTCTGAAAAACTGTTGAAGTATTTTGGCTTTGATCCTTCTTTTATTCCGACCATCAAACCGACATTCTCGGTTCAGGGCGAACTGACATCGACGGCCGCTGCCCAACTGGGGCTGAAAGTCGGTATTCCTGTCAGCTACCGCGCCGGTGACCAACCGAACAATGCGTTGTCACTCAATGTGCTGAATCCTGGTGAAGTTGCCTCTACAGCCGGTACATCCGGTGTGGTGTACGGGGTGAACGGAAGCCCGGAATACGATCCCCAATCCCGCGTGAACAGCTTTGCCCACGTCAACCACACAGCCGGTCTGAGTGCAGCCGACTGCAAGGATCCTATGCTGGAACGTATTGGTGTGCTGCTGTGCATCAACGGAACGGGAATCCTGAACTCATGGATGAAGCGCAACGTTGCTCCAGAACTGTCATATGAAGCCATGAACGACTTGGCTGCCACCGCCAAGATTGGCTCCAACGGATTGTCTATCCTGCCATTCGGTAACGGGTCGGAACGGTTGCTTGGCAATGTGAACAGGGGCTGCTCCATCCACGGCCTGCAATTCAACCTCCACGGCAAGGCAGATATGCTGCGTGCGGCCCAGGAAGGTATTGTATTCAGTTTTGCCTATGGTATGGAGGTGATGAACAACATGGGTATCCAAACCAATCTGATACGTGCCGGTTTGGCTAACATGTTCCTGAGCCCGATTTTCCGTGACACGTTAGCCGGAACAACCGGTGCCACCATTGAATTGTACGACACGGATGGCTCCGTTGGTGCAGCTAAGGGTGCAGGTATGGGTGCCGGTATTTACAAAACTCCGGTTGAAGCCTTTGCATCGTTGCGGAAACTGCAGTTGGTTGAACCCGACGTCAAACAACGCGACAATTACCGTGATGCTTACGAGCGTTGGAAACAATGCTTGTAAATCATACAAAAAAACTACGTGATAAAAGAACCAATTATTCTATAAACCAATTACTTAAAATCTTAACATTATGGCATCGAAAGAATTTTTCCCTGGCATTGGCCAGATCAAGTTCGAAGGCAAGGATAGCAAAAATCCGATGGCCTTCCGTTACTACAACCCCGATCAGGTGGTGTATGGCAAACCCATGAAAG
>CAYTIY010000006.1:0-37660 GCA_964438045.1 uncultured Bacteroidales bacterium | reverse complement strand
TCTTCGGCCATGTCGAGCGTCATTTGTACATCTTCGTTCATAGGGGTGGGTGTTAGTTGTGTACGTAGGTTCCAATCTTTTCTCCGGTCAATACCTTGAGCAGGTTGCCGGGGGTGTCCATGTCGAACACCACAATCGGTAGGTTATTTTCTTTGCACATGGTGGTTGCTGTCAGATCCATGACCTTAAGTCCACGGTGATAGATTTCATCGTACGTGATGTCGTCAAATTTGGTGGCGGTGGGGTCTTTCTCGGGGTCGGCAGTATAGATGCCGTCCACCCGGGTGCCTTTCAGCATGGCATCCGCCTCAATCTCAATGCCACGCAGTGAGGAACCGGTGTCGGTGGTAAAATAGGGGCAACCCGTTCCACCTGATAAAATCACGACTTCGCCTTTTTCCAGACAGTCAATGGCTTTGTCCTTGCTGAAAAATTCGCCGATGGGTTCCATGCGGATGGCGGTCAGCAAGCGGGCTCTCACGCCTTCCGCCTGTAAGGCCGAACAGAGAGCCAACCCGTTGATGCAGGTGGCCAGCATGCCCATTTGGTCGCCCTTGACGCGGTCAAACCCTTTGGAGGCGCCGCTCAGCCCTCTGAAAATGTTGCCTCCTCCGATTACAATGCCAATCTGAATGCCCAGAGCAGCGGCTTGCTTAATTTCTTGTGCGTAATCGCCCAGTCTGTTTTCGTCAATGCCCGACTTCTTATTGCCCATGAGCGACTCTCCACTGAGTTTGAGCAAAACACGTTTATAGGGTATCATGATGGTTTTTTGAATTGTTGTATGCAAAAATACAACTCTTTCCTAAATTTTCAGCTATTTTTGTTTGGATCATAGCACGTATGGACTTTAGAAATAAGATAGGGACGTTAAAGATATGGGTGATGGCATTGGGTGTGACCATTGCCTTCTGTTGTTTCGGACAGTCAAACGGGGATCTGTTGGAACAGGCCGATGTGATGTTTGGATACGGGATGACAGAGGGGGCGCGATTGTCACACGAAGAGGTCTTGCGTAAGGATACGGGTTGTCTCGAGTCAACGGTTTGGCTGGGGAATTACTACTACCTGAAAGGTCTGGAGAAACGTGGGCAAGCAGAGGCTGCTTTTCGTGCACTGGCCAATCCCAATCGTATGCAGACGGCATTTTATCAGGAACAACTCAAGGCCATTTGCCAGGATTATTTTGTAAGAGCCGATTCTTTGTTGCAACGTGCATTGCGAAAACAGGACAACGACTACCTGCGATTGTTGGCTTCAGACATTGAGGCGTTCAGAATTCGTGTCGGAATTTCCAGTCCTAAGGTGAAAAAAAAGACACCTGTCTTCAAATTGTTCAGGTTGCCTTTTGGCAGTACTGTACTTCCTTGAACAGGTAATGATTGACAGATCCGTCTTCTCGTTCCAGTAAAAGGTCTCCCTGAGCGCCGATACCACATATTCGTGCCACGAAAGGTCCATCCTTGTCTGTGTACGGGTGAAAACCATCCCTGCGATATAGGTTGTTGATGTAGAACCGCTGAATATCCTCACTTTGCTCCATATTCAAGCCGTCGAGTTCTTTGCATAGAGCCTGATGAAGCTTGTTGGTCAGTTCAGCCAGATTGTAGTCGTTTCCGGTAATGGTACGCAGTGATACGGCGTCTGGAATTTCGGATGGAAATGCAGACTGGTTGATATTCAGGCCGATACCTATAATCGATTGTTCTACAAAACTGCCTTTAAGTTGGTGCTCAATCAGGATCCCCCCCAATTTCTTGTTTTTCCAGAACAGGTCATTGGGCCACTTGATGGTGATACCCCCCGTGTATTCGCTCAGAATTGATTTGACGGTAAGGGATACTGCCTGGCTAATGATGAATTGGTTGTGGGATGGAATCCCTACAGGGCTGTACATTAGGCTGTAATGAATGTTCTTGCCGGGTTCGGACAGCCAGGTGTTTCCTCGTTGTCCTTTGCCACTCGTTTGGACAAACGTGGCTACAGCTTTGCCACAACCTGTGAAGTGTATGGGTGGTAACTCAGACAGGTATTGGTTGGTAGAAGGCGTGGAGTCTAGATAATCAACCGGTTCAAGCATGTTTTGTTCATTTGTAGGTGGCGTGTGTCGCCAGAAATGCGTCTTCAATGTGTTCGATGGCTGTCGATTCAGGGTTTGATACCACAGTGACTACATCAAATCGTACGGGTAAGTCAATCTGATGTTGTCGGACGTAATGGTGCGCCGCCTGAACGATTCGCCGGATCTTTTGTTGATCAATGGCTTTTTCCGGCGGTTCCCAAGTGTCTCCAGTACGGGTCTTTACCTCGACGACGACCAGCCAACCATCGAACTCTGCAACGATATCCAGTTCCCTGTGTGACGAGTACCAGTTCTTTTCACGGATCAGATATCCCTTTCTTTCCAGGTAAGCGCACGCTTCCATCTCGCCGAGTTTGCCAAGTTGGTTGTGTTTAGCCATCTTTAAATAAAAGCAAATATACAATTTTTTTTCGGAAGTGGTAAAATTGTTGTTATTTTGTGGTTGAAACTCACCGAAAAGCTGTCCTACGCATGAAGCAACCATTGCATCGAGACCGGAATGTGTCTTTCCTGTTAAACGAACCGGAATACAAGGCTTTGGTGAAATATTGTGCGAAATACAAAATAAAGAATCGTTCCCGTTTTCTACGCGAATCCGTCATGAAAGCGGTTCTGACCCGCATGAGTGAGGATTATCCTACTTTGTTCAACGAACAGGATATGCGCTGACATGTTTACCCACGAATCGTTTATGAAAATGGCACTGATCGAGGCACAGAAAGCTTACGACCGGGGTGAGGTACCCGTGGGGGCTGTCGTTGTCAGCAAGGATAGGATCATTGCCAGGGGGCACAATCTGACCGAGACGTTAAACGATGTGACGGCACATGCGGAAATGCAAGCCATCACTGCTGCGGCTTCAGCCTTGGGGGGCAAGTACCTGGAGGATTGTACGGTTTATGTAACGGTGGAGCCCTGTGTCATGTGTGCAGGAGCGTTGGGTTGGGCGCATGTTTCTACCCTTGTTTATGGCGCCTCCGATGAGAAAAGAGGCTATACCCGGTTTGCACCCCATTCCCTTCATCCGAAGACTACCGTCGTTTCGGGTATCCTTCGTGAGGAATGCGCCCGGTTGATGACCGATTTCTTTCGGTCAATGCGCTGAGTTCACGGGAATCAGGTGGTGACTGTAATTACCCACGATACCTGTTCCTCCCACAACATTTGAATGAATTTGAACCGGTTCGGCAAACAAGTCGTCTGAGTTGTATATTGAGGAAGTGGCCAGATAAAGGAAATAACTTTTGCTAAGTGTCTGTAGATCTATATAATAATCAATGAAATTGGGCTGGTAAAAGCCGCCCCCCGATTGGTGGGATCCATTATAAGGAGTTCCGTCAAGATTAAACCTGAAGGTGGCGTCAAAGGAAAAGGTGAGCGGGTAATTCTTTCCATCAAACAGTTCGTCGGAAAAGGTACCGTACCTATTGTAGTTGCTATTCTCAATGACCTCGTTTTCGGTTTGATTTTTTTCTCCGAATACGACATCTGCTTTCTCGTACCACACAGGATTGATGTAATAGTTCACTGAATCAACATACGACTTGTTATAGACAACCAAACGGTAGAAATCTTCCGAATTCGGTACGTCACTGAAGGTCAGTTTGCAATTGACTGTACACCAACAACTCCAACCAATGGTGTCGTTCATGAATCCGACGTTATCATCATACCGATAATCCAGTATGGGTGAACTTGAATTGATAACCAAGCTTGTATCAAACCTTACAACGTTGACATTAGGGACAATTTGCATTTCAGCCGAAGCCGTTTTTAGATTCGGCGCTTGAGAAACAATGCGGACCAGGTCGCCCTCTGAAACTTTGTAATGACTGACGTAACGGCCATTACCCGCATGAGTCATGACTTCCGAATAATCGCCGTTCACATGAAGTTCTACCGTGGCGTTTTTGACGGTTTCAAAGGTATCTTCGTGTTGCATGAAAAAGCAGCTTTTGGTGACCTTGATTTCAAGCAGTGAATCTTGAGATACGATGGAATTGATTACCATCAACGGGTCGGTAACCTCACCGTTGAACTCAATGTCCTTTTCGCAAGCAGCAAGTAGTAGCATCAAACCGAGAAGCAGGGGCAATCGTTTCATGGTGGGGTAGTCTAAAAAGTATAACTGTAACTGATGGAAGGAATGATGGGGAATAGTGATACCTGTCTCAATTTTGTGGTTACGACGTATTTATCATTGACCGAATCGTAATGACTTTCAGAATTGGGGTATACGATAAAGGGGTTGTACCGGTTGTAGGCATTATAGGCGCTGATGTTCCAGGTCCGGGTACCGTGCTTCTTTTTCTTGTGAAAATTGATGCCGATGTCCAATCGGTGATAAGAATTGAATCGGTAATTATTTCGGCTGTTGATGTATCCGTTTGAGCCGCTGAAATAGTCGTAGGAATTGGGGATGGAGGGTCCCTCATAATTGTGCATGGCCAAGGTCGCACAGTTGCCGCTGTAATACACCCAGTTTCCCGAGATGTCGATGCGTTCCGTCAGTTTGTGGGACAAGGTAAGGCTTACATCATGGCGTCTGTCGTACTTGGCCGGGAAGGTGCGGCCTTCATTCAGTATTTGACCCGGCCTGTCGAAGGTGCGTTCCGATTTCGACCAGGTATAACCCAGCCAACCGGTGGTCTTTCCGTAGGATTTTTGAATCAGGAATTCCAGACCATAGGCCCGGCCGCTTCCCAGGCACACCTTGTCTTCCCAGCCGGTGGAGGAACTCATGAAGGAGGCTCCGTCTTTGTACTCAATCAGGTTGTCCATTGTCTTGTAATACCCTTCAATGGAAAGATCGGCCACATCGAGCAGGTTGTAGAACAGACCGGCCGATACCTGCATGGATTTCATGGGAGGAATGCGTTTGGTAACCGGAACCCAAAGGTCGGTAGGCAGGCTGATGTTGTTGTTCGAGAGCAGGTGGATGTATTGGCTCATGGTGGCAAAACCGGCTTTGGCAGAAAGTTTGTCCGACAATAAGAAGCGCAATCCAAGTCGGGGTTCCACCGATTGATAGAATTGTCCCTGTACGTTGAAAGCTGAGTAATGGACACCCAGGTTGGCTTTGATGTAATCACCCAGGCTCATGTTGTCTTCCGCGTATAACTGGAATTCGTGCGAAAAGATGTTGCGGTCGCCAATCATGGTATCGACAGCGAAGTCGCTGGTGTCCGTGCTCGATATTTTTGCCACCGATACGCCCGGTCTGAAGGTATGATTGGTATAGGCGCCGCCAAACTTTATGTCGTGATCGGGGTTCGGTGAATAATCAAAATCAGATTTGAATGCATAGTCGCTGATGCCTGACCGATAACCCAATTCCTGCTTCGATTCATACTTTGCCGGAGGGTTTCGTTGTATCTGATTTTCGTAGTAGTTGATGTCCATGTCGAACCGGTAACGTGTGAACGTGGCGGTTGTGTTCATAAACAACTTGTTGTTGATCACATGGTTCCAACGAAGGGCTGAAATCAGATTGCCCCAATACCATCCGAGTTTCATTTTTCCTTCTTCCGTTGTTGTTGAGTTACTGGTGTAGTGTTCGCGGAATCTGGCGTAAATGGCATCATCCCCCATGTAATAACTCAGATAGACTCTGTCTTTGTCTGAGAAGCGGTGGCTGATTTTTGCGTTAAGGTCGTAGAAATAATAACCGGCTGACGAGTTGCTTACTGAACCGTCTTGTGCATCTGCAATCTTGATTAAGGGTTGAGCAAGGATGTCGGCATAAGTACGGCGTAACGAAACATTGAAGGTGGTCTTTCCTTTACTGATAGGCCCTTCAAGATTAAGTTTGGAAGAAATGATCCCGACAGAAAAGTTTCCGTGGATGGCCTGGTCGTTGCCGTCGTTCATGCGAATGTCCACCACCGAAGAGAGGCGACCACCGAAGCGGGCCGGAAAGTTGCCCTTGTACAGGGTTACATTTTTAACGGCGTCAGTGTTGAATACCGAGAAAAAGCCGAATAGGTGGTTGACGTTGTAGACAGGAACGCCGTCGAGCAACAGCAGGTTTTCATCGGGACCTCCCCCCCGCACATACATGCCGGCCGATCCCTCCGTTCCGGCCTGAACACCGGGCAGAAGTTGAAGTGCTTTGATCAAGTCGGTTTCTCCAAACAGGGATGGAATGGCCTTGATTTGCGAGGCCGGGATCTGAACAGCGCTCATCTGTGTTTCCCTGACCGCAGTTCCCGGAACTGAACCGCCAAGCACGGTAACCTCATCGAGGGTATTCGAGGGATTGAGTCGGACGTTGATCACGGTGTCACGCTTCAACGTGAGGGAAAGGAACTCTTGAGTGTGTCCCACATAGGAGAAACGCACACTGACTGTCGGGCCGGGCACGGTGAGGGAGTAAAAACCATACGTATTACTGACGGTGCCTTTTCCGCTGGATTGCTCATAGACGGAGGCGTTGATCAAGGTTTCGCCTGTGCTGGAGTCGCTGATGTGCCCGCTGATGGTGATGGACTGTGCTGAGAAGGAGTAGAGGAACGCAAGGAGCAACAGGCAGATCGGCTTCATTGATCGTGTGGGTTGTGCGGTTTTATTTCTTCAAAATCGACGTATTCGCCGTCTTCTTTATTAAATATTTTTTTCCGTTGTGAGCCCGTTGCTGTTTCGTGTTCTGGAGACGATTCTCGCATATGTCGTGAACGCCTGTAAAGGAAATACCGCACCACCCAACCGGAAAAGAGCCGAAAGATAAGATAAATTAATAATATGGTCAGTAACGTTTTAACCATTACATGTTTTGGTTATTATTTTTTAACGTCTTTACGGGCCAGTAAGGAAAGGATGATGTACAATCCGATAGAGGCGGGAATGCCTTCCCATCCCAGTAAAATCATCAGTATCAGACAGCCAGCGAGAAAAGCAAATGTCCACTGGTTACCTTTCCATTTCAGGTGTTTGAACTTGAGAGAAAATAAGGGAATTTCCGAAACCATGAATCCGGCGAACAACAGGATGATGGGAGAGAGGTAGAGGGGGTGCAGGAGGGGGTATGCGAAGGGGTCAAAGCTGTAAGCCATGCCAAATGCCCAGAACAGCGCATTTGCAGGGGTTGGCAGTCCGAGGAAATAGTGATCTTGCCTGTTATCAATGTTGAATTTTGCCAGTCGCAATGCCGAAGCCACCGGAAGTACCATCGCCATCCAGGCCCAAAGGGGGCTGCTGCCCGTGTTTTCCGCCAGTAACACCAATTCCTGGTACAGGATCATGGCCGGTGCCACACCGAAGCTGACCACATCGGCCAACGAGTCCAATTCCTTTCCAATAGGAGAATAGGCCTTCAACACCCTGGCCGCCAATCCGTCCAGAAAATCAAACAGGGCCGCGAGCAGGATGAACATGGCTGCAGCCTGTGGCTGTCCGTTCAGGGCAAGAACAATCGAAACACACCCCGAAACCAAGTTCAACGAGGTGATACCGTTGGGTACGTGCTTTGTTATCATAGTTATTGGTTTTCAATTGCTTCCCTGGATTTCCAGCGGGCAATGATGGTTTTGTTTCCTCTGGTCTTGTCTCCCGGTCGGACCAAAATGTCAACCGCGTCAATAGGGAGAAAGACATCCACCCTGGATCCAAACTTGATGAAGCCCAGGTGCTCGTTGAAACGTGCTTTCTTACCCGTGTAGGCATAGGTGACAATCCGCCTCGCCAACGCTCCGGCAATCTGGCGGACCAGGAGTGTCTGGCCATTATATGATGAACGGATAAGGACGGTGGATCGTTCATTTTCAATGCTGGATTTTGGCAGGTAGGCCGCCATGAAATTTCCGGACTGGTGACTGTAGTGTGTCACTTCGCCCTCGATGGGAAACCAGTTGGCGTGGACGTTGAAAATGGACATGAATATAGATAGTTGTATGCGGTCTTCCTTGAGGATGCCCTGCTCGAACACCTTTTCGATGACCACCACCTTGCCGTCAGCCGGAGCCAGAATGTCACCGGGTTCAGGATGGCTTATCCGCTTGGGGCTTCTGAAAAAGTTGGTGATGAACAAAAATAGACTGGCCGAGACAGTAAGCGTGACCACAAAGGCCAGGTGACCACCAAGAATCCAAACCAACAAGTCGAGCACAAGCAGGAACAACAGCAGGGCAAGCAGTATTTTCCTGCCTTCCTTGTGTATGGTCATGCGTAACGATCGAATCATCCTGTAGCTGGCTTAGTCGGTTTAATTGGGCAAAAGTACGGCGAATTCGTCAGACGACAAAATATTTGGGGTCCTGCCGGGGAATGGAAATCTTTTGATGACCGGCCTTGTCATATTGGGAAATGGCCGTATCTTTAAGACGTGTAAACACCAAAAGACAACTGCCTGATCATGACACCTTTCGTTCACCTGCACGTGCATTCCCAATTTTCCATCCTGGATGGCCAGGCCTCCATACAAGCGTTGGTCGATAAAGCGCTGGCCGACGGAATGAAGGCTGTGGCACTGACCGATCATGGCAATATGTTTGGTATCAAGGAGTTTTTCAATTACATAAAAAAGAAGAATGCCGGCAAACCCGATGAGGAGAAATTCAAACCCATCATAGGCTGTGAGGTCTATGTGGCAAGAAACGGCATGTCGCAGCAGCGCAAGGAGGTAAAGGAAGATGCTCGCGGGTGGCACCTCATCCTGCTGGCCAAGGATTATCAGGGCTATAAAAACCTGATGAAAATTGTTTCGCATGCCTGGACAGACGGTTATTATTATTGTCCCCGAACCGATCATACGGAATTGGAAAAATACCACGAAGGATTAATTGCCTGTTCAGCCTGTTTGGGAGGAGAGATACCCCAGCATTTGTTAAACGGCAATGTTCAGGAGGCTGAAAAGTCCATAAACTGGTTCAAGCGTGTTTTCGGTGACGATTTCTATCTGGAATTGCAACGGCACAAGCCCACTGTGCCCAATGCGGCACAAGACACATATCCTAAGCAACAGGAGGTTAACGGGCTTCTTATCGAGTTGGCTCGCAAGCACCAGGTTGAATTTATTTGTACAAACGATGTTCACTTTGTCGACGAGGAGAATGCTGAGGCTCATCATCGCCTGATTTGTCTGAATACGGGTCGTGAATTGGACGATCCGGGCAACATGGCTTACACCAAGCAGGAATGGTTCAAGACACAGGAGGAAATGAACGATGTTTTTGCGGACTATCCGGAGGCTCTGGCCAATACACAACGAATTGCCGACAAGGTAACGTATTATTCCATCGACCACGGTCCCATCATGCCCACGTATATCTTACCGGAGGGTTTTGAAAACGATGACGATTACCTGAAGTTCCTGACCTATAAGGGTGCGGAGAGAGTGTATCCGGAAATTACCGATGAAATTAAGGAACGCATTGATTTTGAGTTGGGTGTCATAAAAACGATGGGTTTTCCGGGTTACTTTCTTGTGGTGCAGGATTTTACCACCGAGGCTAGGAATATGGGCGTATCCGTGGGACCAGGCCGTGGATCGGCTGCGGGTTCGGCGGTAGCGTATTGCCTGGGTATCACCCGTGTTGATCCCATCAAATATGATCTGCTGTTTGAGCGTTTTCTCAACCCCGACCGTATTTCCATGCCGGATATCGACATCGATTTTGACGACGATGGTCGCGGACAGGTGTTACGATGGGTGGAAAGCAAGTACGGTAAGGAAAAGGTGGCGCACATTATCACCTACGGTACCATGGCAGCGAAGTCGGCTATCAAGGATGTAGCCCGAGTACAGCGGTTACCCCTGGCTGAATCCGATAGGTTGGCCAAGTTGGTACCCGACAAAATTCCCGATGTCAAGAAGGTAAACCTGAAAAACGCCATCAAGTTCGTGCCCGAACTCAAAGAGGCGGCCGATTCGTCAGATCCGGTGCTCAGAGATACGATGAAATATGCGCAGATGCTGGAGGGAAACGTCAGGAACATTGGTGTTCATGCCTGCGGTGTCATTATAGGCAGGGATGATATTTCCGACTGGGTTCCAGTCAGCACGGCCGATGACAAGGAAACCGGCGAGAAGTTGCTTGTGACCCAATACGAAGGCTCGGTGATTGAAGAAACGGGCATGATCAAGATGGATTTCCTGGGTCTCAAGACGTTGTCTATCATCAAGGATGCCTTGCAGAACATCAAGTTGTCAAGGGGGGAGGATATTGAAATCGAGACCATTTCACTCGAGGACGAGAAAACCTACCTGTTATACAGCAACGGAAACACCGTCGGTACGTTCCAATTCGAGTCGGCCGGCATGCAAAAATACCTGAGGGAGCTGCAACCCAGCAAGTTTGAAGACCTCATTGCGATGAACGCCCTTTACAGACCGGGACCGATGGATTACATCCCTTCCTTTATCGCCCGTAAGCATGGCCGCGAGGAAATCAAATACGACATTCCTATTATGGAGCGGTATTTGAAGGATACATACGGTATCACCGTCTACCAGGAACAGGTGATGTTGCTGTCCCGGTTGCTGGCCAATTTCACCCGTGGCCAGTCCGACGAGTTGCGAAAAGCAATGGGGAAGAAGATCATCGAAAAACTGAATGCGCTCAAACCCAAGTTTATTGATGGTGGAAAGGCCAACGGACACGATCCGGATGTGTTGGAAAAAATCTGGGCCGACTGGGAGAAATTTGCCTCCTATGCGTTCAATAAGTCGCACGCCACCTGTTATTCACTGGTGGCTTACCAAACGGCCTGGCTGAAGGCCAACTATCCGTCTGAATACATGGCGGCCGTGCTTACCCGGAGCGTGAACAACATCGCCGACATCACCAAGTTTATGGACGAATGCCGATCCATGGGGATTCAGGTGCTTGGACCCGATGTCAACGAATCCAATTTCCAGTTTACAGTCAACAAGGAAGGAAACATCCGGTTTGGGCTTGGTGCCATAAAAGGGGTTGGCGAGGGCGCCGTCAGGGCCATCCTCGACGAACGGAACGCGGGTGGTCCCTTCAAGGATGTCTACGATTTCTTGGAACGTGTCAACCTGAACGCTTGCAACAAGAAAAGTGTGGAGTCCATGTCGTTGGCCGGAGGCTTTGATTCCATGCGGCACATAAGCCGTGAGCAATTTATGGCCGAGAATGCCAAGGGAGAAGTGTTTCTGGATGCCTTGATACGGTACGGCAACAAAGTGCAGGTAGATAGGGCCATTGTGAAGAATTCTTTATTCGGCGGAGACAATGAGGTGGAAGTCAGTAAACCTGAACTGCCCAAGGTACAGTCGTGGCCTGAGTTGATTCGTCTGAACAAGGAAAAGGAGCTGGTAGGCATGTACTTGTCTTCTCATCCGCTGGACGGTTTTTCAGTGGTGATGAAATATGTCTGCAACACGACCATGGATGATATCAAGAACGGCAACTTGGTTCCCAATAAAGAACTGATTTTCGGAGGCATCGTAACCGATGTGCGGGAACGCACCAACAAACGGAATGAGTTGTTTGCATTCGCAATGCTGGAAGATTATTCGGGGGCTTGCGAACTACCGTTTTGGGCCAAGGAGTACGTCGAATTCGGTAAATACCTGAAGCCTTCCATGTTCCTTTTGATCAAGGGTATGTATCAAGTAAAACCGTGGAGACCGGGAGAAATGGAATTGAAGATCAAATCCATCAATCTGTTGTCTGAAGTGTATGAGAGCAGCGTTGAAAAAATAAATGTGTCCCTGCCGTTGACATCCATCGGAAAAGGATTTACGGATGTTTTCCTGGATGAGGTGAAAGCGAACCCGGGTAAAACAAATCTGACGTTCTCAGTTACCGATTACGAGCAGGAACCACCTATCAGGATAGACCTGTTTTCCAGAAATTTTCAGGTAAGTCCCACACGGAAACTCATTGATTTTCTTGAAGGACTGGATTTCGTGGAACTGAAAATAAACTAACGTCCTTGTCGAGGGGCGGATATTTTCTTATTTTTGACAATCGTTAGGGCTAAGCCCCCACATGAAGACCGAATAAAACGAACAATAAAAAAAACGAAATATGGCATTGGTTATTACCGATTCGAATTTTGATGAATTGCTGAACGCACCTGAACCTCTCGTGGTTGACTTTTGGGCTGAATGGTGCGGGCCATGCAAAATGATGTCACCTGTTGTGGATGAGTTGGCGACTACTTATGCCGGTAAGGTGAATATAGGCAAATTGGATGTGGATGAGAACAACGAAATCAGCAGTCGGTTCGGCATTCGCAACATTCCCACCCTGCTTTTTTTCAAGAATGGTCAACTGGTTGACAAACAGGTTGGTGCCACCCAAAAAAGTGCGTTGGCGCAGAAGGTGGAAGGTCTCCTATAACGGTTTCAGTTCGATACTTCTGCATCCATCGGGTAGAACAGTGATTTCAACCCGTGTGCTGCCATCAGGTAGGATGGATCCGATTTTTTCGGGCCATTCGATGAAGCAGGTGTAACCACTTGAAAAGTAGTCGTCACAACCGATTTCAAAAGCCTCTTGTTCTTTTTTCAACCGATAAAAGTCAAAGTGGTATACAGGTTCTCCCGAGGGTTTGGTGTATTCGTTGATAATGGCGAAGGTAGGGCTGTTGATGACGTCCTTTATGCCCAAGGCTTCGCAAACGGCTTTGATGAATGTGGTTTTTCCGGCTCCCATTTCCCCGTAAAAGGCAAAAATGCCTGAAGCTTGGTTGGTTGCGGCCAGGAAAGACAGGGCCGCCTGTTGTAGTTGATCGGTGGTTTGTATGGTCAGTTTCATGATCCTTTCTTTTTGGGTTCCAATGTGATGAGCGGAATCAACATTTCCTCCAGGGAAATACCGCCGTGCTGGAAGGTATCCTTGTAATATGAGACGTACTGGTTGAAATTGTTCGGGTAGGCGAAAAAGTCACTGTCCGATGCGAAAATGTAGGTCGAACTGACATTTGGACCGGGTAGTCCATGTTGTTCGGGATTCTTGATCTCAAAGACATCCTTGGGATTGTATTTCAGGTTTTTGCCCACTTTATAGCGCAGATTGGACGTGGTATCCCGGTCTCCCACTACCTTGACGGGGGTGTTCACACGGATGGTGCCGTGATCGGTGGTCAGGACAATCTTGACAGATTGTTCGGACAGAAAATCGAGCAAGTCACCAATCGAAGAATGTTTATACCACGATTCGGTCAGCGAACGGTAAGCGGCTTCCGAATTGGCCAGCTCCCGGATCATTTTCGACTCGGTGCGGGCATGAGAAAGCATATCGATGAAATTGAACACGACCACATTCAATGGAGTGTTCAACAAACTTTTCACCTTTGTCATGAATCGTTCACCCGATTGGTTGTCGTTGATTTTATTGTAACTAAAGTCGTAGGGTTTTCGGCAACGTTCCAGTTGCATGCGGATCAAGGGTGATTCGTTCAGGTTCTTGCCTTCTTCCTGATCCTCATCCACCCACAGGTCGGGAAACTGGCGTTGGATCTGCAGGGGCATCAGTCCCGAAAAGATGGCGTTTCTTGAATACTGTGTGGCCGTGGGAAGAATGCTGAAATACAAACTTTCGTCAATGGTGTAACGTTCGGATAGTTGCCGTCTGATCACCTGCCACTGGTCAAGTCTGAAATTGTCAATCAGGATGAAAAAGACAGTTTCACCGCCATCCAGTAAGGGAAACAGTTTGGTCTTGAAGATGTCGGGGCTCATGAGTGGCGCTTTGTCGGGCTCGTGCAACCAAGATAGGTATTGTTTGCGGACAAAGCGGCCAAACAAGGAGTTTGCTTCCACCTTTTGCTGACGAAGCATTTCCTCCATGCCTGTTTTGGATGTTTCCAACTCCAGTTCCCAGTAGACCAGTTTTCGGTAGACATCCATCCACTCTTCACAACTTGAAGAAAGATTGATCTGTTGGTTGATTTTCAGAAAGTTCTGCTGGAAGGTCGTGGCTGTTGTTTCGTGTATGATTTCCTCCTTGTGGATATTTTTCTTGATGGTTAGCAGCATCTGCATGGGATTGACCGGTTTGATCAAGTAGTCTGCAATCTTGCTGCCGATGGCCTGATTCATGATGTCCTCTTCTTCACTTTTGGTAATCATGACCACGGGTAGGGTCGGGTAGAGTTCCTTGATTCGGTTGAGTGTCTCTATACCGCTCAATCCAGGCATGTTTTCGTCTAGAAATACCAGGTCGAACGTTTCTTCTCTGCATAAGTCGAGCGCATCCTGCCCATTGGTGGTGGTCACGATCTCATAACCCTTTTCTTCCAGAAAAAGTAGATGAGGTTTCAACAAATCCATCTCGTCATCGGCCCATAGGAGGCGGTCTTTTGCCATTGTGGTGGTGTTAAGGGTTGGGTTGGATTGCTGTATAGTGATCGTTGAAAAAGTCCATGTAAATATCCGGATCCAGGCCTTGCTCCAACAGTTCCAGGTTTTTAGTGGAAACGGCCATCAGGCGGATGCCGGGATATTTCGCAGTCGGAGGTTGGTTTTGGAAATGAATCCAGGAAAGGTAACGCATCACGTCTGTCGCATCTTCAAATCCCTGTATCAAAAGTACATTCATTTGACCGACTTTTACAAGTTTCAGGTCGTAATCCCGGATTAAAAAGGTCGTAAAGTTGTATAGAGCCACATCAAATTGTAGGCGATTGGCATTGACAGAGTCTTCGGGATAGGCTATCAATAGGACATGGGATGTTTCGGGGGTGAAGGTGAGTTTGGTCACCAACGAATCTGTCTGCTGTTCATCCTTGCGGCGAACGCCCTCTTTTTTGTCCAACAGACTGACATATCCTTTGGATACAGCCGGACGCATGCCTTTTTTCCACAGGGCAAGGATGGATTTAGCAACCGGTACGACGTCGCTCTTGGGGTATTTCTTAACCAGCACGGTCAAGGTATCGTAGAAGGCAGAGTCCTGACCGATCCGTCCCAACTCAAGCGACTCCAGAAACAGGAATCGTGGCATCAGGTCGGTGAGTGGGTACCGATTTCTGACAAGTTGGGTATTGCTGAAAACGCTGTCCTCGTGCTGCAAGGTGTAATGTCTGTATGTCTCCCTGTACAAGGAGTCCTGAACCCTGTACATTTCTGCCAGGTGTTCGATAAACAACGAATCTGACAACCGTCTGGATAATTCGCTGTCCGGATAAGCCGCTGTCAGTTTGAATCGTGCGTCCTCTGCCTCTGGGTTTTTGTTTGCTTGTTTGAACATGAGGTAACTGATATACCATGCCATTTCCAGTTCCTTGCTTTCCGGATAGCGGCGTTCCAGTTCTCCGAAGGTTTTCAAGGCAAGTCTGTCGCTACCCATTTGTTCCCTGTACAGGATGCCGGCCTTTAACAGGGCCGATGCGATTCGTTCTCCCGCCGCTTGTTTTTGTTGTGGGGTGAATGGGATGTTTTTCAAGTAGTAATTACGGTTCAATGGATTGTCAGAACCCTCCTTGTAGTTGTCCACTTGTACGGATACGCTATCACTGGTGACGTCTAAACTGTCTTTCCTTGCACTGATCGATGTTGAAGAGTCGGTTTGTACGGTTGTTTTGGTGAGTGTTTCAAAAGCAGGCGTTTTCCTATTGCGTCGCCAATCGTCAGCCAGTTCGCGTTTACCCCATTTTTTTTGAAACTCGCCTTGGCCTCTGGAAACAACCGAGGGATTGTAAAAATACCAGCTTTTGTCGGTAGGGTCGGTTGCCTGGGGTTGTTCCACTGTCTCTTGTTGTCCTGATTCCTGATTGCGGTTCAGCGATTCGGCTGCGTTCTTTTTTCGTCGTTCCTCCCTGGCCTTTTTCTCAGCCCCTTCAACCAACGAGTCGACAATAAGGTTCAATGTTGTTTGGGGAAGTACAGCTATCTGTAACAGGCTGTCTTCGTAATGAATCGTAGTCAACTGAGGTGTGAGGCTCTTGAGAATGTCATACCTGGATGCCGCCAACTCATACCGTTCATCGTCTTTCTTTAGTTGCGATACGGCTTTTGAATAACAGGCATTCGCCTTGATAAACAAATCTTTGCGGTACAACAGGTCTCCGTATGACAAATTGATCTTTAACTTGGTGGTGCCAAACCGGGTTGACTTGTCCAGCGCCATCTGGTAATTTTCGAACGCTTTTGTCGTATCCCCTGCAGCCAGGTACAGATTGCCCATCGCATAGTGGATCTGATCCATGTAATCCCTATTCTTGGTGCTACGTGACATTCGTTTGAGCTTCCTCAAAGGAGTTGACGTGTTGCTGCCAGGAAAAACTTCGGTTTGTAGAATACGCGCGCTGATTTCCATCGGATAGGGAGGGCTCATGCCGGGAATGCGCCCGTAAATGGTGTAAGCTTGATTTTTTTGTCCCTGTTCTTGATACAGTTGTGCCAACAGGAACGTCCAACGTTGTTTGTCAATGTTGTTTCTGGAGTTTTTTACGGCCAATTCAAGGAAAGGGATTGCTTCTGCGTATTTTTTTACGGCAATCAGGTAGTCGGCGTAAGCGGCGGCATAATCTCCGTTCAATGAAGGAGTAAGCGAAGGCGTATTCAACTCCCTAAATAAGTTCTCGGCATCGTACAGCCACTCCAATTCTTTGTAAGAGCGTGCCAGGAGGATGGAAGCCTTGTCGCATACGATTTTGTTACTGGAAAAATGCCGAATGATATATGTGCATGTTGCGGCCGATGAATTGAAATCGGCCATATGGAACTGGGCGTTCGCCATCAGCAGGAAAACCTCGTCCATGTATGGATTGAATTCTTCCTGCGCATAAAACTTCTTATAGGAATCCCGACTGCGACTTGTTGGCTTTCTGGAAGGCTTAACCCGGATCGAACGTTGCTTGATGGCTTTCTGACATTTTTCGATTGTCTTGTTCATGGTGGTGCTGGAAATCTTTGCAATACTATGATTGCTCACCGAGTACATGGGCAACAACGATGTGTAATTGTCAGGATTGCCTGCTTTCAGAATGTTCAGACCTTGCTTGTAGGACTCTTTGGCGTTGAAATAAACGTTGTAACGGGTGTTCAGTTCCTGGTAGTGACGAGACACCCACGTGTTCTGCTGAGTTGAACACGCGGAAAAAAACAGCAACAGCATGAGTGCTGTAAAGTTCAACCAACTGTTTTTCATGTCCGGATAATGTACTTGTTGAAACAGCAAAATACTGTTTTTATTGTACGGAAGTTCGTTTTTTGGACGTATTACTGGTTGAACGTGAAACCGACTGAAGCCAAATCGTCCCAGAATCCGGGATACGACTTGCTGACCACTCCGGGTTCATGAATCCGGATGGAAGGCAGCATAATGGCCGCTGGGGCAAATGACATGGCCATCCGATGATCTTCGTACGTCTCTATGACAGGTTCTGGCGACGGCTCACGCCGCATCCCCGACCACGATAGCCCGGTATCGGGTAAGATCTCAAAGCAAAACCCCAATTTCCTGCCCTCGGTAACCAATGCCTGAATCCGGTCGGTTTCTTTGATTCGAAGGGTCTTGAGACCACTGATTTCAAACGGAATTCCTTTCAATGCGCAGGTCATGACCAGCGTTTGGGCCAAATCCGGCTGTTCGGCCAAATCGGCTACGAACCGGGCGGTCTGCAACCTGTTTTTTTCGATGCGGACACCGTCTGTTTCGTAAACAGTCCTGACTCCCAACGATGCAAAATAATCGGCAACGTTGGAGTCGCCTTGCAAGCTGTCCTTGTTCAACCCCTTCAGGAACAGGGTTCCTTCTTCAATCAGACTCAGCATTTCATACCAATAGGAAGCGGCTGACCAGTCGGATTCAACAGTAAACGGCACGCACGTATACTTTTGAGGCGCAATGGAAATCGTGGATCCTTTCCAGGTGGCGTTGACCCCAAACAGTGCCATCATGTCCAGCGTCATCCGGGCGTAAGGGCTGGAAATCAGTGTGCCTTTGATGTTGAGTCTCAATCCTTGTTGCAGGCAGGGACCGGCCATCATGAGTGCAGACAGATACTGACTGCTGACACCTCCATCAACGTCGATGTTACCCCCTGTAAAGCTTCCCCCCTTAATTTCCAAAGGCGGATATCCATCCTTTTCCAGGTAGTTGATGGTTGCACCAAGACTTCTCAGGGCATCGACCAAGGTGCCGATGGGCCTGTTTTTCATCCGCTCCGATCCGGTAAGTTCCCATGTGCCCGGCTGTAGGGATAGGTAGGCTGTAAGGAACCGCATGGACGTACCGGCTGCGCCGATGTCAATCCGGTTGCTGTTTGACGACAAGGCCTTGACCAACACGTTGGTGTCATCACAGTCGGCCAGGTTCTCTGGAGGAAATTGTCCGCCGGAGAGTGCGTTTATGATCAGGGCACGGTTGCTGATACTTTTTGAGGACGGCAGTGCTATGGTGCCGGAAAGGGAAGCAGGTGCATGGAGTACGTACTGCATAGGATGCCTGAGAATCGATTCCCGACAAAGGTAAAAAAAGGACAGGGTTTTACAAAGGACGGCCAGATTTAACGGGTTGGCAACCTATTTGGTGTCAAAAGCTCCACCGGAGACGTCCGAAACCCGCATAGGTGTTTCCTGCAAATCCGTATTCACTACCCGGATCGCCCAGCATCAATTGGGCTGTCAGCATCAGTTCGATGTTGTCGTGTAAAGAGATGGTTGTCGTCGGCCCTACATAAACGGAGCCGTCCAAGGGATTGAGCATCCCTGACACACTCAGTTGCACCAATGGTTCCAACGGATAGGAGACCTGTCCGAAAACCTCGTACTTGCCCATCGAAAGGTTTCTGGCGTTCAGCGAGCCTGACTGGTTCAGCAGCGAGAGGCTTGTTCCCTTGTCCAAAGTGCCCATGCCGTTGTACAATAAGGCTCCATGAAGGTAAATGTCGTTCTTTGTGGTATAATCAGCAGATAGTGTGGCAGAAAGCGTTGTTTTCGAGCCGGTGTTCCTTGTGAAGGCGGGAACAAACAGGCTGCCTTCGCCCCTAAACGAAACCATTCCGATGGAACCTGAAAAACCGCCACCCAGCACAACGTCGTCATAATGCTTGCCACCGATCAACTGAAAATCATAATCCATCAGGTTGAACACATACCTTCCTGCCAGTGTGATGGAATGGCTGCTGTCTGTTTTCAGCACAATGTCCAGATTTGACGTCCCTGAGCTGTACCAGGTGAGCAGCAATGCGTCGCTGCCCGGACGTTCTTCGTAGTCGAAGTCAACGTAGGAGAATGCGTTGAACAGATCGTTGGGATTCCAAACCAGGTTGATGCCCCAGTTGATGCGTTGACGTCCGATTCTAACCTGGAATTGATTCAGTGAATATTCCAGAAAAAACCGGTCAATGGATGTGTTCAAAAACCAATCAGGTTGGTCTGCCAGATTCCAGGAAAGATCGACCAAGCCGTCGTCACCTTCAAAAATGCCGGCGTATCCGGCTATGTCATGGATAAGTTTACCTGTTAGCAAGCGGTTTCTGATGCCTGCTTCCAGGCGTGTTTTCGTTGTGGGTGTCCAGGTAAGATTGAATCGGTTGTGTACTTGGTTGAACGTGCTCCATTGAAAGGTACTACCTGTTCCTGTGGGTATGGGGTTCTCCAGGTAGTAAAGACCTTGCATGTCCTTGACGTAACCCGATAGGGAGAAAGTCGCTCCCCGTGTTGTCATTCCGGGGAGACAGATCAAGACAAGGAATAGAAGGCGTTTCATGGATTTTTTCTGGTATCGCTGACTATTTTTCCATCCTCCAGCACGATGATGCGGTGGGCCTTGTTCATCACGCGTTGGTCATGGGTAGAAAACAGGAACGTGATTTGCTCGCGTTGATTGAGCGTCTCCATCATTTCCAACAGTTTTTCGGTGCTTTTACTGTCCAGGTTGGCCGTGGGTTCGTCGGCAATGATGAACTTGGGCTTTGAGGCCATGGCTCTGGCCACGGCTACCCGTTGTTGCTGCCCTCCGGACAATTGGTTCGGCCTGCTGTTCATGCGGTCACCAAGACCCACCTCGGTCAGTATTTCCTTGGTGCGTCGTTCAATAGCGGGTTTGGGAGCACGTTGGAGTTCCATGATGAACGATACGTTTTCGTACGCAGTCAATACGGGTATGAGGTTATACGATTGAAATACGAATCCGATGTTGTGAAGGCGGTATTCGATCAGTTCCTTTGGACTCAGTTTGGTAATGTCGATGTTCTCTACCAGGATGTTGCCATGATTGGGTTTGTCTAATCCACCAATTAAGTTGAGCAGGGTGGTCTTGCCCGATCCCGAAGGTCCGACGATGGCCGTAAACTCGCCGTCCTCTATGGTCAGGTCGACATGGTCGACAGCTGTCACGTGTATGGCTGAATTGTCGTATATTTTAACCAGGTCTTTGATTTCAATTACATTCATGGTTGAGTCGTTTTAGGATAGGGCGGTCAATTGTCAGTTTTAATGGCATCCACCGGGTGTAGGCTGAGGGCCTTTCGGGCTGGCAGGATGGAGGATAGGATGCCGGTAGCTATGACCAGCAGGGTAACACCGAAGAAGAAGTCGGGGGTGATGGAAGGGTAAACCACGGCCGACCACCCCATGGCCTCAAATCCTTCACCCACCACCGAAAAGTCCAGACCGGTATGCCCGGTGATTGTGATGGTCAGCCAACCGATGAGCATGCCAAAAACGGCTCCCACCAGTGTCAGGAAGATGGTTTCCAGCATGATCATGTAAAAGATGCGCTTGCGGCTCATGCCGATTGCCATGAGCATACCCAATTCCTTGGTACGTTCAAGGATGGCCATGAGCATGGTGTTGATGATGCCGAAGGCTAGGGCAAACAGGATAAATCCCATCAGGATGTAATAGTAAAGATCCATGTACTGAGTCAACATGCCGGCTTCGGGTGCAACTTCCAGCCAACTCATGACACTTAATGCAGGGTATGCCTGTTTGATGGCTGCCTGTGTTGATGTTACTTCGGCTTCATCGTTCAACAGGATGCCTATTTCATGGCAGTCATCGGGGGATAATCCGGTGAGTGCCGCCAGATTGTTTCTCCGTACATAGGCATTGGTTTGGTCAAACAACAGGTTGTCTGTCTTGAAAATGCCGCATACCCGGAACGATTGGCTCACCATCTCACCGTTGGCATCGGTCAGGGTGAATACGATTTTTGAACGCAGGCGGTAATGCTTGGCCACTGAAACAATGTCTGGCCCGTATGTGTTGACCTGTTCAGCTGTCAACTGCCCGGAAACCGCTTTGGTAAAGGTTTTTTCGGTGGCGAAGCGCGTTTGGCCGATTTTACGGAGGCGTTCAATAACGGTTGGTGGCACTGAAAGTTTCTGCAAACTGTCCAAGGCGTCCTCAGTCAGTGTAAAATGCTTGATCCGCAGTTGCTCAGCCGTCTTGTCGCTGATCACAATGGGATTGTCGCCCGATGTTTCCAAATAGGTGCCTCCGGGCAGCAGTTTCGTATACAGTTCGGATACGTGTTTCTCCATTTCTATATCGATTCCTTGCAGGTTCAAAGCCGTATTACCCCGTGAGGTTGAGGCCATCGCCATCACCTTGATACGGGCGCTGAATCCTTTTACGGCAGGATTGGAGCTCAGGAATCGGGCAACTGCACGGGAATCGGGCAGCGTATGGCCGATTTCTTCGTTGTTCAGGTAGTCCGGGTTGTGCAGTTTGATGTGGCCGACTTCAGTAAGAACCAGGCTGCGGATGCGTTGGTCAACCCAACCCACCATGAGACCCGATGTAAAGACACCGGCCGCTGTGCCCAACAGGACAGCCACAATCACGATAATGCTTCTCTTGTGGTTGCGCCACACGTTTTTCCAGGCAATGGACCAAATCATAGGTTGTCTTTTTAATCGTTCATTGGCCACGCAGGGCTTTGATGGGGTCAAGCTTGAGAATGCTTCGAACTGGCAGGTAGCTGGCAAGCAACACCATGAAAAAGATGACGCCTCCCTGCAGGTAGAAATAACTGTCGAACCACGCCATGGGCATGACCGGGTCAAATCCGTAATCCATATACATCCTGGCCATTTGCCCGGTCAGTTTTACCGGGTGATAGTAACCCACGATGATAAGGGGTATCGTGGCCAGCATGCCGGAAAGAGATCCGATCAAACCGAGAAAAATCATTTCAGTCGTCAGGATGGTGGCCAGTTTGCCCCGTCTCATACCAATGGAAACCATCATGCCAAATTCCCGTTGACGTTCCGACAACATCATCTGTACCGTACCGAAAATGCCGAAAAATATGATGACATACAGCACGAACAAGAATACGACCCCGCTTTTGTTGTCACCCTGTATCTGTTGTTTGAGCGTAGGATTGATTTCTTCCCAGTTTTTGACAGTCAGGTTTTCTTCATTACTGAGAAGCTTATTTATCCTACTTTGGGTTTCCTTCATGCGCTCGGTGTTGCGCAGGTTGATGGCTACGGATGTCAATCGGTTGTCCAGGCTGAAAAAGTCTGAAGCTTGACGCAGGTTCATGTAGACCAGTTTGTTGTCAAGTTCGGGAGCCGGCATCTTGACGATACCCCTGACCGGAAAAGTGCCGGCCGCGCTCGATCCATGGTAGCCTTGTCCCATCAGCACCACCGTGTCACCCACTCCGATGTTCAGGTAATCGGAAAGCCTGTCCGACAGCAATACTCCCTGATCGGACTCCTCCAGATAGGAACCCTCCACGGCACATACGTGGCACAGTTTGTCGAGCAACACACTGTCCGCTGTTTTCAGACTCAGGTCGGCTTGCATGGTTTCCCTGGAAGTGAACGAGGCGCCTTTCATGCTTTCAAGCAGGTTGAGCAACGAGGTTGAAATTCCTTGAATCTTTCTGATCGCATCCATCGATGTTTGTGATAACCGATACCGGACCAATTTGTGGGCAGGGTTGGATAGATTTTTTTCTTGTTCGGGATCGATGCCAGCCACCAATACGCCTTTCGAGAGGGCACCCGTCGAGGCCAACGCAAACGATTCGATACGAGGTACGACTACGGCTACGTTGGGGTCACTCCGCAAGGTCTCAAGCAAGGTGGGTGATGCATCGAATGCATTGTCGATGGTCGGATCGTCGGCGTATTCGGTATCTTGTACCTGCAGATAACCCGAGAACGACTCAATGACCTGACGGATCATGTGGTCGTAGGAGCCAAGCTGGAAGGAACGCATACCGATAGCGAAAAACAGGGCAAAAAAGATAGAGGACGCTGTAATGATGGTGCGTCGCTTGTTTCGCCAGAGATTTCGCCAAGCTAACTTGAGGATTTCGTTCATGACCTGTCAGTTAACTCGTTTCATATTTTGTTGAGAGAAAAAGTTGTCGGGGTAGGACTTGTTGAAACGCATGGTGGTAATGGTCACTCTGGTCTTGTTGCCCGGCTCATCGGCGGGGATGATCTCAATCACTGATGGCAACCGTCTGTTTTCAAATGACTTGATTACGGAGGATACATGGGTCTTAACCAAATAGCCTTCCTCATCGTAAAAATCCGATTTCAATTCCAGGTAATCGGTGGTGGAAATCCACAACACCAGCTTTCCCCACACAACGGCGGTATTTTCCAATGGAGTGAGTTCGACTTTATAGCAAGGGGTGCCCTGAATAGACTCCTCGCCCAACAGCCTATGTTTGTAATCCTTTACCAGTGACGACTCTTTCAATATGTCATCGTTGGTGAAGTCGGAACCCATCCAACCTTGTGACATCATTGAGGCCGGTAATTTGATAAGGCGTTGTATGGTCGGATTCCAGTTCCACAGGTTATTGCCGCTTTTCAGAAAACTCTGGCCCTTCTCCTTTGCCGGTGCCGTGATCACAGTCAAAGCCTTCCCTTCCCTGGTTGCCCATCCTTTGAACGACAGGTTGCGTTGGTACTTGGGTCGGATGATGGTCATGTTCATCTCACTGTAGCTGGATTGCTCGCCGTTGAACTTCTCGTCGGCTTTTCGGACAATATCTCTTGCATCCTGTGCGCGTACAGAAGGGAAAACAAGAAGGAAAACAGTGATGAGCAGGCTAAAGGTCTGTTTCATATTTATATCGTTGATTGTCAAAAATACCATTCGATGGTTACATTGTCAAGAAAATGATATATGTTTTTTAGTAAAGCGTTTCATTTTGCGTATGAAGATGTCCACGTGGGTGTTTTTTGGCCTTATCGGGTGTAAAACAGAAGTATGTTTCATGAAAAAAAACCCAAAGCGATCGGTGGATTGAAAAATTGAATACCTTTGCATGAATCTTAAGAAGGAATCTTCCGGTGGATTTCGCACACACACACCAATTGAGATATGTTCAACAATAAGACCATAGTTTATACTTCAGGAACGTTCGATATGTTCCATACCAATCATCTGAGGATGATCAACTATGCAAGGGGTCTGGGTGATGTCCTGATCGTTGGAGTCAGCACCGATGAACTGGTATCATCGTACAAAGCTCCTCCCATCATACCGTTCAATGATCGCATTCAAATAGTAGAGGCATTGAAGGCAACGGATATCGCCATTCCTCAGCACACGCTCGACCATACTGAGATTGTCAAGAAACTGAATATTGATGCCTTCGTTGTGGGTGATGACTGGTATGGCAAGTACGATTACCTGGAAGAACTCGGCGTCAAGGTTTTTTATTTTCCATACGGTAACGGTGTCTCTTCTTCTTCGCTTAAAAAGACCATTCACGATACGTACGATCAGCACTTGAAGGCTGTGCAGCAAACTAAGCCGCTGAAAATCAAGAAAGAAGAGAAGTGACAAGGTCAGGAAAAACACGTTTTCGATGACAAAGACTGCCATTGTAACTGGTGGAACCAAGGGTATAGGAAAAGCGGTTTGTACCCGGTTGCTGAATGAAGGATGGGTGGTGGTAGCCACTTACGCATCTGACACTCAAACTGCAACAGGTGTTCTTGAATATGCCGAGCAAACCTGTCCAGGACGTTTTTTTTTAGTACAGGCCGATTGTGCCGATATGGAAAGTGTCGGGCAGATTGATGCGTTTGTTCGAACCCGCCAATTACAGTTGGATGCCATCGTATTCAACGCCGGGTTGACCGATCGCGTCGAATTCGGAAGCCTGACTTTTGAGAATTGGAGGCGGGTGTTCTCGGCCAATCTCGATTTTCCGGTTTTTCTGCTCCAATCCTTGTACGATCGAATCAATGAAAATGCCAGTGTTGTTTTCACCGGCTCCCTTATGGGCATCCAACCCCATGCCATGTCGCTTTCGTACGGAGTCAGCAAGGCTTCCGTACATGCCTTGGTGAAGAACCTGGTAAAATTTTTTACAGACAAACACGTTCGAGTGAATGCTGTTGCTCCCGGTTTTGTAGAGACGGATTGGCATGCCACAAAACCGGAAGCCATTCGACAACGCATTACGGATAAAATTGCAGCCGGACGTTTTTGCGCACCCGATGAATTGGCTGACGTTTACCTGTTGCTCATCAACAACACTTACATGAATGGAGAAGTGGTGGTGTGTGACGGGGCGTATAGTTACAAATAATAGTTAAGATGAACACGACAAAGAAACCTTCCTTTAAGGAAACCATAAAATCCTGGGATACGGAAAACTACCTGGATCGGATTTTTTACAGACCTGTGGGCTACAGGTTGGCGTTACTGCTTAAGCCAACCGGAATTGTTCCCAATGCCGTCACCATTGTATCGATTTTTGTCGGAATAGCAGCCTGCTTGTTGTTCCTGCCGGATGATAGCCTGATAATCAATATGGTGGGATTTCTTTTGTTGGTTTCGGCCAACATTCTGGATTGCGTGGATGGACAGCTTGCACGAATGACGGGAATCAAATCGGAACTGGGCCGTATTTTGGATGGATTCTCTGGTGATTTGTGGTTTTTGACTTTTTATACGGTGATGACCATACGGCTGATGACCGGTGAAGGTTGGGGGTGGTGGACGATTGCCATCGCGCTGGCTTCGGCTTATTCCCACTTTAATCAGGCCGGTATGGTGGATTATTATAAGACTTTGCATCTCCATTTTCTGAAAGGAGGCAAGAACAGCGAATTTTCCACTACGGACGACCTGAGAGAAAAATACCACGCGTTGACCTGGAACAAGCCTGTGTCCAAAATATTCATGAAGCTCTATTTCATTTATACCCTCAATCAGGAGAAGAAGACACCGGCTTTGCGCAACTTTATGAACAAGATCAACCAATCCTACCCTGATGGTTATCCCGATTCAGTTGTGAATGACTTCAGGGCAAGAAGCCTGAAGCTAATGCCTATGTTGGATACCTTCACTTTCAACACACGCAGCCTGGTTATGCTGGTCACCTTGTTGTTGAATGTGGAATGGATTTATTTTGCCGTTGAAATCCTCGTGTTCAATCCTTTGTTATACTTGTCCATTCACCGTCACGAAAAACTGTGCGCCTCGATGGAACAAACGCTCAACCGATGAAATCGAAACGGCTGACAGCGCAAAACATTTTTTTCATCGTCGGCTTTGCGGCTGTGTTGATTATGGTGTTTGCCACCGGGCTAGACAAGATTGTTGAAAATGTCGTCAAGACCGGTTGGTGGTTTATCGCCATCGTCGGCATGTGGTTGCCCATCTATCTGATCAATACCTGGGCCTTTATTACCATCATCCGTGACGGAGATCCGGCCCATAAGCGGGTGCCGTTCCTTCACGTGTTCAAGATCAATCTAAGTGGTTTTGCCCTAAAAGCGGCCACACCGCTGGGTTTTGTGGGGGGCGATCCCTACAAGATCATTGAATTCAGGGCCTTATTTGGTGTGGAGAAGGCTACATCGTCAGTCTTGTTGTACACGATGACCCATATTTCAGCCCATTTTTTATTCTGGGCGTTGGCCATCATCGTAACAGCTATTTTCCTGCCCATGCCGATGGGGTTGCGTGTTTTCATGTTGATCTCTTTTATCGTCTTTTCAGGTTTGTTGCTGTTATTGTGGAGGGGTTACCGGAAGGGAATGGCGGTAAAATTCTTTAACACGTGTTGTCGGTTGCCTTACCTGAAACGCATTGTGCCTCCCTTCCTGGAAAAAAACCACGAGAAATTACAGTTGATTGACAAACAAATCACTCATTTATACCACCACAGACGAATTGCTTTTTTGAAAACGCTTGGGTTGGAGTTTTTTGCACGCATCTGCAATTGCCTGGAGGTATACATCATTTTGCTGACCGTGACCTCTCATGTGACGCTTATTGAATCTGTGGTCATTTACACTTTTATGAGCCTGTTCACCAATATCTTATTTTTCTCCCCCATGCAGGTTGGGGTACGTGAAGGTGGATTTCTCATTGCATTCAGGGCTCTATCTCTATCAACTGCACTGGGAATTTACGTCAGTTTGGTGACCCGGGTCCGGGAATTGTTTTGGATCGGTGTGGGCATCCTGCTCATGAAAGTGACAGGACGTGCTCAAAAACCGTTGCCTGTTGAAAAAGAATAAGCCGTTGCCATGTTGAAACGAGAAATACTAGACATCGAATCGATGCAACGCATTTCACCCATTTTCAGAGGGAAATGGGGGACAAAGCTGGCAAAATGGAGCATGAAAGCGTTTGCTATTGACAAGGTAAATTGGGTGTACGGACGTTCATGCCCCCTCATGGGAGCCGAATTTGCCAGCAGTTTGCTCAAAGACCTGGGTGTTGACTATAGAATTGGACATTCCGAACGTTTGCATGGATTGCCAGAAGGTGCTTTCATCACCATTTCAAATCATCCCTACGGGGGAATAGACGGCATCATGCTCATAGACCTGATGGCTGCCATCCGTCCGGATTACAAGTTGATGGTCAATCAATTCCTGTCGTTGGTCAAGACCATGGAGGATAATTTTATTTCCGTACGACCGAAAACGGGGGATAAAAACGACCCCACTGAGAGCATAAACGGTATTCGCCAGACCCTACAAAACCTGAAGGAAGGACATCCGGTCGGCTTTTTCCCGGCAGGAGCGGTTTCCATGTTTCGTTTTAAGCGCATGAATGTCAGGGACAGGGAATGGCAGGAAACCATCATCCGATTGATCCAGATGGCCAAGGTGCCTGTCCTGCCCATCCGGTTTTTTGATCAGAACTCACCTTTCTTTTACTTTCTCGGTGTAATCGACTGGCGCATCCGATCATTGCGCATGCCCAGCGAGATATTCAACAAAGTCGATCAATATCCCCGTGTTGGGATCGGAGAGTGGCTCACGGCTGAAGAAGTAGCCTCGTTCAAAGACAGTAAATTACTGGGCAGGAGGTTGCGGGATGCCATTTACAAGATGCCGTTGCCCACAACCTTCATTCCGAGAAACCAACTGGATATCGCCTCCATTCAATCTGTTGGCAACCAGAAGGTTGAAGCTTCTCTGGCTTAATATTGAAGTAATAAATCCTTGATGTGTGCTGCTGTGGCATCCACCAACCGCTGTCTGGCTTCAATGGAAGCCCAGGCAATGTGTGGTGTCAGGAGTACCTTTTCCTTAATATCATCGGCCAGTAAGGGATGTTCGGGCAAAATGGGTTCTTGCTCAAATACATCCAATCCGGCTCCCGCCAGTTTTCCTTCCCGCAATGCCCTTGCCAAATCGATTTCTCTGACAATCTTTCCCCGACCCACATTGATCAGGAACGCATCGGGTTTCATCAAACGGAGTTGATTGTACCCGATCATGAAGCGGGTTTGGTCGTTCAGGGGAGCGTGGATGGAAATGATGTCGCTGTCTTTTAACAGGTTCTCCAATGTCTTATGCGGGTAACCGGCCTCCCGATTTTTACCACTGGTGGAATGATAGGAAACATGAGTGCCGAAACAAGCAGCCAGTTCGGCCACCCGCTTTCCGATGGTTCCCATTCCAATGATACCCCATTGCTTATCCCTCAACTCGTGAAAGGTGCGCGTGTAGTTCGTAAACAAACCGCTTCGGCTGTACGATCCGCTTTTTACATATTGATCCTGATAGGACAGGTGGTGGGAGAGGCTCAACGCCAGGGTGAATGTCAGTTCGGCCACACTGTCGGTGGAATAACCTGGTACATTCCTGACCGGGATGCCTTTTTCGGCAGCAGCCGGCAGGTCCACATTGTTCATGCCGGTGGCGGCGATGCAGATCAGTTTCAGGCGGGGGAGGGCTTCCAGCTCGTTGCGTAGCAACTTGACCTTGTTGGTGATGATGACGTCCGCCTCCCGACAACGAACCAACAACTGATTCGGAGCAGTATCCGGAAAAGCGGTGAAATTTCCCAATGCGGAAAGTGCTGACAGGTCTGTGTTCCCAATGGACGAGGCGTCCAAAAATACGATGTTCAACGGGAAAATCTGCTTCATAACGGTTAATGGCAAAGAATACGCTAAGATAATAGTTTGAACCGACATTAATCCCTGTCGGCCAAAACAAGTCTGATTCTTGACGGAGTATCCGGTAAAGAGTATCTTTGCCGACTACGAGGAAAAACACACATGCTTTAACCTATCATACACTCAATGAAACAAACATCCCTTTGGCTGGTTGCAGCCATGAGCTTATTGACGTGCGGTGCGATGGCGCAGATGTTGCCGTACCAGAACACATCCCTGACGCCTGAAAATAGAGCGGAAGACCTGTTGAAACGACTGACCCTGGAGGAAAAGGTGTCGCTGATGCAGAACGCATCACCGGCCATACCCCGGCTGGGTATTAAGGCCTACGAATGGTGGAACGAAGCACTCCATGGTGTTGGACGTGCCGGTTTGGCCACCGTATTTCCCCAGGCAGTGGGCATGGCCGCCTCTTTCAACGATGCGTTGTTGTTTGACGCTTTCACGGCCGTATCCGACGAAGCCCGTGCCAAATCAAATAAGTTCGGCGAAAGCGGCGGTTTGAAGCGTTACCAGGGATTGACGTTCTGGACGCCCAATGTGAATATTTTCCGCGATCCGCGTTGGGGACGTGGTCAGGAAACGTATGGGGAAGACCCCTATTTGACCAGCCGTATGGGTGTATCCGTGGTGAATGGCCTGCAGGGCCCGGCCGATGCACCCTATGACAAACTGCACGCCTGTGCCAAGCATTTTGCCGTGCATTCGGGTCCGGAATGGAACCGCCATTCTTTCAATGCTGAGAACATCGCTCCCCGCGACTTGTGGGAAACGTACCTGCCGGCATTCAAGTCGTTGGTGCAGGAGGCCGATGTCAAGGAAGTGATGTGTGCGTACAACCGCTACGAGGATGAGCCATGCTGCGGCAGCAACCGCCTCCTGACCCAGATCCTGCGCGACAAATGGAAGTTTGACGGCGTTGTGGTGTCCGACTGTTGGGCCATCGCCGATTTTTATAAGCAAAATGCACACGAAACCCACACTGATGCGAAAACCGCTTCGGCCAGTGCCGTGTTGAGCGGAACCGACCTGGAGTGTGGCAGTGATTTCAGGACACTGACCCAGGCTGTCAAGGATGGCTTGATCGAGGAAAGTCGCGTTGATGTCTCCGTCAAGCGCCTGCTTGTAGCCCGTTTTGAACTGGGTGAGATGAACGAGACGTCTCCCTGGCCGATTCCTTACAGCGTGCTGGATTCCAAGAAACACAAAGATCTTGCTGCCGATATGGCCCGTCAAAGCATTGTCCTGTTGCAAAATAAAGGAAACATCCTTCCGCTGGGCAAAGGGTTGAAGGTGGCTGTCATGGGCCCCAACGCCAACGACTCCGTCATGCAGTGGGGCAATTACAACGGCAATCCTTCACACACCGTAACCCTATTGGAAGGGGTGCGAGCATTGTTACCCGCCAGCCAGATTATCTATGAACCGGGTTGTGATCGTACCACTGACGTGGCCATCAGTAACCTGTTTCACGAATGCAACAGCAACGGCACCAAGGGCTTTACCGCCAGGTACTGGAATTCCCGTGAACAACAGGGAGAACCCGTTGCCACAGTTGCCATTACCACACCGTTCCAATTTACCACGATGGGCGCCACCGCTTTTGCTCCGGGCGTCAATATCCGCGATTTCTCAGCGGTGTACACCACCACCTTTTTACCGTCTAAATCGGAGGAAGTGCATTTCCAGTTCCAGGCTGCCGGCCGCGTGACGTTGAAAATCAACGGTGAACAGGTTGCCAGGCCTTTTCAACTGAATTCACCGACGGATGTGTACACACTCAATGCCCTCGCTGGATCTTCATACGAAATAGAAATCCAATTTTCGCAGGGCAATGCCGATGCCATGTTGAACTTCACGTTCGGCCCGTTGGTGCCTATGGATTTGACAGCCACCATCAACAAGGTGAAGGATGCCGATGTGGTGTTGTTCGCCGGTGGCATTGCACCCTCCCTCGAAGGGGAAGAGATGCGTGTAACCATTCCCGGATTCAAGGGAGGAGACCGCACCGACATCGAACTCCCCGGCATTCAGCGTCGTATGTTGCAGGCGTTGAAGGCTGCCGGCAAGAAAATCGTGTTTGTCAATTACTCGGGATCGGCCATGGGACTGATGACTGAAACCGAGTCGTGTGACGCCATCCTGCAGGCCTGGTATCCCGGTCAGGCAGGCGGAACAGCCGTTGCCGATGTTGTCTTTGGTAACTACAACCCGGCCGGACGTCTGCCGGTTACCTTCTACAAAAACGTGAACCAACTGCCCGACTTCGAAGATTATTCCATGAAGGGACGCACCTACCGTTACATGAAGGAAGCACCCTTGTTTCCTTTCGGTTACGGGTTGAGTTATACGCAATTTAGCTATGGAAAAGCCAAACTCAGTAGCAAGAAGGTTAAACGCGGAGACTCTGTCAGTCTAACTATTCCCGTGAAAAATACAGGGAAACAAGACGGAGAAGAAGTGGTTCAGGTTTACCTGCGCAAGGTTGGCGATGCGGAAGGTCCCGTTAAAACATTGCGGGCGTTCAAACGTCTGCCCATTGCTTCGGGCAAATCAGCCTCTGTCAGTTTGACGCTGAAGGCTGAACAACTGGAATGGTTTGACGAACAGACGGGTACCGTACATCCTACAGCCGGACAATACGAGTTGCTGTATGGTGGCAGTTCCCGCAAGGAGGATCTTAAAGCCCTTAAATTAACCATTCTATAAATCAAGTGCGCGTGATTGTTGCCTGCATGGAAACGGTCACGCGCAATGTATAAACACGATTGACGATGAAAAGAGGATTGATTTCACGCAGTTGCCTGGTTGTTTGTTTGTTGATCCTGGGTGTGATGACATCCATGGCGCAACGCCCTCCGTTCGACCTGAACATCTGGCCTGATGGAGTGCCAAAAGGTGCGACACAAGTTTCTTCAATGCCTGCTGTTCGGGTTTTCCTACCCAATCAACAACAAGCTACCGGACGGGCAGTACTGGTACTTCCGGGTGGCGGTTACAGCAATTTGGCCGTCGATCATGAAGGCTACGGATGGGCTCCTTTTTTCAACAACCAGGGCATTGCCCTTATCGTGGTGAAATACCGAATGCCTCATGGAAATCCGGATGTTCCTTTCTCGGATGTTTGTCAAACCATCCGGATGGTCAAGGACAGCGCCAAGGCATGGAACATCAATCCCTATGACATCGGCATTATGGGCAGTTCAGCCGGCGGCCACCTGGCTTCAACCGTTGCAACACACGCAGAGTCTGCCCTCCGTCCGGCTTTCCAGATTCTGTTCTACCCCGTTATCACCATGGATCAGGCATATACCCACGGCGGTTCACGCAACAACCTGATAGGCAACAATCCGTCGCCCGAATTGATCCGTGCGTACAGCAACGAACTGCGGGTGGATGCTGAAACGCCACGCGCTTACTTGGCCTTGTCCGACGATGACGATGTGGTGCCATCCATGAACGCGGTCAATTATTATTCGGCGTTGCGTCGGCAGCAAATACCGGCTACCCTGCACATCTATCCCACCGGAGGTCATGGCTGGGGCATGAACAAACCTTCGTTCGCCTTCCACCAGCAACAGCAAGCCGAACTGGCTGCCTGGCTGAGTTCATTCAAAGCACCGGCCAAAGCTGACGTTATACGCGTGGCTTGCATCGGAAACAGCATCACCTACGGCGACCGCATCCGCAACCGGAAAAAAGACAGTTACCCGGCCCAGTTGGGCAACTTGTTGGGTGAACAGTACCTGGTACGTAACTTTGGTGTGAATGGAGCGACCATGCTCAAGAAGTCGGATCTTCCGTATATGAAGACGCAGGCCTGGAAGGACGCCAAGGCCTTCAACCCCAACATTGTGGTCCTGAAATTGGGTACCAACGACAGCAAGCCGGGAAATTGGGTCAACAAGAAAGATTTCGCCATTGACATGCAAGCCATGATTGACACGTTGCGTGCCTTGCCGTCAAAACCGACCATCTACCTGTGTTCCCCTGCGAAAGCCTTTAGCCAACGGTTTGGTATCCGTGATTCCATCATCACCACCGACATCATCCCCTTGGTGAAAAAAATAGCCAAAAAGAACCGACTTCAGTTGATTGATCTGTACGCCATCACCAAGGACCATGCCGAGGTTTTTGTCGATGAGATCCATCCCAATGAAACCGGTGCAGGCATGTTGGCCAAAGAAATCTACCGCGTACTCAACCAAACACCCAAGAAAAAAGAATAGACACGTTTGAACGTTTGCGCAAGCTCTGACAGATATTCAAGCCTTTTTGAAAGATAACACCCCCTTGGTATTCGGTTTAAACGGGTACTTTTGTTTATCAAGTGGTGATAACGAACAAAAAGGAGATACTTCATGAAGACACAGCGCAGCATTGGCCAACACATCCTGCATTCCCGGTTGAAACAACTGATCCTGACCGGTCTCCTATTATGTGCCGGTTTGTCGGCCCAGGCGTGGCAGTCTGGTGATACGGTGGTCATCAACACCAAAAAATACGTCCTTAAGTCAAATAATCTGATCAACAACCCCGGATTTGAAGACGGCTTTACGGGTTGGACCGACGCCACCACCACGGCAGCCACACTGACAGCTGATAAATTTACCATCCAACCCTTGGGCGGCGTTGGGAATACCAAGTACTTGGTTGGCAATGCTAACGAAAATTCAAGCTCATCCGGTTCCATTGGAACAGGCTGGAGTGTGGAGTCCGGCAAAACCTATGTTTTTGCCTATTACGCCAAGTACCAATCCTCAACAACGGCAGGAACGGAGGACTACCTCAAGGTATCCCTGACCAATAACAAGACGTCTTCACTGGAACCCAAGGTTCTGCTCAATACCGGGCAGGTAAACGCCGGCAACCAGTGGACCATCAATGCGGTCGGTTTCACAAACGCCAATCCGGCCTATACCCACGTTGTCGCCCGCTTCCGTTGGCTGGGCGGCCGATTGGGATTTGACAACTTTGCCCTGCACGAAGCCTTCGAAATGCCAGATATCGCAGGTCTGCAGACATTGATTGCGGAGGCACAGGCTCTCTACCAATCCGCTGCAAAAGGGGCCGCCGCTCTGGATGCCGCCATCAGCCAGGCAACAATCTACCTGACCAGTGAATCATTTTCTGTTGTCTCCAGTGCCAAGGCTGCTCTTAAAAAAGCCCTGTTTGATTACAAGCTGCTGAACGCTTCAAGCAGTCAGCCCCTCGATATGACGCCTTACCTGGCCAATCCGGGTTTCGATGACAACACGTCCATAGGTTGGTCCGGTGCCGGTACCGTCGGTTATCATTCCGTTGAATTCTACCAAAAGACGTTCAACATGTACCAGACCATAACTGGACTGCCGGCTGGAAAATACAGCCTGAAAGTCAGGGGGTTTGAACGACCTGGCGACAACGACGGTGGTTTGGCCTACCGGGCCGGTACGGAAACCATCCATGCCCGGTTTTACGCCAACAGCAGCAGTTTTCCCGAGCGCAGCACGCCCTTTAGTTCCCTGTACAAACACCGCTTTTCCGGTACAGGCAACTACAACGGCTATGTCAACACAATGGCAGGGGCTGAAGTCCTGTTCACCACCCCGGACAGTTCTTATTACGTTACCACACTGACCCCTATTTTCCTCACAGACGGCGCCACCCTCACCGTGGGCGCCAGGAGTGATTTCCAACAAACGGGTTACTGGGCCTTGTTCGATGATTTCAGACTGTATTACGAGGGTCAGGACTATACCGCTGCCGCCCAACAGGTCAGTGAACTTGTGGCCAAAGCCCGGTTGTTAGCCACCGGACATGTACAATCTTCGGTGGTCACAGCCCTGAATAATGCCATTACAGCCGGTGAACAGGCGGTGGGTGCCGACCCCCTTGTCCTGAACGACCTGTCGTCAGCCAGTAAGTCGCTGACAGCCGCCATTTCAACCGGCAATTCATCCCTGGCTGCCTATTCAGTACTCCAAAGCGCCCTTCAAAACGCGCAAGTTGTCTATGGCAACGGTACCGGCCTTCGGGCAGACAGCCTTCAGGCCGCCATCACACGAGGTCAGGCCATTTATAACAACCTGGATGCCACTTTGGCAATACTGGCTGCAGCCACTACCGAAGTGAATAAGGCCGTCCTCGCTTACCGGCTGGCCAATGCAACCGGTACACCACCCACTGTGACCACCACCAGGCAATATGCTAGAGGCTCATCCGTTGCCTTCCTCAGAGGTGGTTTTTCCGGAGCAGGCATCGCTGAACGCGGCATCTGCTGGAGTACAAATCCCCAACCCTCGGTGTTGGACAACCGTAGCACCACGGTGTTCGGCAACGCCGGTTACCTGTACAAGGTTGATGGGCTGCAGCCTTCAACCGTTTACTACATGAGGGCGTATGCCCTGACCAATACCTATGCCGTGGGTTACGGCGACGTGGTCAAGGTCATCACCATACCGAGGGGCACGACCACTTATTCCATGGCCTCCGGTTTCCCGGAAGCAGATTACACCCGTGTCAACACAGCCATGAAATCTGCTGTCGACTACTACAACTCACTTACCTCAATCAAGGGGCTTTCCTTGTCGGTCAATTACGGATCGGGAACGCCTACCGCTGAGGCCTCCTATGGCGGATGGATGCGCTTTGGTCCACTGGCCAGCTACCAGCAAGTTGGTACAGCTCTCCATGAGATGGCTCATACGATAGGTGTAGGCACCCACTGGTACTGGTATACCACACCGACTTCTCCCTTGAAGGCTAGTGGAAAATGGTTGGGAAAACGAGCCACTGCCGTGTTGAACTTCATGGATGGCACCGCAGGGGCTCAGATCAGCGGCGATGCCACCCACGGTTGGCCCTACGGCATCAATGGCGCTTTCGAGGATGCGGGAACGGATTGGCTGTACACCCTCAACGCCTTGCTCATGCAAGGGTTCGGAGAAGACGGACTGCCCACACCGACCGGAAAGTTCACGACGCCGGCTTATACCTTTGAACATACCGACAGTGTTAAATACTACCTGAAAAGTGAAGACAGCAAAGCGGGTAGGGATACTGCCTTCCTGTTGGAAAACAACGGTTATCTGGCGTTTCGTACCTTGACAGCGGCTCAGGCTGTCGCCAACGACAGCGCCGCCTGGTACCTCCGTTTCAATCCTGTAAATTGTTACTATACCTTGCGGAACGTAGCTACAGGCAAACTGCTCACCTACATGTTGACAGGCACCAACGGAATCCGGTTGGTTGCCAGGCAAACGCCGGCCAGTTCAAATTACTTCCAGCTCATGGAGGCGCGCATCAATGCCCAAGTAGGCGCTGATGGCAAGAAACTGACCAAAAAGGGGTATTACATCATCAACCCTTCAGCATCGGAGAATCCCAACTGTTTGACAGCCAATCTGAGCAAGGCCACTGCTGCGACTTCCTTCAACATAAGCGACGCGGCCACCCTTCAGCGTTGGATACTGCTGAGTACAGACGATCTCAAGAATATCGACGGGTCGTTCACGGCGATTCCTCCCAAACCTTCGGTTTCCAGGGTTGTCGCCCACACGGAACACGGCACGTTGATCCTTAGCAACCTGCCGCCTAACGCCACCATCACGGTGTATAATCTGTTGGGCGAGGTCCAATCGACAACCAAACATAGTGGTACCCGCTATATGGAAAACCTGCCAACCGGTGTCTATGTCGTGACGGTTCAGTCAGCGCAGTTCAAGGAGCAGTTGAAGGTTGTGGTCAACTAACGAATCCATCCCAACGAAATCTTCCGAATGCTCAGTGAAACAAACATGAAATAAGTATAGTTTCTCCTAATTAATCATAAATTAGGAGAAACTATGAATCTTAGAATCGAAATCAATTGATTTTATAAAGGCTAGCTTTCTTTTATTTAGCTGTATTTCAGACAAATAACCCATTTCTACCAAGCCGTATAAGTCTGTACGGGCAGTTTGATTACCAACAGAGAAACGATTCTCGACCTCCTTTACTGTAAACAAAACATCTGATTTTTCCTGTATAATTTGAATAAGTTGAGCTTGTCGTTGGTTTATGCCCTGAATGGTTGTGAGCAGTATGACGCTCTTATTCTCTTCCGATTTGCGTTTGAGGTACAATTTTAGTTCTTCAAATGCTTTCTTCATGGTGCGCAAATTGTATAAGATAAAGTATGTCAGATCATTATCATCATATTCGGTATATAGGAACGATTTTTCATACATTTTATTTGTTTTATAGATGATTCGTGAAACAGACATGAATTCTATCAGCCAATAGCCCTGTTTCATCATATACCAATAAAATAAAG
>CAYTIY010000005.1:0-40981 GCA_964438045.1 uncultured Bacteroidales bacterium | reverse complement strand
GTATTCTGGGGTGGTCGTGAAGGCTACATGAGCTTGCTCAACACCAACATGAAGCGTGAAAAACAACACATGGGTACCATGTTGACCAAAGCTCGTGACTATGCACGTGCAAAAGGTTTCAAGGGCGTGTTCCTGATTGAACCCAAACCCATGGAACCAATGAAACACCAATACGATGTGGACACCGAAACCGTTATCGGCTTCCTGAAGTCCTTTGGTTTGGAAAACGACTTCAAGATCAACATCGAAGTGAACCACGCTACCTTGGCCGGTCACACGTTCGAACACGAACTGCAATGTGCTGCTGATGCAGGCATGTTGGGTTCCATCGACGCCAACCGCGGTGACTACCAGAATGGTTGGGATACCGACCAATTCCCCATCGACCTGTATGAACTCGTTCAAGCTATGATGGTTCTCCTGCAAAACGGTGGCCTCCAAGGTGGTGGCACGAACTTTGATGCCAAGATCCGTCGCAACTCGACCGATTTGGACGATTTGTTCATCGCTCACATCGCCGGCATGGACGCTATGGCTCGTGCTTTGATCACAGCAGCTGAAATCCTGGAAAAATCTCCTTACAAGAAGATGTTGGCAGACCGTTACGCTTCCTACGATGCCGGTAAGGGTAAAGAATTCGAAGAAGGCAAATTGTCTTTGGAAGATGTTTACGCTTATGCCAAGGCTAACGGTGAACCCAAACAAATCAGCGGCAAGCAGGAATTGTTTGAATCACTGATCAACATGTATATCTAATTTAATGAATGTAGCAGTGAAAACGTTTTTAACCGTTCTTTTTGACAGAGGAAGACTGTTGATCTTGTCTTTGCAAGTGATTGTGCTTCTTGGATTACCGATTTTATTTCCGGTTTCTGTTAGTGCCGCTAAGAACGATAAAGCGTATGTACTGCAACAAATTAATCAGACAACCGGACGGGTAGACCGTCCGGTTGTTCCGGTTAAAAATGTCATTTTACTGATTTCCGATGGCTGTTCGCTGTCCACGATATCTGCCGCACGATGGTACAACTGGTTGCTGAATCCGGACCGTCCTGCCTTGTACATCGATCCCTTTGTCTGTGGAACGGTGCGCACCTTCTCTTCCAATGCTCCAATCGGCGATTCGGCGCCAACCACATCCTGTTACATGACAGGCGAACCTTCCAGAACCGGTTTTGTTTCAACGTATCCGGTTGTAGATCCGAACAACGACATTCTGTCAACCCATTCTTCGTTGGCCTACCAACCCCTTATGACGGTACTTGAAGCCGCCAGGCTTGTTCACGGCAAATCAACGGGTTTGGTCTTTACCTGTGAATTTCCACATGCCACACCAGCGGATTGTTCCTCACACAGTTACAACAGGAACGATTACACCAGCATAACTTCTCAAATGGTTCACAACCAAATCGATGTGGTCATCGGAGGTGGTGTAAAATATATGGAGAAGCCTTATCGGAACTACTTGAATGAACAAGGGTACACCCTGCAGCTGAATGAGCTGAATGCGTTGAGGTCGTTTAATGGAAACAAGCTGTGGAGCTTGTTTGGAGAAAGCGACATGCCTTATGAGATAGACAGGCAATCTGACCAGACCCCTTCCATGAAGGAGATGACAGAAAAGGCCATTCAATTGTTGTCAAAAAACAAAAAAGGTTTTTTCCTCATGGTGGAGGGCAGCAAGATTGACTGGGCGGCTCACGCAAACGATGCGGTTGGGATGGTTTCCGAATATGTCGCTTTCGACGAAGCGTGCAAGGCGGCCCTTGACTTTGCCCGGAAAGAAGGCAATACAGCGGTGATTATCCTTTCTGACCATGGAAACAGTGGGTTGAGCATTGGAGTAGGCCGGATGGGCGGATACGATAAACTTTCCAAAGAGCAGATTTTTGGTTCCCTGTTGAAATTCAGGAAATCAGCCGACGGTTTGGCCAAACTGTTGAATGCATCCAGACGTGAGGACATAGGCCACCTCTTTCTTCAATACACCGGTATCCTGCTCAGTCCGGAGGAATATCGTCTGATCGATTTTACAAAAGATTACACGCACAGTCTAATTCCTGCTGTACAACGGTTGCGCAACCCCACGTTGCAGTATCAGGTGGCATCCATAATGTCGTTGAGGACTGGAATTGGCTTCACGACCAACGGACATACCGGTGAAGATGTCCTGCTGGCTGCTTATCACCCCAAAAATACGTTGCCTACAGGTGTAAGGATGAACGTGGAAATCAATGATTACCTGTGTCAGCTGATGGGGCTGAAAAACCGCTTGCCCGAATTGACAGCTACCTATTATTCCAAACATGACGAGGTGTTCAAGGGAATGAACTGTACCATCACGGAACAACCAGACAAACATCCTGTTCTCACAGTTGAAAACAAGGGTAAGACGTTGAAGCTGACTGACGATTCCAATGTGGCCGAATTGAACGGAAAAACCATTTTCCTGAGCAGCGTCGTGGTGTATGTTGATAAAAACAAAACCTTTTACCTGCCACTTCGATTGGCAGACTTGGTCAAGTAAGCATCTTCTTGTATTTTTGCGCTTCATTCACGCAATTTTTCCGTGAGTGGAGCGTTTTTTAGTAATCTGTGGAATGGATTTCCACAGCGAGTTATTGTCGGTAAACCATGAGAAACAGCAGTGCCATGATTAAAAAAGTGGGAAGAATAATCAGTGTCTTTTTAATCAGTTTATTCGTTGCTCCATTACTGGGGCAGAATATTTCAACGATGGATATCGGCAGCCTGACTGATACGCAGATTCAGCGATTGGTCAAACAGGCAACCGAACAAGGCATGTCTATCGACCAGGTCGTTGAGGTTGCCAAGGCGCGGGGTGCTACCGACGAACAAATCAATTTAGTCAGAGAACGCATTCTCAAAGAGGGTTTTGAGAAGGATCGTACCAATCAGATCGTTTCAGGTACCAAGAAACAGGAGAAAGACGTATTCCTCATGACCAATGACGAACTGTATGACTATTCATTGAAGGCTGAATTTGAAGCGACTGAAAAGGCGAAGAAGATTTTTGGGTTTCAATTCTTCAATTCGGAGAAATTGTCATTTGAACCGTCAGTGAATATTCCCGTCCCCAAGGACTATGTACTGGGTGTCAACGATGAATTGACTATCAGTATTTGGGGAGCCAGCCAGCAAACGTATGAGGTGACTGTCAATCATAACGGCGCTGTTATGATTCCGGAAGCCGGTTCCATCAATGTACAGGGTTTGACTAGTGAAGAAGCCAAAAAAACCATAAAGAAGAGATTGACCGGTATTTATTCCGGTATGACTGGCGCATACCCCAACACATGGGCCGACGTCAGCATTACCGGGATGCGCTCCATCAAGGTGAATGTGATTGGAGAGGTCATGGTTGCCGGTACATACACATTGCCTGCTACGGCTTCGGCCTTCAATGCCCTCTATTTGTGCGGCGGTCCCAACGAGAACGGTTCTTTCAGAAATATCAAGATCATTCGTGACAACAAAGTGATTAAAACGTTGGACGTTTATGAATACCTGATCAAAGGTGACGCCAGGAACAACCTCGTTCTACGGGATCAAGACGTAATCATGGTACCGGCTTACGAGTCTCGTGTTGAAGTGGCCGGAGCATTCAAACGAACAGGCTTTTTTGAAATGAAAAAGGCTGAGAACATGGATGAACTCTTGAGTTTTGCTGGCGGTTTCACGCCACAAGCCTACAAGTCGGCAATATCTGTTTCTCGTGTGGGTTGGTTACAACACAAGATGATCGATATCGAAGCGAAAGACTTTGCATCATTCAAACCTGAGAACGGCGATTCAATTTGGGTAGGCGAAGTCTTGAAGCGCTACGAAAATCGTGTGATGATATCGGGGTCGGTGGTTCGTCCAGGCGTGTACGCCCTTACCCAAGGCATGAAATTGTCGGATCTGTTGAATAAAGCACAGGGATTGAGGGAGAATGCGTTTGAGCGTAGGGGGCTAATTTATCGCTTGGAGAAGGATCTGACACCTTCCATCCTGTCATTTGATGTGACAGAGGTGGTAAACAAAGCTTCAGATGTAGTGTTGCAACGTGAAGACTCGATTGTTTTGCAGAATGTATCGTCACTGAGGCAGCATCGGTTTGTCCGGATTTATGGTGAAGTTCAAAATCCAGGAATGTTTGAATTTTATGAAGGCATGACACTGGGAGACCTGGTGATGCAGTCAGGAGGATTCAAAGAGGGTGCCAGTGAATCGTTAATCGAGGTTTCAAGGCGTTACAACACGGTGAATGCCAAAGACAAGAATGCCGATATGGTAAACCTTTTCCAATTGAGCATCAACCGTGACCTGAGGCTAAACAATCAGGATAAACGATTTGCTCTTGATGCCTTTGATTATGTGTATGTCAGAAAGGCGCCAACCTATTATGAGCAAAAAACAGTCAGTGTTGACGGTGAAGTTCGTTTTCCGGGCCAGTACAGCATACGTTCAAAGAAGGAGCGGGTGTCTGATGTCGTCAAACGCGCAGGTGGTCTTACCGAACATGCTTATTCGAATGGAGCCTCGCTTTACAGACGCATTGAAGTGGAAGAACAGGATACGACCACAAAATCATTTGATTTCAAAAGCATTTCCGATCCGGATTTAAGGGAGAAAGTCGGCAAAATGTCCAAGGATGAACAATCCAACTTTATGGATTCCCTGATGTTTAGAAACATCAAGAAGATTAAGATTGCCAGGGTTGAGTTGCAGTTGGACAAGATAATGAAGGATACGACGAGCGTTTTTAATTATCATCTAAGAGAAGGTGATCGGATTTTAATTCCTGAGATATCCGAGGAGGTCCACGTTTCGGGAGCCATTTTGAATCCTGTTGGTTTGGCCTATGAAAAAGGGCATAAGGCAGGATATTACATTGACCGTTCTGGTGGTTTCAGTAATAACGCCGACAAAAAGAAAGTCTATGTCATCAATAGCGATGGAACGACACGGGTTACCAGACGATTCATTGTCACACGTTATCCCATGGTTCAGCCTGGCAGTAAAATAGTTGTGCCTGAAAAAGAAGAAAAAGAGAGGATGGAGGTCACCACCTGGTTGGCCATTGCCAGCACGTTCTCTTCGTTGGCTATTGCCATAGCAGCCATCATGCGGTAACGTGAGGCCCAAACGTGTCATTTAGTATTAATCATTCATAGACGAACATGCGTAAAGAAGGATCAGCCTCGTTACAGGGAAAGAACGAAATTGACTATATGTTGCTGTTGAGTTACTTATGGAGAAATCGCAAACAGGTTATCATCGCAATGTCCGTTGGTATCGTCATCGGGATGCTGGTGGCATTCTTAACCCCCAAGACCTATAAGGTGTCCACCACCATGCTTCCTCAAAGTGACACCGAGGGCAGTATGGGAAAGATTTCATCCCTAGCCTCCCTGGCTGGGTTCGATCTGGATTTAAGCGAATCCGGTTCAGAGATATCGCCCATTATCTATCCACAAATTATCGAATCGGAACCGTTCCTGCTCGAACTAATGAACAAACCGTTTACGTTTGAAAAAGTGGATCATCCAGTCAGTTTGTACGATTATTTTGTACATATCAAGAAACCAACCTTTTTTGAATATGTGCGCCAATACACCGTAGGATTGCCTGGTTTGATCAAATCGATGACGAAGAAAAAACGTGCCATTACTGGTTCGGGTTCAGTGGAAGGTCCAATCGTCGTGACAGAAGAACAAGCCATAATGATGGACGCATTAAGAGGATCCATCAATTTGTCCGTCAATAAGAAAGAAGGTTACCTCACGTTGACGTGCTATCTGACTGAACCAATTTTGACGGCACAGGTGGCCGAGGCATCATTGGACCTGCTCCAGAAATACATGATTAATTTTAAGACCAAAAAGGCCACAGAACAACTCTCCTTTATTGAGCAACGTTTTCTGGAAAAGAAGCAGGATTGCCTTAGGACTCAGGAACGTTTGGCGTCTTTTCGCGACAGAAACTGGCATGTGGTCACAGCTTCTGCTTTGGCAGAACAGGAACGTCTGAAAAATGAGTATGATATTGCCAATTCGGTCTATTCAGAACTTGCGAAATCACTTGAACAGTCAAAAATTCAAGTTAAACGTCAAACCCCTGCCTTTGCTATCATCAAACCGGTTGTGGTACCCATCGAAAAAGACAGCCCAAACCGTATGAAAATTCTTGCGATTTGCACCATTCTAGGCTTACTCGCGGGCATCGGTTTTGTTTTTGCCAGGGAATATGTGTCTTCTCTAAAGGCAAATCAGTTGGATAAGGGGGCAACATCTCGTTAAATCGACTACATGGGTGCATTGAACAATAAAATAAGAATGATATGTGGCCTCGGATTGTTCCAAACGATTACATTCAATCTGAAGTATTTCTCATTTAAGGACGCGATTCGTTTTCCGGTATTGCTGTCACGAAAAGTCAGATTAAATAAGCTGGGCGGTTGCGTCAAGCTGGGCGGGCCTGTTTTAACCGGTCGGATTCGAATGGGTTTTAAATCGATTGGAATTTTCGACTACAGAACTTCCCCTATGGTATGGGATGTTGCCGGCTGTGTCGTTTTTAAAGGTACTGCAGTAATTGGGCAAGGTTCAAAAGTGTGTACCGGACCTGATGGAACGCTGGTGTTGGGAGATAATCTTTCTATAACGGGAGAATCGACCCTTGTTGCGTATGATTCGGTTCAGATTGGTGCTGATTGTTTGTTATCGTGGGATGTGTTGATCATGGATACGGATTTTCACGATATAACGGATGAAAATGGCCTTGTCATTAATCCACCCAAGCCCGTTGTAATTGGCGATCATGTTTGGATTGGTTGTAAGAGTTTGGTATTAAAAGGAGCTGTCATACCTGATGCTAGCGTGATAGCTGCAAATACGTTTGTTAGTAAGGCGTTGTCCGCACCGGGTGCTGTTTATGTAGGCAGCCCAGCACACTGTGTGAAGGAAAATGTGATTTGGAGGAAGTAATATAATTGAACAATGAAACGCGTTCTGATAACCGGGGGAGCAGGATTCATAGGCTCCAACCTTGCATTGAAACTGATGGAGAAAGGTTACACGATAACTGTATTGGACAACTTGTCTCCTCAAATTCACGGCAACAATCCGATGGAAGATTCTCCGTTGTATCGCTCCATTGTCAATCGTGTCCGTTTTATCAAAGGAAGTGTCACGGAACGTAACGACTGGAAGGCCGCAATTGAGGGGCAGGATGCGGTGATTCATTTGGCAGCCGAGACCGGTACCGGACAATCCATGTATGAAATCCAGCGCTATGTGGATGTGAATATTGGTGGAACCGGGCTCTTACTGGATATGTTGGCAAATACCAACCATACCGTAAAAAAAGTGATGGTCGCATCTTCCAGGGCCATCTATGGCGAAGGCCGATACCGTTGTCCTGAACATGGTATTGTATTTCCGGTGCAACGCTTGGAAGAAGATATGTCTACAGGCGATTTCTCCTGCAAATGTCCCATATGTCATTGTGAAGTGGAGTTGCTTTCCACAACGGAAGACAGCAAGGTCCATCCCACGTCAGTTTATGGCATTACCAAACAGACCCAGGAGCAGCTGGTATTGACCGTCTGCAGTTCGTTGGGCATTCCGGCTGTAGCATTCCGGTATCAAAACGTGTATGGTCCAGGCCAATCGCTTTCAAACCCCTATACCGGTATCCTTTCTATTTTTTCCACGCGCATAAAGAACGGCAAGGGCATTACTATTTTTGAAGATGGAAATGAATCACGCGACTTTGTTTACATAGACGATGTGGTTGAGGCAACAATGCTTGGACTCGAAACGGACAAAGCAACAGGAAAGGTTTACAATGTTGGAACCGGTATGAGTACCGACGTAGTGACTGTTGCCAGTCAGCTCTGTAAGAATTATGGCATAACCGTTCCAATAGAAAAGCACGGAAACTACAGGCTGGGGGATATTCGTCACAATCTGGCTGATATTTCGGCAATTACCCGCGATCTTGACTTTCATCCCAAGTGGTCTTTTGAGCGTGGAATTGCGGCATTCTCGGCGTGGGTAGACAAACAGGCCGTCCAACACGATGGATACGAACGTTCATTGCAGGAAATGAAGGAGAAGGGACTGTACAAATGAATCCACTCATAGGCATAGTCACTGTATTATACAACAGCGAATCAGTACTTGCTGATTTCTTTGATACGCTGGAGGCACAAACCTATCGAAACTTTATCCTCTATGTTGTAGATAATCAGTCGCCCGATGGAAGTTTGGCTCTTTCGAGAAGGCTGGCCGGTATGAAGTCGTTTGCAACAGTGTTGATCGAAAATGCAGAGAATGAAGGTGTTGCAAGGGGCAACAATATTGGTATCAAGAGGGCGTTGGAAGACGGTTGTGAGTATGTCTTGATTTCAAATAACGATATCGTATTGAAAAAGAATGCCATTGAGGCGTTGCTGGACGGGCTCGTCCTTAACCGATCCCTTATGGCTGCACCTAAAATATACTTTGCTGGTACCAATTTGTTTTGGTGTGCTGGCGGAACATTCCACAAGCGATCCGGATTGAATCTTCACAGAGGATTACACCAACCGGATACTGGACAGTATGATGTACCCGAATCCATTTCGTTTGCCCCAACGTGTTTTTTGCTTGTACATAAGGAGGTTTTTGAACGAGTCGGACTGATGGACGAAAATTATTTTGTGTATTGGGATGATACAGATTTTGTCTACCGGGCGGTAATCAAGCAGCGGATACCGTTGTGGTACATTCCGGCCAGCGTTGTTCATCATAAAGAGGGCACCTCGACGGGCGTTTTGAGCGATTTTTCCATTCGTTATCAATACCGCAACCTGGCTTACTTCGCATTGAAGAATTATTCTATGCTGTATGCCGGTTACGTTATACTGTACAATATGGCCTTACATGTCGCCAATCATTTGTTCAGGTGGCCATTTAGTAAATGGAAATTGGGTATTTATTCATTTTGGGAAGGCTTTAACCATTATCGCAAGCACCATGCCCACATTTAGCACATCCTATTCCATTCCCTACCTGATTCTGCTGTTGTACTATGTGACGTTGATGTTTGTAGAATTCAGGAGCCTTAAATTTGAAAAGGACACAACTTACATCCGTTGGGCAGCAATGGCGGGTTTTGTCTTTTTCTTTGGACTACGCGGTTTTGTCAATACGGACTGGATCATCTATTACAATATGTTCAACAGCCTTCCTACAGTGTGGGGTGGTGATTTGGGTTCTGTCTTCACCACCGACTTTACCGAGGAATTTGTGACGGATGCCAGTATAGACCAAGCCGGGATGGAACTGGGATTTATTTTTGGGACAGTATTGATTAAATCAATCATTCCCGACTACTTCGCCTGGGTATTGATCAATGTTGTCATCGATGTCTTGTTGTTGGATATCTTTTTCAGACGCTATTCCCGATATTATATGTTGAGTTTTATCCTTTTCCTGATATTTGGGGGACTGGCCATTGAATTCAACCTGATGCGAAACATCAAGGCGATGATGTTATTTTTGTTGTCCATCAAGTACATACAAGAAAGACGGCCAATTCCCTATTTTTTGCTGAACGGAGTTGGACTGTTGTTTCATTCAAGTGCCATATTTTTTCTGCCTTTGTATTTATTTCTGCATAGGGAATGGCCCAAATGGTTGATCTGGTCCATCTTTATTATTGGAAACATCCTTTTTTTACTTCAAATTCCTTACCTGAAGCCATTGATCCTGTCCGTTGCCGATTTTCTGGGAGGACGAATAGCTGTAAAGGCCAAACTTTATTTTGCCAGTGAGCTGTATACAAAGTCGGTTGGAGTGGGTCTCGGATATTTGGAGCGAGTAGGGACATTTCTGTTGGCTGTTCTGTTGCTTCCAAAACTTAAGGAACGAAATCCGGCAAACATCATGTTTGTCAATGCATACATTCTGTTCTTTTTTGTGTATTTCTTTTTTTCGGAAATTCTGATTGCCATTGAGCGCATGACATTGCTGTTTGTGTTCTCCTACTGGATTCTATATGCTGAGATACTGGGTTTGGTTGAAAAAACCCTCAATAAGTTGTTTGTCGTTTCCGCCATCGTTGCATACAGTGTGATGATTCTCATAAAGACCAATTCGAATATTTTCTCAAAATACGACAATCTCCTATTCGGTATTGAAAGTTACGACGACAGAAAGCAAATGGTTTCCATGGAACTTGATACGGTTTTAAGTAATGAGTGATTGAATATGAGGGTATTGTTCGATCATAAGCTGTTCTCAACGCAAAAATACGGTGGTGCGTCCAGGTATTTTTGTGAGTTGATGAAGCACCTTCCAAGGGATGTTTGGGAAACCACGACCTTGTTGGCCAATAACGAGTACATAAAGTCGCCCAAGTTGTTCAACTACTGTGACTTTTTGCCGAACCTGACTTTTAAGGGGAAGGCGTTGCTCATGTATTGGTTGAACCGTCCTTATACGTACATGAAACTGAAGAAGGGCGACTTTGATATTTTTCATCAGACTGACTTTGATACCTATTATTTCAATGCCATCAAGGGGAAAAAAATGGTCATGACATTTCATGATATGAATTATTCCAAATTCAGGCAATTGTATGTCAATACGCTGACCAACAATATTGATGACAGGGAACGGTTTCAAAAGGAGTCGGTAAAGCGGGCTGACAGGATAATTGCTGTCAGCCAGCATACAAAGGAGGATCTGGTGAGTCGTTGGCAGGTGGATTCCGACAAGATTGTCGTTATACATCATGGGGTTGACAAGGTCAGGAAGGCCGATTTGGATCCGGGCAGAATCGTGACTGCACCTTACTTGCTGTTTGTCGGTGAACGCTACGGTTTTAAAAACTTTGAACGATTTCTGAGTGCTTTCTCGTTGATAAGCCGCAAGCATCCAGATTTGAAGCTGGTGTGCACCGGTCGTAAATTTTCAGAGACTGAAGTCGCTCTTCTTCGACAAGAACGCGTGGCGGACAAGGTTATTCAGCTGAGTGCCGATGAAAACACCCTGGCAAGGCTGTACAGGGATGCTGAGGTGTTTGTCTTCCCCTCTTATTCAGAAGGATTTGGAATGCCTATTCTGGAAGCAATGGTCTACGATTGTCCGGTTGTGCTTAGCAATGCCAGTTGTTTTCCTGAAGTAGCCGGTCAGGCAGGCATGTATTTTGATCCTTTTCAGGTTGAGGACATGGTCGGGAAAATTGAACAGGTACTTGGCGATTCGGCATTGCGCAACAACTTGATTGCTTTGGGGCACGAACAGCTTACTGCTTTTTCATGGGAAAAGAATGCCAGTGAACACATGCGCGTTTATCAATCAGTATTATGATATACATCGTTACCATCAACTACAACAACAGTACGGACACGATTGAGTGCTTGAAAAGCCTGGAGGCCGTAAAAACTGAATACCGTGTCTTTGTTGTGGACAATGCTTCCAACAGCGATGACTATGAACGGTTGAAGCGGTTTGTTGAAGAATTACCGGATGGTATTTGCGTTGGTAATGGCAGGGATAATTCTCTGTTTGAAGGAGATACAAGGGTTGTGCTAATTCGGGAAGACGCTAATCTGGGATTTTCCGGCGGAAACAACCGCGCCATCTCAATTGCCCGTAGACGAAACGATTTTGAAGCCGTTGTCTTGCTCAACAACGACACGGTGGTCCATCCGGACTTTTTGTCCGAAATGATACGATTTAGTAGCAGCCATCCGGCCGCCGATCTGATGGGTGGACGTATTTTTCTTTACAAGCCCGACGATGTGCTTTGGTACGATGGTGGCAAGTACAACCCACATATTGGAAAAGCCATTCATCTACATATCAATCAGCGTATTTCTGATGTTCAGTCTGTCAATACGCCACACGAAACGGGTTTTATAACAGGCTGTTTGTTGTTTATATCAAAAAGATGCCTGGACACGGTCGGGCTGTTGGACGAGGAAATGTTCATGTACGGGGAGGATCTTGACTATTGCATTAGAGCCCAAAAGTGTGGTTTAAAGCTGTTTCAGGTACCCTCGTCTGTTATTTGGCACAAGTTCAGCGCAAGTTCAGGTGGTGAATTTTCTACTTTCTCCGGCTATTGGATTATTCGGAATCGTTTTTGGGTTGCCAGGAAGCATGCCAGTTTTCCGGATAGATCCCTGACACTGTTGTATTTCCTGATTTCCAGAATACCGCGTTTTGTCAAATGGAATGTCCAGGGTCACAAAGGGGTTGTAAACGCTCAATTAAAGGGAATGTTGGATGGTTTGAAAAAGCACAATTAATGATGGACGCATCTCGAGTTGACGTGCCATTTAGTGTGGCAGAAAACAAATTTGAAGCATGAGGGTTGTTGTAAACTGTCGGTTCCTAACACAGTCGTTGACAGGGGTTCAGCGGTATGCTATCGAGTTGTCCTTACGGTTGAAGAAATGGTCAGGTGTCGAAGTAGTTTTCATGGCACCCAGGAATATCAGTCAAAGGCAGTTGGCCGACACGTTGGACGTTCGGTGTGTGGGTAAGCTGACAGGACACTTATGGGAACAGTTGGAATTGCCCCTTTATTTAAAACGATCGGATTTGTTGGTCAATTTTTGCAATACGGCTCCCTTATTGCACAGAAAAAAAGTTGTTACAGTACACGATCTGGCGTTTTTGAAACAGGAGAAGTGGCACAGTTTTTCATTTAGGGTATTCTATCTGTTTCTTATACCAAGACTTCTGAAAACGGCTACTAGAATCATAACTGTAAGTCAAACAATGAAGAACGAAATGATGCGCTTATACAAGGTAAGTCCTGAACGTATCAACGTCATATATGGGGCTGTCAGTGAAGATCATGACACGTATCCAATAAGGCAAATTGACGAAAAATACCTGTTGTTTGTCGGATCAATGGATCCTAGAAAGAATCTTGCACGATTGATAGCGGCGTTCGGTCACATCAAGACGATGGATGTCAAACTGAAGATTGTCGGTGGTTTTGAAAAAAGCTTCAGGTCTTCAGGTATAGAGTCCAATGGCAACAACCGTATTGAATTTCTTGGAAGGGTGGATGATAACGAACTCGTTCAATTGTACAGCAATGCCATCGGCTTTGTATTTCCCTCGTTATATGAGGGCTTCGGATTACCACCTCTTGAAGCGATGAAGCGGGGCTGTCCGGTTGTTGGTTCTGATATTGATACGTTGCGTGAAATCTATGGAGATGCCATGCTTTATTTTAATCCAACCGATGAGGTATCGATTGCTGAAGCCATAGACACACTTTGCAGTTCGGAGGCTTTGCGTATGGAGTTGATTCAACGTGGAAAAAAACAACTTGAGAGCTATTCGTTTGAACAATCGGGTGTGAAACTAACTATTTTATTGGAAGAAATCAGTAGAGGTTGTTGATTATCATCTAGATACATTGTAAACCCATCTTATGGGCGTTATTTTTTTTGAATAATTGATACTTTTTCACATTTTTGAGCGTTTTTCTAAAAGAAATTGTTTGAGCGTTTTTTTTGAACCCTTTTCTGTCAGACATGAAGATTGCGATAGTACACGATGAATTGGTGCGGCGTGGTGGAGCTGAACAAGTAACGCTTCTAATGCATCAAGCTTTTCCAGACGCACCTATCTATACCAGTTGCTACAACCCGGAATTGACCTACGATGAATTTAAACATTGTACTGTGATTACAAGTTGGTTCAATCGATTGGCCAGGACGGAAAAAAACTTAAAGCGCTTATTCTTTCCTTTTAGTATTTGGGCCATGCGCTCCATGAAATTGAAAGGATACGATGTTGTCTTCATGTCCACAACAACATGTGCAAAGTTTGTACAGGTTGATGCAGGAACAACGGTCATTGCCTTTTGCCATTATCCGTTTAGGTTAGCTTGGTTCCCAAATAGTTACGAGGAATACAAAAAGTCGGTCGGATTACATAGACTGGCTTTCAATGCTACAATTTCAATGATAAGAAGCATTGATCTGAAAACTTCAAGGAGAATAAACTGGCATATAACCAACACACCGTTGGTGAAAAACATCATCGAAAGGTGTTACAATCCGGCGAACGAGGTTAAGGTGATTCCTGCTTCGATTGCCATGAAAAACTTCAATGTCATTGAGAATCCTACCGAAGAATATTACCTGGTTGTATCGAGGCTGGAGTCTCATAAGAAAGTGAATCTGGTCATTTCTGCGTTCAATAAACTTACCCAGAAAAAATTGGTCATAATCGGAGCCGGTTCAGATAAAGAAAAGTTGGTCAATATGGCAGGACCCAATATTGAGTTTCTGGAAGGATTGTCCATGAGCCGAATTGCTCATTACTATGCAAACTGTAAAGCATTGCTTTTTCCGCAAGAAGAGGACTTTGGATTGGTCCCCATTGAGGCAAATGCATCGGGACGGCCGGTCATTGCGTACGGAAAAGGAGGAGTAACATTCACAACCATACCTTATATGGATGATTCGACACAGGCCACATCGCTTTTCTTTCAGGAACAAACTCCTGAAGCAATTATCGAAGCAATTGGCCAATTCGAAAAACTCAAGTTCAACCCTTCCTTTATACGCGCACATGCCGAACGTTTCAGTGAAAGCGAATTCATTAACAGCATTCGCACATTTGTTGAAGAAAAATACGCCGAAAGGCTGTAATGATTCATAGTTCATTGATGCGACTGTCAGAAAACCGCCTTAAATCAAGACCATCATACGTTGGCCTTATTCTCTTGAACGTACTGTATTTCTTGTTCAGCATTCTGACAAGTGGATATAGGCAGGTAAGTGCGGTATTTCCTTTTTATCCTTTGTTGATGTTCAATGTTTCGTGGATTCTAACCTTAATGCTTCTTGGCAGAGATACGTTGTTACTCAAAAAAGATGTTACTAAAAAGACTGGCATCTTTGTTGTGAAACTGTCCTTCTTTTCCATACTATGCCTTCTAGCCTATGGTTTGAGTGTGTATGTTGGTTTCAAGTCCATCGATGTTGTTTTTTATAAGAATATGCTCTTATTCTTGGTATTGGGATTTATCACGATCTATTTTATCGATACATTTATGGATAGCGCCGGAAAAAAACCTGGTAGGTCGAACCGGAGAGTCATGTTGTTGGGCGCATCAGAGAATAAGACCCAGTTAAAATCCATTCTACTTTCAAATCCGGGTTTGGCATGTCAATATATACCACAAGCCGATTTTAGAGAAAATCAGATACTTACGCGTGAAAAATTCACAACAACAATTATTCATTCTAACGTACAATTTGTTTTTGTAGAGGATCGATTATTACAGGCACATCCATTTTCAATCAAAGAATGCTGTGATATGATGGGGGTCGAGTTATGGGTTTTTCCATCTGTCGGTTCTCTTTACAAAAAGGGATCCTGGAATTCCATCAGAAAACTGGATGTAAGAAGAGTCAGGCAAATACCCTTAATGAAACGCATAGAATTGATAGGTAAAAGACTGTTTGACGTGGTGTTTTCTTTTGGGGTCATCGTATTTATTTTATCTTGGATTACTCCGCTTTTGGCCATTGTCATTTATAAAGATTCCAGAGGCCCTGTCATCTTCAAGCAAAAAAGGACTGGCCTCAATAACAAGACATTCACTTGCTTCAAGTTCAGGAGTATGGCTGTGAATGATGTGGCCGACAGTAAGCAGGCTTGTGCCTCAGATACCAGAATTACCAAGTTGGGTCGAAGGTTGAGAGATTCAAACCTGGATGAGCTACCCCAGTTTTTCAATGTATTGTTAGGGGATATGTCGGTAGTGGGGCCAAGACCCCACATGTTAAAACATACAGAGATGTATACGGCGCTTATAGATAATTATCTTGAACGACATTTGGTGAAGCCGGGCATAACAGGACTGGCTCAGAGCAACGGTTGGCACGGTGAAACCGATCAACTTTATAAAATGGAGCAACGTGTCAAGTACGATGTGTTTTACATCAAGAAATGGTATTTCTGGATGGATATGACCATTATTTACAAAACAATTTTCAAGAATAAACGTATGGAACCGGCATTCATGGATTGAGTTTCCATACCTACTGGATTCTTACGTGTTAAATGCCTATCTTTGCGGGCAATTTTCTAAAACGCTTTGAATGATTTCAGTAGATGGTTTGACCGTGGAATTTGGCGGCTTTACGTTGTTTGATGCCGTTTCGTACGTGGTCAATAAGAAAGACCGAATTGCGTTGGTTGGCAAAAACGGTGCGGGCAAGTCAACCATGCTCAAGATATTTGCAGGCCTCCAAGTCCCTACGAAGGGTGTAGTTACCGTGCCCAGGGATGTATCTGTGGGTTACTTGCCGCAGCACATGATCCATCAGGATGGTTCAACCGTCCTGGAGGAAGCCGAGAAAGCCTTTCAATCCATTTTTGACCTCCAGCGAGACATTGAACGCATCAACCTTGAACTGGGCGATCGTGAAGATTATACATCGGATTCCTACCATCGATTGATCGAAGAATTGACCCATAAGAACGAACGCCTGGCCATGTCGGGTGTCAACAACTACAAGGCAGAGGTGGAAAAGACCTTGATGGGTCTTGGCTTTACCCGGGAGGATTTCAATCGGTCAACCGGCGAATTCAGCGGGGGATGGCGTATGCGCATCGAATTGGCCAAATTGCTCTTGCAACGTCCCGATGTCTTGTTGCTCGATGAGCCGACCAACCACCTGGACATCGAGTCGATCCAATGGTTGGAAGACTTTCTGGCCAACCATGCCAATGCCGTCATCCTGGTATCGCACGACAGGGCTTTCATCAACGCGGTGACCACGCGTACCATTGAATTGTCTTTGGGGAAGATTTACGATTACAAGGTTCCCTATTATCAATATATCGAGTTGCGCAAGGAACACCGGGAGCAACAACAACGGGCGTACGAGAATCAACAGAAAATGATACAGGAGACCGAGGACTTCATCGAACGTTTCCGCTACAAGGCCACGAAGTCGGTCCAGGTCCAGTCGCGCATCAAGCAATTGGAAAAGCTGGAACGGTTGGAAGTTGACGAACAAGATACTTCATCCTTAAACCTTAGGTTTCCTCCGGCTCCACGTTCCGGTAGTTTTCCCGTCGTGATTGAGGAACTTCGAAAGGACTATGGGAGTCATACAGTCTTTGATCACGTTACCCTGACCATCAACCGAGGCGAAAAAGTTGCTTTTGTAGGGAAGAACGGTGAGGGGAAATCCACTCTGGTCAAATGCATTTTGGGTGAGATTCCGTATACGGGAACCCTGACCTTGGGACACAACGTCAAAATTGGTTATTTTGCTCAGAATCAAGCCAGTCTGCTTGACGAGTCTTGCACGGTGTTCGACACCATTGATCGGGTAGCCGTTGGTGATATCCGTACAAAGATTCGCGATATTCTGGGGGCGTTTATGTTTGGTGGCGAGGCCTCGGATAAGAAGGTGGGTGTCCTGTCAGGAGGTGAACGCAGCCGATTGGCGATGATACGCCTATTGCTGGAGCCGGTCAACCTGTTGGTGCTGGATGAACCGACCAACCACCTGGACATGAATTCAAAAGACGTGCTTAAAAAGGCCATCAAGGACTTTGACGGTACGGTCATCGTTGTCTCTCACGACAGAGAATTCCTTGACGGACTGGTGGAAAAAGTCTACGAGTTTGGCGAGGGACGAGTAAAAGAACACCTGGGAGACATCAACTATTTTCTGGCAAAAAAGAAAATGGAAAACCTGAAGGAAATCGAGATCAAACAGGTTGCATCCGTAGCCACCGGTCAGGAAAAGTCACCTTCTGACAACAAACTCAGCTATGAAGCCAGGAAAGAATTCAACAAACAGCTGAAGCGCTTACAGAAGCAGGTGGAAACCTGTGAAAAGGAGATTGAGGTGCTGGAGACCCAGGTTGAACAGACACAGAGCTTGCTGTCTACCCCTGAAGGCGCATCCAACCTAGCGTTGATTCAGTTACACGATCGCTCCAGAAAGGAACTGGATGCGAAAATGGAAGAATGGGAGTCTGCCTGTTTGGCACTGGAAACGCTGCAGTCATCCAGCGAATCTTGAATGAAAAATAAGTTTGCGAGTTTCATAAATCTTGCAGATATTTACGTCATTGTTACGCTAATTTGATGCCATGGAACTCTATCCGTTGATATTTGAGCCATTATTGAAGGAAGTCATTTGGGGAGGAGAGGCTATCTGTCGATTCAAACAGATGCCGTGTGAGCAGAAGGGTATCGGTGAGAGTTGGGAAGTTTCGGTATTACCCGGAGCTGTGTCTGTTGTCAGCAACGGTCCACTGGCCGGTAAAACCCTTGAGGAAGTTATGGAACAGGATCCGGTGGGATTTCTTGGCCAGTCTGTCATCGACCGGTTTGGAAAGCGTTTTCCCTTGCTGGTGAAATTCATCGACGCGACTGCTGACCTTTCAGTTCAGGTTCATCCCGATGATGCCTTATCGATGTCGCGTCATGGCACAAACGGAAAGACCGAAATGTGGTACGTCATTGACGCTCTTCCCGGTTCCCGCTTGGTTTCCGGATTTTCAGTTTCCATGGATAAGACCGAGTATACGCGCAGGGTGGCCGATGGTACACTGGAAGATGTGTTGCGATATATTGAGGTGAAGCCCGGAGACGTTTTTTTCATTCCTTCCGGCAGGGTACATGCTATCGGAGCCGGAATATTTCTGGCCGAAATTCAGCAATCATCCGATATCACCTATCGGTTGTACGATTACAACCGTAGGGATGCCCAGGGACAGTTGAGGCCTTTGCACGTGGAAGAAGCACGGGATGCCATCGATTATTCACCCGTTTCTGAAGGGAAGACACCCTATGACCAGCGGGAAAACGACGTGGTGCCTTTGCTAGGCTGTCCGTATTTTAAATCCAATCGAATTCGGTTGTCTGTTAGTGCTGCTTCTTCAAAGGAGTTAAGTCTGAAAGACAATGCGGTTCGCGTCCTGTCCGATCGGCTGGAAATACAGCGTTCTTACCGTGATATTGACAGTTTTGTCTTGTTGGTCTGTATGGGAGGAGAAGGATTCCTCCATTTCGGTGAGAGCGTTCAATCCTTTAGGCAGGGTATGACGGTCTTGTTACCCGCCACGTTTAAAGAGTTGGTGATCGGCACGCACTCAGAATGCTTGCTGTTGGAAACCTACGTGTAGATCATTCCTTCGGCGGGGTATAATCATCGGGAAGAGTTGCTCCTACTTTCTTTTGGTTGTTTTTTCCACTGAACGAAATGCTGTTGTCTGGTACGAGGCCATTGCTTCGAATGGTACACGTATCGTTGATGAAAAAAACGGTGGAACAATTGGAGTCTACGTAATACAACCTATACCGTTTCGCATACGCTATCGGATCGCTGTATTTCTTGCCACTCATGTCAACCGGAGTGCCGTTGGCCTGTCCAAAATAGTGAATCTCAAATTTCTTACCAGCCAGTCCGATTAGTTGTAAGTTGCCTTTTCCGTCGTATCGTGTACAAGAGTCCAGGTTAACCCAATCATAAACAGCGTCCCCGTTCTTTGGATCTCTCCGTTTCTCCAAAAGTAAGTACCCATTTTTTAACAACTCCTTATTGAGCAAAGATTGGCAAAAATGCATCCTTGAATTGTAATACGCTTCTTTTCGGTTCCGTTCGTATCGACGTTGTTTTGATTTGGAAACATTTTCGTAGGGGGTGACATAGTATGAAGCTACATATCGGCTTATTTCGGATTCACCCATGGTCATACTGGTTGCAGGATCATAGTAGGGTCTGGTTTGAATGAGCGATAAGTAATCCAGGTCAACCGTCACGGTGTAACCCAACAAAGGTAGATCAACCTGAAGGGGTTCCTTGGCCTTAACCACCAAAGTGCGATTGATGATAGCCCTAGGAAGATTTGGTCGTCTCAGGTCACCTGAAAACGATGTACTGGCAGAATCTTCATTGTATGACACCTGATACTCCAAAGAACTCTCGTTCAGTATGTTGGCGTTCTTGCCCCACACATCCCATCCCAGGAAATAATCACGAAACGATTGGATGATTTGCTTGCGTTGATCTTTTCCCTCTACGGATACTTCTGAAAGCGAGATGTCCTTCTCTTTCAGGTACAACAACAACGGCATTTTAAGAGGGCCCTCAAGGCGCATGTTAAGGGTTTCAAACCCAAGATAACTGACCACTAACTGACAAGGAAAACTCATTCCCTTCAATTCAAACGTGCCGTTGCTTGTTGTTGTAGTTCTCAAACTGCTTCCATTGATGTAAACCGCTGCGGCATCGATCGGCTGTCCCGACTTATCCACCACACGTCCAGTTATAGATTCCTGACCGAAAAGGGTTAAAACAGATAACTGAAACGTGGCAAGAACAAGTAGGACCATCCGTCGGTTCATAGGGTATTGGTTTAGTATTGAATATACAAATCGTACAAGTAGCGGGCAAGCATCATGCGTAAGTTTTGTCATGGGGCGAGGGGGGGTGAAGCAGGTTCTCATTCTAGCGTTATCTCACCACAATACGATCGGCCAAATTCATTTCTTACAACGGATGAATCACTGTAGTGTCCCAGCAGAAACATCAGCTTGGTCACCGCCGATTCAGTGGTTATGTCGTATCCGCTAACTACACCGGCGTCCAACAAATGAACACTGGTCTTGTAACGGCCCATTTCCACGCTTCCGGTATTGCATTGGGTGATGTTTACGACAAGGATATCGTTGTCGGCAGCCCATTGGAGTTTGTCAATCAGCCAACTGTAATTGGGGGCATTTCCCGCTCCAAAAGATTCCAAAATGACGGCCCTTATGCCAGGGGTATTAAAAACTGATTCGACATAAGGCGACGTGATGCCCGGAAAAAGTTTGAGTATGGCGATGTTTGGGTCGAGGAGTTTGTGTAGTATAAGCGGTTTGGCTTCCTCTGTGTGTCTGATGACTGTCCGGTTGTAACGTATATGAACACCTGCAGTCGCTAACGGGGGATAATTGTACGAACCGAAGGCGTTGAATAACTCGGCGTTTTTTTTGGTCGTTCTGTTGCCTCGCCACAACGTGCTTTCAAAAAATATACAGACTTCCGGAACCTGTGCTTTTTCACCTTCCTTGCTGGCCGCTATTTCGATAGCGGTAATCAGATTTTCCTTCCCGTCTGTCCTCACCATACCGATGGGAAGCTGGGAGCCTGTGAATATGACAGGTTTTTTCAAGTCTTGCAGCATGAAACTGAGAGCAGAAGCCGAATAAGCCATCGTGTCGGTTCCGTGCAATACCACAAAACCATCATAGCTCTCATATGAATGGTAGATGATTTCAGCCATTCGTATCCAATCGCTAGGGCCTACATTGGATGAATCCATCAGGGGATCAAATTGGATGTAGTCAATCTTGTAGTTGAACTTTTTCAGTTCAGGCATGTGGTCATGCAATTGGTCAAAACGGAACGGAGCCAACGATCCAGTTCCCGGATCGACCGACATGGTAATGGTTCCACCGGTGCAAAGGAGCAGTATCGAAGCATGGCTCTCAGTAGGCATTTGTTGGCTTTTTTCGAGTAGAAGGCGCTCTTACATCCTATTTTAAGGCTTAGTGTCAAAAACGTTTCACAAACATACAAAAAAAGCGTAGTATGCGGTACGCAATGGAATAATCTTGCTAAAACTTTTGGGATCAACATTGGATCAACTGCAAAACCTGAGGATTTGTTTTTTCAAGTTCTATCAACGCTCCCCTTTCGTCCGGGAATATGGTCCGCTTACCCTTCGAACAGGAGTCACTGCCACTGGCCCAATGAGCGTTGCAGTGGAGTCGGGAGGGTGTTTTTACCGGCGACTTGGAGGAAGACGTCAAAAAATAAGCTGAGTACGGCTTTAAAAATCTCATCTTCCGAGGAACGAGCCTTTAGGCTCGGACGCTTTGAGATTTTAGCCGTACTGGCGAAATTTTTAGTCTTCCGAACCGGAGCAAGGAAAAAACACCCTCCCGGCGAAACGGAAACAGGAACTTGTTCCGGAAAAGTTGAAAATCCTCAACAGTTGCAGTTGATCCCAGTTGATCCCAGTTGATCCGTAGTTGATCCATGATATGTAACCGACCGAACTGATGCGGAAAACCCGAAATTGCTGGGTTCTAACAGCAACTCCGGGCTCTCCACTCCAATGATTTATGTTTCTCACACAATCCAACGGGTATCAATCCAAAAAACACCCGTTGTAAATCACATGACAAAAGTAGGGAATGCAAGAAAATGGAAGTGGTCAAAACAACAAAAAGTATGTACGTCATAACCACACTATCGGGTAAAAAGTAAAAAAAAGGGGGAAAAACAGATATTTTTTTATAAAGGTGGTTATTCGTTAGGTCAATTGTTGCTTTCTCCATGTTTGCGGACTGACACCCGTATTGCGTGTGAACAGCCTGCCAAAATTGCTCTTATCGGGCAGGCCAACAATGACTCCAATTTCCCAGACATGCAACGTGGGTTTTTCCAACAGCAAGCGCTTGGCTTCCTCCAATCTCAGTTGGGTTATCCATTCTTTGAACGATTGTTGCTTTATTTGGTTGACATAGTTGGACAGGTATGTTCGGTTGGTGCTCAGTTGCGTGGCAACCTGTTCGATGGTCAAACCCGACTCTGTGAAATAACCCGATTTTTCCCATTGCTCAATGGCATTTTCCAAGTGCTCCCAAGATATGGAATGGTTGTTTTGGGAGATGGAATTGGCTGCTTGTACCGGAGCGGTGATGATTGTTTCGTATTCGTGAAAATAATAGACATAGTTCAGGTGCTTGATGCCAAGAAAAAAGAAAAATGCCAGGTACAAAAACGAAAAGGGAACCATGAACACATCTGGCTTGATACAGGATAAAATGGCGAACACTCCCATGATAATGATGGTGATATATGTTTGAGTTATCCACCGTAGCTTCTTGCTATTGGAATCGGCCGAAAAGTAGTTGTTGATTTCATGCATCGTCCTGGCTTTTTCCTTGGTAAACCTAAGGCTGTAACGAATACACTGGGAGGCAAAGTAAACAATATAGATCCCCAGTAATAGCTTGAATCCGTTGGAACTGCCACTGTAAAGCATTACATAGCCGAAGATGCTTAATCCTATGATGGGAACAAGTTCCCCGATAAACAGCCTGATGTTGAAGTAGTGTGTATTGATCAACATGATCAGAGAGGCGGATACCAGGAATAATTCCAGCGATGAGAGTGTTACCGTGTTTAGAAGTACGAGGTGTCCATTTGCAAACCAGTTTGCAAATAGCAATTCTACAGAGTTGAAAACGGCTACCAGCATGTAAGCAGCTGCCAGAATATACTTTGTCTGTTGGTAAGTATGCAGGGCTGATGTTTTCGGTGTTTTGACCAACAAAAACACAAGGCTGAAGAAGTGAGTCAGGCAGATGCTGCTGAAGGTGACGATTTGATAGATAGAAACCAACGGTTCCTCAAAAACGTGAGACGGCATAAGAATCAGGTAGTGGTTTATCAACAAAAATAAGAGAATAAGTGATGAATGCCTAACTATTGAAGAAAAAAAGCAGGCAAGACCGGTATCCTGCGAAAGCAATCCTATCCTCAGTAGGTGTGATCGCTATCCAGTATTTCAGTCTCTGTCAACGGTGAGTTGTTGATAACCCTCCAAGCCTTGAAAATATAAAGGATGACAAAAGGTATAATCAAGGAAACGTAACCCATCACCTTCAGTGTGAAGAAACTGGAGGAAGCGTTTTCCAGAGTGAGTGAGCTGTTTGTGTCAATGGTAGACGGATAAAAGGATGAATGGTTCCATCCGGCCAGCAATAACAGAGTGGTTACAGCCAGTATGGTTCCCAAACTACTGAACCAAATTCCTTTTCGAAACGAAGCATTCAGGCAAGTTAACAGGATTCCGAAAACAAGTAGAACAATGCCTGAGACTATTACCAACGCTAGAATGGGCATTTCCAAGAGACTGTTGATGTAATGGAATGGCTCGGATGACAGGATACCGATTGATGGATCGTAGGTAATTCCTGTTTTTGTGAAGAGTAGTGTCAGAAAACCGATGAAAAGAATAAAAAACGGAATGGCATTTTGCAGAACCTGTTTGCGTGAACGAGTCCGGATGGCATCATTGTCCACATTGTTAATGAAATAAAGAGCCGCCTGTGTTCTGGCAAGGAAAAAAATGGACAAACCCAATAACAAGTTAAGAGGAACCATCACCGACTCCAATCCCCTCCATGGATTTACCCATGAAGTGATGACCGGATTCCCCGGATTGGTCAGGTTGTTGCGTGTAATTACAAATTCTCCGCCTGAAAAAAACTGTCCAACGGCAATCCCCAGTAGGAATAATCCACCCACGCCGTTTATAAACAAGAAAAGGTCGTAAGTCTTTTGCCCAAACAGATTGCCTTTCTTGGATCGGAATTCGTATGAAACTGCCTGCAGAATGAAGCAAAAAAGAATGAGCATCCACAGCCAGTATGCACCACCGAAACTGGTGGCATAGTAGAGCGGAAAGGCAGCAAACAGCGCGCCTCCAAAAGTAACCAACGTAGTGAACGTAAATTCCCACTTGCGTCCTAGCGAATTGATCAATACCGTTTGTTCAAGTGGTGTTTTACCGACCTGACGGATGAGTGTTTGACCGCCCTGGACAAAGAGCAAGAAAACCAGGATGCCTCCCAACAAGGAGATGACAAGCCACCAGAAATGTTGCAGGAATGATAGGTCCATAATGCATACAATGGTTAATGAATGTCTTGAGGCCCTTTGCGGATTTGTTTCAGGATGATACTGATTTCAGCCGATAACAACCCGGTAAACAGCACGGCGAACAAACACAGTGTAATCATGACTGTCTCCGGTTTCAAGTCGGATATGGCCGCATAGGTAGGCATGATGTCTTGTATTACCCAAGGTTGACGGCCAACCTCGGCAACAATCCATCCGCATTCAGACCCTATCCAGGCCAAAGGAATGCCCAATACCGACAGCCACAGCAACCAACGTTGATTGTGGAGCCAGCCTTTTTGGTTCAACCAAGCGGTTAATAAGAAAAGCCCCAGGAAAAAAACGCCAATCGTCACCATCAGGTGAAAGGTGTAGAAGATCAGTGGTACAGGAGGCACCAAGACATCTTTTGAAGGAATGAAACCGTACCCGAAATGTGCATAATTGGCATCCAGCCTTTTTTTATGCAAGGCGGCCAGAGAATCGTTCTTTTCAACCGTGGCCTTTCTGTAGCCAGCCAACGCTGCAATGGCATTCTTTCCCATGTCCATCCTGGCATCAGCCGGTAAAGCCTTAAGCGGAGTTCTCCCAGCGCCGGGCAGGTCGTACCCTCCCTCCATGATGTCCCTGATGCCAGGAACAAAGGCATTGAAATCCCTGAATGAAAGAAAGGACAATAGGCCGGGAATCTCAACTTTGGCAATGAAAGGATTCAGTGTATCGTTATACGATTGTTTGGCAGGATTCAAAATGCCTACCGCAATAAGACCCGCATTGGATTTACCATCGTACAATCCTTCCATGGCTGCCAGTTTCATGGGTTGACGCAGGGCGACCTGATGTGCAGAACCGTCACCTGTAAACGCTGTCAACGAGGCCCCCAGAAACCCAAGAATGGTGGCGATACGGATGCTTTTTGTTGCAAGATCTTTTTCCCTTCCTTTCAGTAGAAACCAGGCACTGACTCCCAAGCAGAAAGCACTTCCCACAATCCAGCTGGAAAATACCGTATGAAAAAACTTGTTGATGGCAACCGGAGACAACAGCACCGACCAGAAATCAGCCATTTCATTGCGCATGGTATCCGGATTGAAAACCATACCGTCGGGAAATTGCATCCATGCGTTGGCAACGAGTATCCAAAGGGCGGACAACGTGGCTCCGGTAACCGTCAACCAGGTGGATGCCAGATGAAATCCTTTGCTGACTTTGTTCCAGCCAAAAAACATGATGCTGATGAACGTCGACTCCATAAAAAAGGCAAGGATGCCCTCAATGGCCAGTGGCGCGCCAAAAATATCGCCAACGAACCAACTGTAATTGGACCAGTTTGTTCCGAATTCAAACTCAAGGATGAGACCGGTGGCCACACCAATGGCAAAGTTGATTCCGAACAGTTTCATCCAAAACTGGGTAATGCGCTTCCATTCCGGTTTTCCCGTTTTGTAATACAGGGTCTCCATGACGGAAATGATCAGTCCCAGGCCAAGCGTAAGCGGTACAAACAGCCAGTGATACATGGCCGTGAGAGCAAACTGGGCCCGTGATAAATCGACCAAAGAGAAAGAAAACGCATCCATAGTACCTGGTTGGATAGTTGCTGGGTTTTATTGGAAATACCGTTCTTCGGTCAATCGAATACCGACGTACGAGGATTTTTGTTCATCGGTTTCAAAATGGGAATCCAGGTAATCGGGGAAGAAAAAAACCTTCAAGACAACAAAAATGAGAATCAACTTGATGAAAACAATCAAAAGAAGGGTTTTTACCAGTCTTGAGTTGTCTCTATTCTTGTTGTTGATGGTTTCTTCCACGTAAAGACCTCATTTGCGTTATCAGAAAAGGTGAGCGGGTACATGGAACGTAACGGTGGTTCCTTCCCCTTCCTTCGATTCAATGGATATGTCTCCTCCGTTTTTTACGAGGAATTCCTTACACAAGATCAGACCCAGACCTGTTCCGGGCTCTTGATTGGTGCCGTATGTCTTGACCGATTCATTCACCTTGAAAAGGCGTTTCAGATTTTCCGAAGAGATTCCAACACCGTTGTCCTTTATTATGATATTGGCTTTGTCTTCCTGTTTTTGAATACTTACATTAATAGTGCCTTTTTCCGGAGTAAACTTGACTGCATTCATCACCACGTTGCGCATAACTGAGGATAGCATGCTTTCATCGGCATTTACCATGATTTCTTCCGTTGGATAGAACGTGAGTGTTTGTTGCTTTTTGCTGGCGTATTCGTTCAGGAGGGTAAACTCATCCTGGATGAAAGCCGCCAGCGGAAAACGGGTGGGATTGAAGATCATGTTGCCGGTTTGTATGTTGGCCCATTCGAGAAGGTTTTGCAGCAGTTTGTACAACTGGCCGGACAAATCCCAAATGACATTGGCCATGCTTTTGCGTTCTTCGTTTTTTAGACGGTCAAAATCAGAGGAAAGCATCTCGGCGTATCCCAGGAGTCCACCAAAATTGTCTTTCATGTCGTGGGCGATGATGGAGAAGAACTTATCCTTTGTAGCGTTGGCCTGTTCCAGTTCGGATGTGCGCTCAGCTACCAATTTTTCCAGGTTTTCGTTGATGCTTCTCAACTCGGCGTTCTTCCTCATGATTTCTTCTTCCTGCAGGAAGCTGCGAATGGCTTCCCTGACTGTCAGGATCAGGTCATCCCTGTCCCAGGGTTTGGGGATGTATCGATACAGGTTGGCCTTGTTGATGGCGTTTGTTATACCTTCAATATTGGCATGTCCTGTAAGAAGTATTTTCAAGGTATTCGGATTCCTTTCGTGGATGTTGATCAGAAATTCATCCCCCCGCATACCCGGCATCAGGTAATCGGATATAACAACCGGAACATCGTACCCGTTGTCTTTGAGCTCCTGGTAAATCTCCAGGCCTTCTTCGGCCGTGGTTGATGTTTCAATCAAGTACTGGTTTTCAAAAAAAGGGCCAAGTTGGTCTTTCAGAGCTTCCAGGATGATATCTTCGTCGTCAACGCAAATGATGGCTTGTTTCATGATGTGTGCGTGTTATCGTTCTTGATTTATGGGTAATTCCACAAAGAAGGTGGTGCCTTTCCCCGTTTCAGACTCGCAACGGATGGATCCTTTGTGCCTTTCGATGATTTGTTTGCAAATATCCAGCCCCATGCCGGTACCGACACCCTTGGGCTTGGTGGTGAAAAATGGTTCGAAAATTCGCTCCCGTATCGATTCGGGTATGCCGGGACCGTTATCCTTGAAAGTCGTGAGGATGATTCCTTTTGAAGCGTCATATGACATGTTGATAATCAGTGCCCCGTTCTCCCCCATAGCCTGAATGGCGTTGGTGATGAGGTTCGTCCAGACCTGACACAACTCGTCTTGCCTGCAAAAGATGGGTGGGATACTTTCCAGTTCGGTGGTGACGACTGTTTTCGAGTGTTTGATCATATTTGCTGTCAGGATGAGCACCGTATTAACGGTCTCAGTCAAGTCGGCCGCTTCAAAATCGCCGGTGTTGTTTTTATAAATGTAACTCCTCAGTGCCCTGACCACATCAGCCGCTTTTTCCACCGATACAAAAATGTTATTGGAGTTGCGCTTGAGTGAAAACAAAATCTTGAGTATTTGCAGCAAACGTTGGGCGTTGGGTTGTTTCAGAAAGTTCAGGTAGGTGTCGTCCGGGTAACTGAGTTTCAAAGAAACGATGGTGTCAGCCGTCATAGCCGCATTTTCAATGTGGTTTTCCTCAAACATGCTGGTTAATTCGCGTTTGCGTTGACGTTCTTCTCTGGAGAAAACTGAAATGTCCCTGGCATCAGCCTCGACAAAAAGTTTGAACAACCAGTTTGTTTCCTCCTGGGAAGCATGTTTGAACATCCACGGCAAATCAACGCTGATCTTTTCCACAACTTCGTTGATGTTTGAGGAACTTGCCTTTATGGCGCCCAACGGTGTATTGATTTCGTGGGCTATGCCTCCGATAAGACTGCCCAAAGCAGCCATTTTTTCGGCAAAAACCAGCCTGTTCTGTGTCCGGGTCAGTTCTTCAATCGTATCCTCGAGTTGCTTGTTTTTTTGCTGCAATGCATCATTGGCCTCTTGCAGGGCCTTCTCGGCCAGCTTCAGGTCTGTAATGTCTCTGGTAATGCCATACGTTCCCATAACCTCTCCGTTCGGGTCTTTAAATACAGATTTGATGGTCTGCGCCCAGCGGATGGAACCGTCTTTTGATGTCACTTTCTCTACAATATTGAGGCTTTTTCCGGTTCGTATGACTATTTGTTCATCGTCAAAGGCCTTTTTGGCATGGACCTCGGCAAAGAAATCGAAGTCTGTTTTTCCCCTCATTGCGTTCGGGTTGGTAGCCCCAAGAAATTGGGCGTGTTCCATGCTGTTGAGTAGAAAGCGGCCTTTCGTGTCTTTGAAGTAGAAACTTAAGGGTATTTCGTCCAGGATGGTTCTCAGGTAAAAAATCTGGTTCATGGTAATCTGCTCGGACTGTAGCTTGCCGGAAATATCTTCAATGCGCTTCAGTGCGAATTCCGGCTTCCCTTCTTCATCCGTAAACAGCATGGCCGTGACTTCCACGGGGATGACTCGCTTATCCTTAGTCAGCCGGGTGGATTGATATTTGATATCGGAACGTTGCCCGCTCAGCAGATCGTCCATAAATCGGTATTCCCGCATCATGCATGATTCAGACTCATAAACCGTAGCAGCGTTGTTGATGAGTTCTTTAAATGTGTATCCCACGAGGTGTTCGTATGCGTCATTGCATCGTAAGATGTTTCCTTTTAGGTCAAAAATGGCGCTACAGGTGGACGAGTGTTTGATGAGGAGTTTGAATATGGTTTCCAGTTCCTGTGTGTTCATGGTGGTGGGCATTTTGGTGAGAGTCCCGGATTATGATGGCGGGGTATTCCCTGCTCCTGCGAAAATAATGGAAATGATCATAATAAGCAAAAATAAATTGATGGTAAAACCAATCATCCGAGCCTTGGGATTCAACGATGTGGAAATATACAACTCAAGAGCCTGACGTGCCGTTGTTGTCTGGTAGTGACGTCTTTTGTATCTTTGCCCTCATGCTTTCCCTTAAGAAGGTTTTGTTTTTTATCAATACACGTGGCTTGGTTTGGTTGACTGGGTTGCTCATCATGCCTTCTTTACTGGTAACGGCACGTTCCGAAACGGAGAAGGTCGATGAAGCCTTTGGCGAGGCTTCCTACTACAGCCAACGTTTTGTCGGCAAACGGACCACAAGTGGCGAACCGTATGATGACAAGGACTTTACAGCTGCTCATCCTCGCTATCCGTTTGGAACGTACTTGCTGGTGACCAATTCCAGAAGCCAACAATCGGTGGTGGTCCGGGTCAACGATCGTTTCAGACCCAGAAGGGGGCACCTCATTGATGTCTCCATGGCGGCAGCCGTCAAGATCGATCTTGTCCGCCTTGGGAGGGCAAGGGTCAGTATACGTGTATTGGATCCGGAAGAAGCCATGGCTGTCATGCAGGCATCCGGACAGTTGGCGGCAATGGCTTTCAGAGACTCCATCTCGATGCCGTTGCCCGTTCCGGAACCACTACCCCTTCCGGTCTCGTTTTCAACTTTATTGGTCAATCCGACTGATGTGTATTTCCATGACGTCAATCGATGAGGCTGTACAGATGATGAACGAATATGGCAGGAATGGACGCCCGTTTTTGTTCATATTGGATTTTGATTTGAAGAAGCCACTGGTATGGACTCTGGAAGAAGCAGCCAGGCATGATGTCTGGTTTCATTTCCCTGGATTTGGTTCCATGAAGCCTTGCTCACAAGGTCCGGTTGATACGCCTCCTTTATCCGGAGATGAGCCCCCGCAGGTAAAGTCGCTGGGTTATTCCTTTGATTCCTACAAAGACCAATTCGAACAGGTTGTCGGTGAAATAAAAAGAGGGAACAGTTTTTTAGTCAACCTGACTTGTCAGACGTCCGTTTCGGTTGATCCCTCATTGGAGGTTGTATACCGCTTGGCAAAAGCCAGGTATAAACTACGTGTTGGAAATTTGTTTACGTGTTTCTCGCCCGAAACGTTTGTGCGTATTCAGAATGGGAAAATCACATCGTTCCCCATGAAAGGTACTCTTGATGCGACACAGCCTATGGCCAGGCAACGCTTGCTGGATGATGTCAAGGAAAAGGCGGAACACAGCACCATCGTCGATTTGATCAGAAATGACCTGAGCCGTGTGGCAACGAACGTACGGGTGGAGCGTTTCAGGTACGTTGATGAACTGGAAACGGATAAAGGAAAATTGTTGCAGGTGAGCTCGGCCATTTCCGGCGATCTCCACTCCGGTTATGCATCGGAAATTGGCGAACTGCTGGTTAACTTGTTGCCTGCGGGCTCAGTGACAGGTGCTCCCAAGGCTAAAACCGTACAAATCATACAAACGGTGGAGACATACAAACGGGGATATTATACCGGTGTTTTTGGCTTGTTTGACGGACAACAGTTGGATAGTGCCGTCATGATCCGTTTCTTTGAACGGACGCCTCATGGAGTGGTCTACAAAAGTGGTGGTGGAATTACAGCACTGAGTTGTTTGGAACAGGAATACGATGAAATGCTACGAAAAATCTATGTGCCGGTTTGTTGAATCAATCCGAGTAGAGCATCGCCATTTGATGAACACCAAGTGGCACGAACAGCGGATGGGCCAGACCATGCGTCAATATTTCGGTGTCACAACCGACGTGAAGTTGGAGCAGGTTGTGACCTTGCCCCAGGACTTGGACGAGAAGACGTATAAATGCAGGATTGAATACGGGATATCTATCGGGCGGATTACCATTGAACCGTATGTGCCCAGGGAGGTAAGAACGCTGCGTCTAGTAGCCGATGACGACATCGCCTACTCATTTAAAGCAGTTGATCGCTCTTTGTTTGACAGGCTGATGTCCTGCAAGGATGGGGCCGACGATATTTTGATTATAAAAAATGGGTGCGTGACAGATACCTCTTTCAGTAATGTGGTGTTGTTGCGTGATGGGATTTGGTACACTCCTGATACCTACTTGTTGAACGGGACATGTCGTCAGCGGTTGTTGTCTGAAGGTATCATCAGGGAAACGCGCATTGAACCGGATTCGCTGGAGTTGTATGCTGAAATCAGGCTGATAAACGCCATGCTGGATTGGGAGAAACGTCCGTCGGTCTCAATCTTGTTTGATCACTTGACCGATAATCAATGAAAAAAAACCGACCAACACACCAGAAATCGGTCAGGCTGATTACATTTGCAGATGACTTGTAGATAAATGCAATAAAACGTAGTAGTGAAATGAAAAAAATACTTGTTGTTTGCCTGGCATTCTGGGCGCCTTTTTTGCTGTCAGCGCAAATCAGTTCGGTGTTTGAAGAAGATATGAACGCCATCAAGATCTCAGGGGGTCTGGAAAGGGGTAAGGAAGTGGCAGGGTTTTCATGCCAGCTTGGTATGTCAATAAAATCACGCTTTGAAATCGAAGCTCAATATACCAAGACGAATTTCAATACGCAAGACCAGTACACATATGATGCTTACATCAACGGGTTGTCCGGTACGGTCTCTTGGTGGTTGTTGAAACAACCGTTGAGCAACAATACGTTATTCAATGTAGGGTTGAAGGCTGGATACGAGTCGAATGACTTTAAGGACTATATGTATTGGGAACCCGGCGAAGAAGAAAGTGTTTTTATCGAATATGATGGTTATTCAGTCGGGAAATTGGGTGTGGAGCTGGCGATGAACCATTGGCTTGACGATCGGTATCTAATCAGACCGTCTGCTTCGATTTTTGGAGAAATGGGAAGGTCTGGAACGGTTCAGAGCTTCTCTGAAAGTTTGACGGATTATATGGGTGTGACCGGAAAGATAGGGGCCTATTTAATGAAAAAGATCAATTATAACGATGTTGTCTATCTTTATCCTAGTCTGATGTTCAACCATCACAAACGCCAGCCACCCGTTGTTTTCAACCTGTCCATCGGTTTTATGGTGGGGTACTAATATACTGTAAACCATCCAAATTCATTATTTCGGGCATGAACTTTTTCATGCCCGTTTTTGTTTTATTGGTGTTAAGTTTCTTTACTAAATAGTATTAACCCGTAAGACGTGACACGATGAAAAAGATGGCAGCTTTTTGTTTGTTGGCCGGTCTTTCCCTGTTGGCGGAGGCTCAGGTGTCTACGCTTGTGGAGTCCGGCAAAGACGGTGTTTTGATTGCGCCCACCCTGGAGTTTGAAAAGGGGTACAGTGCTTATGGAGCTATTATCGGGTTTTCTGTTGACGGCTCTATCGATGTTCAAGGGGACTTTTTGTTCTCAAACTACAACGAGGATTATGACCTTGAGAATGAGGCGAGCAGTACGGGTTTCACGGTATCCATTGAGTGGTGGGCCATACGAAATGAACTGTCTCCCTCTATGGATCTTAATCTAGGCATAAAGGCCGCATTGGATAATTATGCCTTTAAAGATTACAAATTCATTTCGTCAATCGATACCTCCAATTTTGACGAATATTACAGCGTGTTCGGCGGAAACTTAGGAGCGGATGCTCAGTTAACTTACAGGTTTGCTGACACGTGGATGCTTCATCCGGCGTTGTTGGTTGGAATCGGCATTGGTTCAAGAAACGAAATGGTCGATGGTACTGATCAGGTGGGAACGTACGTGGGCCTAAACGGCAATGCCTCCTTGTTGCTTGGTAAGCAAATCTATGCGGGAAGCTTGCTGTTTTTGAAGGTGGGACGTTCGTTCAACACATACGATATGCCATCCGCTTTCCGTGTGAATGTCGGGTATGTGTTGGCCCTCTAGGTGAAATGGTCTCCACTCCGGCCATTTTTCCTGGCCTTATGAGGACTGGTTTCAAGCCAGTCCTTTTTTTATGTCCAGCCAATGATAACGTGTTGATAAAATGGTTATATTTGCTGAGTCTTCAGCTAATATCAACAAATAAAAATATGAAACCTTTCGTTGTTTCGTTGCTTTTATTGGTCTCACTACTGATGAGTGCGCAGACCTCTGACGTTAAATGGTTTGATTCCAAATGGGATCCGTTACCCTCCAAATCGGGTGCGGCTTATTACCGCGCAACGGTAAAGGATTCAGCATCGGACCACTTCTATGTTCAGGATTATACGGTATCCGGCAAACTGCATCGGACCGCTTCTTACATTTCCTTGAAGCCTGAAATTCGCGATGGAAAGTTTCTTTGGTATTACGCCAATGGCCAGGTTCAAAAGGAAGCTGTTTACGAGGGTAATAAGGTCATCTCGTGGAAGGTGCTCAATAAGAAAGGAGAACAAGAACTTTCAGCCTTGATTAATTTCAAGGGCAATAACGGAGAAGAATTGACCGAACCCATGAAAGTGGACAAGGAACCATCCTTTGTTGGAGGTAAAAAGGCGATGTCTGCTTACGAACGCAAGAACCTGAAATATCCTCCGGTAACAGCAATTGAACCATTGGAAGGTTATGTGATGATCTATTTTCTGGTAAGGGAAGACGGGACGCTCACCGATTTTAAATTGGTAAAGTCACTGCATCCCGATTTGGATAAGGAAGCGGTGCGTTATGTCAGTAGTATGCCCAATTGGACTCCTGCCCTGGTTGGTGAAGTACCTGTTGCTGTACCCTTTGTATTGCCAATCTATTTCTACAACAAGAGTGCTCATTCTTATACCAGAAACAACATGGATGCCCAATAAAACGGGTGGTTTGTTTGTGACACTCGGTTGAGCAGCATGAATACATTTTAAAAAAAACGCCCGGACAACGGGCGTTTTTCGATATAAACCTGTATATTTGCATCATAAAGGTTAAACCCGCCGTATATGCTGTATTTTTCATACATGCGAACGACCATCACCCCTTGGGGGGTCTGCTAATCACTTCACTGCAAGAAGAGGGCTGTACGTCCTGTCTTCACCCGAGCCGGAGAGCGGTTCACACCTCTGGTTTATTCTTTTTTTCACCAGTAACAATCTTTTTTCAACGAGTCGACGGTGTTCAACCACTGGGGGCGTTTGTATGTCCGACGTTGGTCGTTGATACCACACAACACATAAAAACAAACACATGAAAGTCATGAAATTCGGCGGAACGTCCGTAGGTTCCGTGAACAGCTTGCTCAACATCAAACAAATCGTAGAGTCACAAAAAGAACCTGTTGTGGTCGTTGTTTCGGCTATCGGGGGCATTACCGACCTATTGATCAGAACCACTCAACTGGCCGCTGTCGGTGATTTGGACTATGTCAAATCATTTCAAGCCATCCGTGACAGGCACGAAGCCATCCTCAAAGGTCTGTTTTCCGATGAGGCCCTAAATGCCGTGCAGTATACCGTAGACCAGATGCTCGATGAATTGGGCAACATTTTCAAAGGACTTTATCTCATACAGGATTGCTCCGCCAAAACATCCGACGCGGTTGTCAGTTACGGAGAACGCATATCCTCCTTCTTTATTTCCAAGTTTTTAGGTGCAGGATTGTTGGACTCAAGAGAGTTTATCAAAACGGTTGAACAACACGGCAAACACATTGTCGATTTCAAACTTACCTCCAAAAAGGTGGCTCAGGCCTTTGCCAAGGCTCCCGAAGTACTGGTAGTGCCCGGGTTCATTTCGAGCAATGCACAGACGGGTGAAACGACCAATTTGGGCCGTGGCGGTTCCGATTATACGGCTGCCATACTCGCGGCAGAATTGAACGCTTCCATCCTGGAAATCTGGACCGATGTGGACGGGTTCCTTACGGCCGATCCCAAGGTAATCGACAATGCCTATGTCATTGAACGCCTGACCTACATGGAAGCCATGGAATTGTGCAACTTCGGTGCCAAGGTGATTTACCCCCCCACGATTTTCCCGGCTTATCACAAAAATATTCCCATTGTCATCAAGAATACGTTCAATCCGGAAGCTCCGGGTTCGTATATCTCAAACGACAAAGCAAATGGCGGCAAGTCCATCAAGGGCATTTCCTCCATCAGCGACACCAGCCTGATCACCATCGAAGGATTGGGTATGGTAGGCGTGATTGGTGTGAACTACCGCATCTTCAAGGTGCTGGCCAAAGCGGGCATATCCGTGTTCCTGGTGTCTCAGGCTTCATCCGAAAATTCAACATCCATCGGGGTACGCTCGGCCGACGCAGAAAAATCGGTTGACGTGCTCACGCAAGAGTTTGCCCTGGAAATGGAAATGGGTGAAATTAACAAGATTGTGGCCGAAAACGACCTGGCTACGATAGCCATCGTAGGCGAAAACATGAAACGCATACCGGGTATTGCCGGCAAGCTGTTCGGTACGTTGGGACGCAACGGCATCAACGTTATTGCCTGTGCCCAGGGAGCTTCGGAAACGAACATCTCCTTCGTGACCAACGTGTCTTCTCTCAAGAAGGCCTTGAACGTCATTCACGATTCGTTCTTCCTGTCTGAATACCAGGTGATGAACATTTTCCTGACCGGCATCGGTACGGTGGGTGGAAGCCTGCTCGACCAGATTAAGCAACAACAACCCCTGCTGATGAAGCAGAATGGACTGAAGCTCAATGTGGTGGGTATTGCCGATATCGACAAGGCCTTGTTTAACCGCGATGGCATCGATTTGGAAACCTACAAGGAAAAACTCTACAGCGAAGGGGTACCGACTACGCCTGAATTGCTGAAGAACGAAATCCTGAAGATGAACATCTTCAACTCCGTGTTTGTGGATTGCACCGCTTCGCCAAAAATAGCCAGCCTGTACCGCGAACTGCTGGAAAACAACGTGTCCGTGGTTGCCGCCAACAAGATTGCCGCTTCTTCTGAATACGACTACTACATGGGCCTGAAAAACCTGGCGCGCCAGAAAGGCATCAAGTACCTGTTTGAGACGAACGTAGGTGCCGGTTTGCCCATCATCAATACGATCAACAACCTGATCAATTCCGGTGACCGCATCCTGAAGATGGAGGCCGTACTCTCGGGTACGCTGAACTACATCTTCAATACGATAAGTGCCGACATCCCCTTCAGCAAGACCATCAAGATGGCGCAGGATGCCCGTTACGCTGAACCGGATCCCCGCATCGACCTGAGCGGTAAGGATGTAATCCGCAAGATTTTGATCTTGGCCCGCGAAGCCGGTTACAAGCTGGAACAAGACGACGTGGTGAAGAACCTGTTTGTCCCCGATAAATATTTCAACGGTTCGCTGGATGATTTCTGGGCCACCATCGGTGAAATGGATGCTGCGTTTGAAACGAAGCGTCAGGAACTGGAAAGTCAGAACAAGCGCTACCGCTTTGTGGCCACGATGGAAAACGGAGCCTGTTCGGTGGGCTTGCAGGAAGTTTCGGCTTCCCATCCGTTCTACGATCTGGAAGGCAGCAACAACATCATCCTGATCACCACGGAACGCTATTTGCAGTACCCCATGATGATCAAGGGGTACGGTGCCGGTGCCAGTGTGACAGCCGCCGGTGTGTTTGCGGATATCATCAGCATTGCCAACATTCGTTGATATGAAGTACATCATCATTTTGGGTGATGGCATGGCTGACGAGCCCTGTCCGGAACTGGGGGACATGACCCCGATGCAGGCAGCCAGAATGCCCTACATGGACACCTTGGCGAAACTGGGTCGAAACGGCATGCTGGCAACGGTGCCCGAAGGGTTCGCCCCGGGTAGCGAGATTGCCAACATGAGCCTGCTGGGTTACGATGTCCGTACTGACTTTGAAGGCCGCGGGTCGTTGGAGGCCGCCAGCATGGGCGTAGCCATCCAGCCCGGTGAAATGGCCTTGCGTTGCAATCTTATTTGCATCCAGGACGGAAAGATCAAGAATCATTCGGCCGGCCACATCAGCAACGAGGAAGCCGCTGAACTGATCCACTTTCTGGACCGTGAAATGGGTTCAGGTAATTCAGGCGGTTCTACGGGGGTGAAATTCTACGAAGGTATTTCCTACCGCCACCTATTGGTGGTAAAGGGCGGAGACAAACGCATAGATTGCACCCCTCCTCACGATGTGCCGGGAACACCCTTCAACGATGTCTTGGTCAAGGCCCTTGTGCCGGAAGCGCAGGCTACGGCCGACGAATTGAACCGGCTCATCTTGCGTTCGCAGGAACTGCTAGCCTCACACCCGGTGAATATCAACCGCGTGGAGTTGGGGAAAGATCCGGCCAACAGCATATGGCCCTGGTCACCGGGTTATAAACCCACGATGAAGACTTTAATGCAGCAATTTCCGCAGGTACGGTCGGGCAGTGTGATTTCGGCCGTAGACCTTATTAAAGGAATCGGCATTTACGCCGGACTTGAGTCCATTGAAGTGGAAGGCGCTACCGGCCTGTACAACACGAACTACGAGGGCAAAGCGGCCGCTGCCATCGAGGAACTGCGCAAGAAAGACTTTGTTTTCCTGCACGTGGAGGCTTCTGATGAGGCCGGACACGAGGGCGACGTGCCCTTGAAGGTGCGCACCATCGAATATTTGGATGGTCGCATTGTGGGCCCCATCTACGAGGAAGTGAAGACCTGGGACGAACCGGTGACCATAGCCGTGTTGCCCGACCATCCCACGTACTGCCGCATCAAAACTCATGTGAATGAACCGGTGCCCTTCTTGATTTATAAGCCCGGTGTAGAAGCCGACGGGGTAACCGTTTATTCTGAAGCGGCAGCCAGGGAAGGTTCCTTCGGCTTGTTGCGCGACAATGAATTTATCAACGCTGTTTTTGCTTAACGCTTAACGCTTTTCGTATGAATTACTACAGTACCAATAAAAAGGCGGCCCTTGCATCGTTGCAGACGGCCGTTGTCGATGGCCTGGCGGAAGACCGCGGCCTGTATATGCCGGAAATCATCAAGGCACTTCCTCAATCGTTTTTTGACGAAATCCAGGACCTGAGTTTTCAGGAAATGTCTTACCGCGTGGCTGATGCCTTCTTCGGCGAGGACATTGAGGCGGATACTCTGAAACAGATTGTATATGAAACCCTGAGTTTCGAGACTCCGCTGGTGAAGGTGAGCGATTCCATTTACAGCCTGGAATTGTTCCATGGCCCCACGCTGGCGTTCAAGGACGTGGGTGCGCGGTTCATGGCGCGTCTGCTCGGGTACTTCATCCGCAAGCAGGGGCAAAGCGACGTGAACGTTTTGGTGGCTACTTCTGGCGACACGGGTTCAGCCGTGGCCAATGGTTTCCTGGGCGTGGAGGGTATTCATGTGTATGTCTTGTACCCCAAGGGCCTTGTAAGCGAGATCCAGGAGAAGCAGTTCACCACGCTGGGGCAAAATATTACAGCGGTTGAGGTGGAAGGTACGTTCGACGATTGCCAGGCCCTAGTCAAGGCTTCGTTCATGGATGCCGATTTGAAGGCGCACATGAACCTGACGTCGGCCAATTCCATCAATGTGGCGCGATTCCTGCCGCAGGCGTTTTATTACTTCAATGCCTACGCGCAGCTGAAACGCATGGGGCTGTCCGACAATGTGGTGATGTGCGTGCCCAGCGGCAACTTCGGCAATATTACGGCGGGTTTGTTTGGAAAAAAGATGGGTATGCCCATCAAACGGTTCATTGCGTCCAACAACCGGAACGATATTTTCTTTGAGTACCTGAAAACGGGTGAGTACAAGCCCAGACCTTCGGTGGCAACCTTGGCCAATGCCATGGATGTGGGCGATCCGAGCAACTTTGCGCGTGTCCTCGATCTGTACGATCATTCGCATGCGGCCATTTCCGCCGACATCAACGGAGCTCGTTACGACGACGAGCAGATTGCTGCTACGGTGAAGTCGGTGTACGCGGAAACGGGCTATTTGCTGGATCCGCACGGTGCCTGTGGGTATCAGGCGTTGGTCGAGCAACTGCAACCGGGGGAAACGGGTGTCTTTCTGGAAACGGCGCATCCGGCCAAGTTCAAGGATACGGTGGAGGCCATCATTGGCGATACCGTTGTGATTCCTTCCGCTCTGGAAGCCTTTATGAAGGGTACGAAGCAGTCGATACCTATGTCGCGGGATTTTGCCGATTTCAAGGCGTTCCTGTTGGCTGAATGAAAACCGCACCGCACCTCACCTGTGTGCCCATCGGCGGTTTGTGCAACCGGATGCGGGCTATGGCTTCAGCTGCTTGGATGGCTGAACGCCTAGGTGGTGAAGTGACGGTTTACTGGGCTGTCAACCGGGACTGTGGGGCTGCTTTCGGTGAGCTGTTCCAACCGGTTGAAACGCCTACAATAATGGTGCTGGAGCCCAAACCCTGGCAACTGCACCTGGCTTTCAGCCGAAAGAAAAACCTGTTTATTCCCGGTCTTTTACGACGGTTGTTTTTTACCAGCCAACTGGTGGGTACTTCCGAAGGTTTGGATGAACAACTCCCAGCCGGTTTACGGGGTAATCGGCCGTTTATCATTTCGGGTTATTCCTTGTCGGCGCACGCGGATATGACACATTTGTTCAAACCCACCGAGGTACTGCAAACCCGCATCAATACTCTAACAGAACGTTTTTCCGAAACAACCATAGGCATCCACATCCGAAGAGGGGACAACCGCCAGTCCATCGAGCATAATTCGCCCGGCGATTATATCGGTTTCATGGAACGCCAACTTCTTGCATGTCCAACGACTTCCTTCTACATTGCTTCTGACAGTTCTGCGCTCAAGCAGGAATTGGCGGCTCGCTTCCAAGGTTCAGTGATACTAAACGATGCGGTGTTGGAACGCCACAGTACTAATGGTATGAAGGATGCGGTGGTCGATCTCTGGTGCCTGGCTGCTACCAATCGCATCGTAGGCAGCTACTTTTCGTCGTACTCCGACATTGCAGCCGAACTCGGCGGCATTCCACTTGGCATCCTATAATCGTTCTCTACCAGAAGCGTATTTCCAAACGACTGTTGGCTCATCTGTACCATCTGTCTGTTTCCGCTCCACCGGCAGGATAGTCTGTGTCTCCGACTGCGAAACACTAAAAATAAGCAACGGAAGGTTAAAACTTCAAAGCGTCAGTCGCTGTGCTCCTTCCTCGGCAGATGAAGTTTTTAAACACCTTCCTTATACTTATTTTCTTTACGCGTTTCTCCGCAACTACGCCACAGACTACCCTGCCGGCTCCACTGCAACGCTCACTGGGCTTACAGCGTGAAACCAATTAGTCAAGTCTAATCTTTTAAACATCCTATAGGAATTACCAAGACGCCATCATCTCTTTTGTAA
>CAYTIY010000004.1:0-43105 GCA_964438045.1 uncultured Bacteroidales bacterium | reverse complement strand
TTCCTTGACGCGTTCCCAACGTTTGTCGCGGTCCATGGCGTAGTAACGGCCAATGATGGAAGCAATGGCACCCCCGTTCGAGGCCAGCGTTGCTTCCAGTTGTTCGATGAAGCCCTTGCCGCTTCTCGGGTCGGTGTCGCGACCGTCCATAAAGCAGTGAACATATGAACGACTGATGCCGTAGGTTTTCGAAATTTCAGTCAGTTTGAACAAGTGTTCCAACGAGCTATGCACCCCACCATCGGAAACAAGACCCATAAAGTGGATTTGTTTACCGTTTTCTTTGGCGTAGGTATAAGCCTTGACAATTTCCGGGTTTTCCAGAATGCTGTTTGTCCGGCAAGCCAGGTTGATTTTCACCAAGTCCTGATAAAGCACCCGTCCGGCACCAATGTTCAGGTGACCCACTTCGGAGTTGCCCATCTGTCCGTCGGGCAGTCCTACGTTTTCGCCCGACGCCTGCAATTGTGAATGCGGATACGTGGCGATCAATGAATCCCAATAGGGCGTAGGGGTATTGTATATGACATCGGCCTTGCCCTTTTTACCGATGCCCCAGCCATCAAGGATGACCAGCATGGCTTTCTTTTGCGTCATACGATGAGCATTTTATGTGATTGAATGTGTCTGTAACGTGTTAACCTGTAACCTATGTGCAAAGATACAACTTTTTGCTGATTTTTCCCCGAATCATCTTATCTTATGGCGCATCGGCAACCAGACGAAAGATTTGAACAAGAATCTGGTGACATTGCGCTACAATCAGTTAAATTTGCCGGATGTGGTTCAAACCCGTGATGGAGACATGGTTGATTACAGTTATGACGCATTGGGCAGGAAGGAAGAGGTGAAGCGTGTAGCTATGATCACGTCCGGCATCACGCTGCCTGTTGGCAAGACCATTGAATTACAACACGCAGATTAATATCAAAAGGACTTGAGCTAGATCATTACATGTCCAATAGGATGTATTCAACTTCCGCCACACGTAACATTCTGTGATTGTGTTCCATCGAGTGTGCCTGACACGAGCAAACCGCCAACCCAATGAGCTGCCGGCGGAACGGAGGATTTTGGAAAGAAGGAGGATAGAAAAGTCAACCGTGTGATCGGAATGGAAACCCGCAATTTTAACAAATAAGCAACTTTCAGGGCCGCTCTTGCTTTGAATAAATAAAAAAATGTATATTTGCCTTAATTAGCATTTTAAACAGATAAAACTAAAAAATGAACGTATGAAAGCTACAAAGGTTTTGACGATCAGTTTATTGAGCGTGTCTTTGGTGTTTGGCGGTTGCAAATCGATGAACAACTTGACCAAGGGCGCAGCAATCGGAACAGTGGCCGGTGCCGCGGTAGGCGCAGGCGTAGGTAAACTGCTTGGCAACGTCGCTGTTGGCGCAATCGCAGGAGCTGCCGTCGGCGGTACCACGGGAGCCCTGATTGGTAAGAAAATGGACAAGCAAGCCGCCGAACTCGAAGCCCAATTGGGTAAGAACGCAGCCGTTGAACGTATTGGCGAAGGCATCAAGGTAACCTTCGAGTCAGGAATCCTGTTCCAGACCGGAAAAGCCGCCCTTAGCGAATCATCCAAGGATGCGTTGACCAAATTCTCCAAGACATTGAGCGATTATCCCGATACCGATGTCATGATTTACGGACACACCGACAACACAGGTTCAGATGCCATCAATCAACCCCTGTCCGAAAACAGAGCCGCATCCGTTAAGGACTATCTGGTATCCAAGGGAGTAGCCTCCAAGCGCATCACTACCCAAGGATTGGGTTCGAAATCACCGGTAGCAACCAACGATACGGAAGCTGGTAAACAACAGAACAGACGCGTTGAAGTTGCCATCACGGCCAACGAGGAAATGATGAAAAAAGCACAAGCCGGCGAATTGTAATCGACCGACCCGCTTAAAAAGAAAAGGATTAAGGCCGTCTCGATTTTCGGGACGGCCTTAATTATGCTGTAATTGAGCATTTTTCCCGTTTTTTTTTGCAATAGTGTTGATTCTTCGTATCTTTGCCAGCGTTAAAATCGTGCGGGGGGCTTTGGTCCCCCTTTTTTACCGGTAAAGAACGACCGAATGCATAAAGAAGCCCTCGTAAAAGCGGTGGAGGAGTGGATGGAAGGAACCACTTTTTTTCTGGTTGATGTGAAGATCAACAAAGACAACGACATTCAAATCGAGTTTGAGTCTTCCACCGATGAGGTTGACATTGAAGATTGTGTCAGCCTGTCACAACACATAGAGTCGAGGTTCGACAGAAATGAGGAGGATTATTCACTGGAAGTAGGCTCGGCCGGCCTCGGACAACCCCTCAAAGTGATTCAGCAGTACCAGAAACAACTGGGAAAAGAAGTGGACGTGCTGCCCCTATCTGGAAAGAAATTCACAGGAATATTGCTCTCCGTCGATACGACCGCTTTTCAGGTTGAGGTAACCCACAAGGTAAAAACAGAAACGTCCAAGAGAGCCGTAACGGTGACCGAAACGTTGACATTCAAACACGAGGATGTCAAGCGAGTGTCGGCCACCGTACATTTTTAATGAACATTTATCACAATACTATACATCAAATCACCAATGGCAAAGAAAGTAGAAACAATCAGTCTGATTGATACCTTTTCCGAATTCAAGGAATTGAAAAATATAGACCGTGCCACAATGGTCAGCGTGCTGGAAGAGTCGTTCAGGAATGTCCTGGCCAAACTATTCGGCACAGATGAAAACTACGATGTCATCATCAACCCGGACAAGGGAGACTTTGAAATTTGGAGAAACAGGCAGATTGTGGAAGACGACGCCCTGGAAGATGAAAACACCCAAATCAAACTGACCGATGCCCGCAAGATTGACGAAGACTTTGAAATCGGTGAAGATGTGACAGACGAAGTGCATTTTGCCGATTTTGGACGCCGCGCCGTGTTGAACCTGCGCCAAACGCTGGCTTCTAAAATACTTGAACTTCAAAAGGACAGCCTGTACAACCGATTTATCGACCGGGTTGGCCAGATTGTCAGCGCCGAGGTGTACCAGATCTGGAAAAAAGAAATTCTGCTGCTCGATGATGAAGGCAACGAAATGCTGCTGCCCAAGACCGAACAAATCCCTTCCGATTTCTTCCGCAAGGGTGAAAGCGTAAGAGCCGTTGTTGAGCGCGTGGAAAACAAAAGCAACAACCCCAAGATTATACTATCCCGTACATCTCCCGTGTTTTTGGAACGCCTGTTTGAATTGGAAGTTCCCGAAATCCACGAAGGCCTGATCCTGATCAGACGGGTGGCCCGCATCCCGGGTGAGCGAGCCAAGGTGGCTGTTGAATCGTACGACGAACGCATTGACCCGGTAGGAGCCTGCGTGGGTGTGAAAGGTGCCCGTATACACGGCATCGTCCGTGAGTTGCGCAACGAAAACATCGATGTGATCAACTACACTGCCAACATCAACCTGTTTATCCAACGTTCCCTTAGTCCGGCCAAGATTTCATCCATTCGTCTGGACGAGAACACCAAAAAAGCAGAGGTGTTCCTGAAACCCGAAGAAGTGTCCCTGGCCATTGGTAAGGGAGGTATGAACATCAAGTTGGCATCCATGCTGACCGGATATACCATTGACGTCTTCCGTGAAACGGACGACATTGAAGAGGACGACATCTACCTGGATGAATTCAAGGATGAGATTGACGCATGGGTAATCGATGCCCTGAAGAAGCTCGGATGTGATACCGCCCGAAATGTATTAGCCATCCCGCGCGAAGAATTGATAGAAAAAGCCGACCTCGAAGAGGGAACTGTGGACGAAGTGCTGTCAATCTTGCGTTACGAGTTTGAAGATTAAACCCGGCAGGCAGGATCACGCACAGGCACAATTAATTAATTTTTTTAACCCCAGTTTATGTCCATTCGATTAAATAAGGTAACCAGAGATTTGAATGTAGGAATGTCCACATTGGTGGAATTCCTGCAAAAGAAAGGTCATGTTGTGGAAAACAATCCCAATTCCAAGATTTCGGAAGAAGAATACGAAATGTTGGTAAAGGAATTCAGCCAGGACATGACACTGAAAAAAGAAGCTGAACGTCTGGTTCAGGAACGGTTGAATAGGGAAAGACAACGTATTTCGGAAAATGCCCCCAAAACCGAGGAGGTGCATGTTCCGGTTGTCGAAGAAAAGAAGGAAGAGCCTTCAGCTCCCGAAGTCATTACCCCAGCCGACTCTTTGACCGATTTCAAGCCGCATATCAAGCAGGTTGGAAAAATCGACATCGATGCCATAAACCGTCGCACAAAACCGTCGCAAGAAAAAGCACCGGTTGAAGAACCACAACCTAAACCTCAGCAAGAGGAAAAACCGGTTGTGGAGGAGAAGACAGCTGAACCGGCCGCACCTGTTCATATTGAACCGACTCCTGCACCTGCTCCTGCACCGACGCCTGCACCCGCACCGACTCCTGCACCCGCACCAGCTCCAGCGCCTGAAGCCGCACCGATGCCCACTCCTGCTCCTGCACCTGAGCCCGTTGTGGAGAAGATAGTAGAGCCTGAACCTGTAAAGGTGTCTGTTCCGGTTGAAACGAAATTTGAGAAGCCTACACCTGTCGCACCTATTGAAGCAAAAACCGTCAAGGCTGAGCCTTTGAAGGAAGAAAAAAAGGTTGAAGTCGCCCCTGTGAAAACAGAGGCTTCCAGCGAGGTGTTCACCCTGGGAGAACGCCGCATCGAATCGAACATCAAGGTAATCAAAACCATTGACCTGGACGCCTTGAACCAGTCCACCCGTCCGAAGAAAAAAACGCAAGCCGAAAAAAAGAAGGAACGCGAGGATAAGATTCAAGCCGATAAAAGCCAGCGTCCTGCCCAGACACCGGGTACTGTCGACCGATCACAGGCTCCAAGAACCAGTGAAGGTCAGCAAAAGGATGCCAATGCTGCCGCCGACCAGTCTAAGAAGAAAAAACGGAGCCGCATCAAAGACGGAAAAGTCAGAGTCAGCGATACAGCAGCCGGAAGTACACACCACGGCGGACAACAGGGAGACATACGTTCCCGTTTGAAGAAACCCGTACTCAAGTCGGAAATCAGCAGCGAAGATGTTTCCAAACAAGTGAAGGAAACCTTGGCTCGTTTGACCTCCAAACCCAAGAAGGGAACCAAATACCGTAAGGAAAAGCGTGAAGTCATGTCGCAGCGTCGTCAGGACGAAGCCATGCGCGAAAGCGAGGAAAGCAAGATCATCAAGATCACCGAGTTTGTGACGGTAAACGATTTGGCAAACATGATGAATGTGCCGGTTGTCAACGTTATTTCGGTGTGCATGACCATCGGTCAGATGGTCTCCATCAACCAACGGTTGGATGCGGAAACCATCAATTTTGTCGCTGACGAATTCGGGTTTACCACCAACTACGTGAGCGCGGAGGTGATGGAAGCCATTCAGGTGGATGAAGACGCCGATGAGGACTTGCAACCTCGTCCGCCCGTTGTGGCTGTCATGGGTCATGTCGACCACGGTAAGACTTCATTGCTCGACTACGTCCGTAAGACCAATGTCATTGCCGGAGAAGCCGGTGGTATCACACAGCACATCGGTGCTTACAACGTCAAGTTGTCCGATGGCCGCAAGATCACTTTCCTGGATACGCCGGGTCACGAAGCGTTCACTGCCATGCGTGCCCGTGGTGCCAAAGTGACCGACATCGCCATCATCATCGTTGCTGCTGACGACAACGTGATGCCGCAAACCATTGAGGCCATCAACCATGCTACAGCTGCCAACGTTCCTATTGTATTTGCTATCAATAAGATAGACAAACAAGGCGCCGATGCTGAAAAAATAAAAGAAACCCTGGCCCAAATGAATTTCCTAGTGGAAGATTGGGGCGGCAAGTATCAATCGCAGGATATTTCTGCCAAGAAAGGGTTGAATGTGAAAGAATTGCTGGAAAAGGTATTGCTTGAAGCGGAAATGTTGGAACTGAAAGCCAATCCGAATCGCAAGGCCATCGGTAACGTGATCGAGTCTTCTCTCGACAAGGGACGCGGTTACATCGCCACCGTACTGGTACAGAACGGAACCCTCAAATTGGGTGACATCGTGATTGCCGGTACGAATTTCGGGCGTATCAAGGCTATGTTCAACGAACGTGGTCAACGCATCAACGAGGCAGGTCCTTCAGAACCCGTACTCATTCTGGGTCTGAACGGCGCACCTCAGGCCGGTGACAATTTCCATGTGCTCGAAAACGAACAGGAGGCTCGTGAAATTGCCAACAAGCGCGAACAGTTGCAACGCGAGCAAGGATTGAGAACAAACAAGATATTGACTCTGGCCGAGATTGGCAGGCGTATCGCTGTGGGTAACTTCAGAGAATTGAATGTCATCGTGAAGGGTGACGTTGACGGCTCTGTGGAAGCACTCTCCGATTCCTTGATCAAATTGACAACGGAAGAAATCCAGGTGAACGTCATCCACAAAGCTGTTGGTGCCATTTCCGAATCTGATATTACGTTGGCTTCGGCCTCCGATGCCATCATCATTGGTTTCCAGGTACGTCCTTCACAGTCTGCCAGGAAGCTGGCTGAAAAGGATGGTGTGGATATGCGGATGTACTCCATCATCTACGATGCCATCGAAGAAATCAAATCGGCTATGGAAGGCATGTTGTCTCCTGATATCAAGGAAGAGATCACCGCCACCATTGAAGTACGCGATGTCTTCAAAATTACGAAGGTTGGTACGGTTGCCGGTTGTATGGTGAAGGAAGGCAAGGTTAAACGGGGCAACAAGCTCAGGCTTATCCGTGACGGCATTGTCATCTATACCGGTGAAATGGGCGCCTTGAAACGCTTTAAGGAAGACGTCAAGGAGGTGAACTTTGGTTACGAATGCGGATTGAGTTTTTCCAACTATCAGGATCTGAAGGTTGGTGATTTGATCGAATCGTTTGAGGAAGTCGAAGTACGAAAAACTTTGTAAAGGTGTTCCCCTTCAATAGGGGAGCGCTTGTTACGCAACGCATCAAATATGGGCTGGCTGGACATAGTGTTGGGCTTATCGCTTGCCCTAAGCACGTTGGAGGGTTTCAAACGTGGACTCTTTCAGGAAATTGCCGGATGCATCGGTTTGTTCGCCGGCTTTTTCATGGCAGTTTGTCTGGACAAGCCCTTGGCCAATATGTTGACACACGTTGTCGGCATTCATGCGCCGTGGGCAGGCATCCTTGGTTTTGTCATTCCCTTTGTGTGTACGATTGCCCTTATTCAGGCTGCCGCCGGTTTCATGAGCCATGTGTTCAAGCACCTCTCGTTGGGGTGGTTGAATCGCACAGCCGGTGGTGCGTTTGCCTTGCTGAAAAGCATCGTTGTTTTGAGCATCCTGTTAAATATCTACGAATTGTTCGATCAAGACAGAAGTCTTGTCGGTGCTGACCGCATAGCGCATTCAAGACTTTATGTGCCCATTCTTAATGCTGCTCCGGCATTGTTTCCTTCCTTTCCTGATGTATCTTTACGCTCGGAACCGGATGAGCCGGCCGAACCAAAATTGATTGTATGAAGGCAGACGATTCAACGACCATCCTCGATGACGTAACCCGAGGAGAGTATAAATATGGATTTGTTTCCGATATAGACTCGGAAACCCTATCTCTGGGATTGAACGAGGACGTCATCCGTTTTATCTCGGGTAAAAAGAACGAACCGGAATGGTTGCTGGAGTTCAGGTTGAAAGCGTACAGGCACTGGTTGACCTTGTCCATGCCGAACTGGGCGCATTTGAACATTCCTCCCATCGATTACCAACAAATTGCCTACTATTCGGCTCCCAAATCCCAAACGAATCCGGAAAAACTTGAAGAAGTTGATCCTGAATTGTTGAAAACCTTCGACAAGCTGGGCATTCCCCTTGAGGAACAAAAGCGATTGACAGGCATTGCGGTAGATGCTGTCATGGACAGTGTTTCGGTCAAGACCACATTCAAGGAAAGTCTGGCTGAGCTGGGAATCATTTTTTGTTCTTTCAGCGAGGCTGTTCAACAATACCCCGATTTGGTTCGTCAATACCTGGGATCTGTGGTAGGCTACAGGGATAATTTCTTTGCAGCGCTCAATTGTGCCGTTTTTAGCGACGGTTCTTTTGCCTACATACCGAAAGGGGTGCGCTGTCCCATGGAATTGTCCACCTATTTTCGCATCAACGCCGCCAAGACCGGTCAATTTGAGCGTACGCTCCTTATTGCCGACGAAGAGAGTTACGTAAGCTACCTGGAAGGGTGTACCGCTCCCATGAGGGACGAGAATCAGTTGCACGCCGCCATCGTGGAAATCATCGCGATGGAAAAGGCAGAGGTGAAGTATTCCACCGTCCAGAACTGGTATCCGGGTGACAAAAACGGGGTAGGAGGTATCTACAACTTTGTTACAAAAAGAGGCTTGTGCAAAGGAAACGGGTCGAAAATCTCCTGGACACAGGTAGAGACAGGTTCGGCCATTACCTGGAAATACCCCAGTTGCATTTTGGCCGGTGACGATTCTGTGGGTGAGTTTTATTCGGTGGCAGTGACCAACCATTACCAGCAAGCTGACACCGGCACCAAAATGATTCACCTTGGAAAGAATACCAAAAGCCGTATTGTTTCCAAGGGTATTTCTGCCGGTAAAAGTCAAAACAGCTACAGGGGCATGGTAAAAGTCTCACCAAAAGCGATCAATGCTCGCAACTTCTCACAATGTGACAGTCTGTTACTGAGTGATACCTGTGGTGCACATACGTTTCCGGTGATAGACATCAACAATGAGACAGCGGTCGTGGAACATGAGGCCACCACCTCGAAGATTAACGAGGATCAGCTTTTTTACTGCAATCAACGGGGCATCTCAACCGAGGATGCAGTAGCCATGATTGTGAATGGATACGCCAGGGAGGTGATCAACAAGCTTCCCATGGAGTTTGCCGTAGAGGCGCAGAAGTTGTTGCAAGTGACACTTGAGGGAAGCGTGGGCTGATGGATGTGCTGAGTCAGACCTTGTTCACCCTGGGTGGATACCCGTTGAGCATCCTGGAGATGCTGGGTGTTGTCAGTGGATTGACGGCTGTTTTCCTGGCGTGGAAGGAGCTTCCGGTCAACTTTCTGGTGGGGATGTTCAATTTTGTCTGTTACGTGTTGTTGTTTTATCAGTTCAGGCTGTATTCCGTCATGCTGTTGCAGGTGGTTTATTTTGTATTCAGCGTGTATGGCTACTACCACTGGAGACACCCGAAGAAAGGACAATCGGATGAAAAAAACGAATTGCGCATCCAGTTGCTCGGATGGAAAAAATGGATGGTGTTCGGCCTGGTTGTTGTCGCAGCAGGTTTGGTGTGGGGGTGGTTGGTCATTCATTTGCAGGCTACCTACCCTGAGTACTTTGCTCCACCGGCTTTTCCGTGGGTGGACGCACTCCTGACCATGGCAAGCATAGGAGCACAATGGATGCTGTCCAGAAAATTCTGGGATAACTGGGTGGTCTGGCTGGTGGTCGATATCACGTCGACCGTGCTTTACGGCAGTATGGGCATGGTATTTACAGCAGTCATGTATGCTATATTCAGCTTGATCGCATTAAAAGCCATTATTGACTGGAAGCGTACGGTTAAGCAATACAAGGAATTGAATCAATGAGTGCAAAACGGTTGAATAAAGGAGAGGTCGAAGAGCCCATAAAGAAAGGACCGGTACTGGTCGTGTGGCTTGTACTGTTGCTGGTTTTCCTGTTGGTTACCGGCTTTCTGCTTGTGCGCTGGTACCTTGAAAATGTGGAGGAACAAACGGAGATGGTTAATGGTGGCAGGGTGCTGTTGAGTGGCATTGCTGTGCTTGTCCTGGCTGTGTTTACGGTGGTCGCGCTGGTCAATGTGTTGGGCGGAAAAGCAGTAAAGCCCAAGCGAAAGCCGGTAACGAAACGAAAGAGAATACGAAAAACTACATAAAAACAGAATCATGTTGCTTGAAATAAAGAATCTACACGCCTCTATCGAGGGAAAAGAAATACTTCGTGGCATTGATTTGACCATCAACGAGGGGGAAGTCCACGCCATCATGGGTCCCAATGGGTCCGGAAAAAGCACGCTGTCATCTGTCTTGGCCGGTCATCCCGCCTTCACGGTAACCCAGGGCGAGGTCTTGTTTCAAGGAAAAGACCTGCTGGCGTTGTCTCCCGAAGACCGTTCCCGTGAGGGCCTTTTCCTCAGTTTCCAGTACCCGGTGGAGATTCCCGGCGTGAGCATGACCAACTTTCTGCGTACGGCCGTCAATGAACACCGCAAGTACCGCAATGAAGAACTGCCGACAGCGGCCGAATTCCTTGCTATGATGCGGGAAAAGAGGGCTGTTGTGGAGCTGGAGAGCAAACTGGCCAACCGTTCCGTCAATGAAGGGTTTTCAGGGGGGGAGAAGAAACGCAATGAGATATTCCAGATGGCTATGCTTGAACCCAGCTTGTCGATACTTGACGAAACGGACAGCGGCCTTGACATAGATGCGTTGCGGATTGTCGCACATGGTGTCAACAAGTTACGCACATCCAAAAACGCCACCATTGTCATCACCCATTACCAACGGTTGCTCGATTACATCGTGCCCGATTTTGTGCATATTTTGTACCAGGGTCGCATTGTGCGTACAGCTGGAAAGGAACTGGCAATGGAGTTGGAAGAAAAGGGATACGACTGGATCAAACAAGAGAACAACGCGTGATGACGACACAAAAAGCCTATATCGACCTGTATAATGAATACGAGTCAGTCATTCGGGCTTCCTGCGGGGAATTGCTGAATGCACCCAGGGCGGCCGCGTTTGTTGCGTTTGAGCGCATCGGATTCCCTACCTCCTCCATGGAGGCATACAGGGACTGTGATATGAGTTCGATGCTGGAAACTGATTTCGGCATGAATATTCATCAGTTGGATATTCCGGTCAATCCGCAACAGGTGTTCAGCTGTGAGGTCCCCAACCTGTCAACCACCTTGTACTTTCTGATCAATGATCGATTTTATGGAGGAGACAAGCAACACCACCTGCCTGACGGCGTCTTGTGCGGCAGTCTGAAGGAACTGGGCAAAACACACAGGGCGTTGTTGGAACCCTATTTTGCTTCCTTGTCTGCTTCGTCTGATGACGGAATGGTCCAGTTCAACGGCAGTTTTGTGCAGGATGGTTTCGTGTTGTATGTCCCGGCAAACGTCCGCATGGATAAGCCCATCCAGGTGATCAATGTTTTGAAAGCACCCGAAGACATGCTGGTGCCACGGCGTATTCTGGTTATTTTAGAAAAAGGGGCGCATGCACGCCTGTTGATGTGTGACCACAACCTGTCCGAGACTCGCATCATGGCCAATCAGGTAGCTGAACTGTTTGTGGGTGATGGTGCCAATTTAGAGTACTACGAGCTGGAAATGAACAATATGACAACCACCCGTGTGTCGAATACACTGGTTCGGTTGGAAAAGTCCTCGTCGTTATTGATGAATCAGGTGGTGCTCAGCAACGGCTTTACCCGTAACAATACCCGTGTGACGCTGAACGGTGAAGGGGCTGAGGCATTTTTGTCCGGAGTAGTGTTGGGAGAGCGTGGGCAGTTTACCGACAACCACATCCTTGTTGATCATGCGGTGCCTCATTGTACCAGCAACCAATTGTACAAATATGTGTTAGATGACACATCGAACGGCGTGTTCGGAGGCAGTATCCTGGTACGCGGTAACGCTCAAAAGACAAAAGCTTACCAATCGAACAAAAACCTGTGCAGCCATAATGCTCGTATGCGCGCGCGCCCACAGCTGGAAATCTACGTCGACGACGTGGTGTGCAGCCATGGATCGGCAACCGGACAGATGGATGAGAATGCGCTGTTTTACATGCGTTCACGCGGCATTTCGGCCGAAGAAGCCAGGTTGCTGCTCAAATATGCTTTTACCACCGACGTCATCGACACCATCAGTCTTGATCCGCTTAGGGACAGGATGAGGATGCTCGTTGAAAAACGGTTCCGTGGAGAACTGAGCAGTTGCTCAGGTTGTGGAGCCAGTAATTGTCATTGATCATGAAGACTCAATTTGAAGCCATTCGTTCTTCGTTTCCCATCCTAAAGGAAACGGTATATGGAAAGCCGTTGATCTATTTCGACAACGCGGCTACCACCCAGAAACCCCAACGGGTCATAGACCGCATAACGAGCGGTTACACGAAAGCCAACGCCAACATTCACCGTGGCGTTCATTTTCTGAGTCAACGAGCTACTGAAGCGCACGAAGCAGCCAGGGAAAGGGTCAGGCGTTTTTTAGGTGCTGCCAAAACCTCGGAAGTCATTTTTACCAGAGGCACGACGGAATCCATCAATCTGGTGGCTTTTTCTTATGGTGAGGCGTATTGTCACCCAGGTGATGAAATCGTGGTTTCTGTCATGGAGCATCACTCCAACATTGTGCCTTGGCAAATGCTGTGCGAACGGAAAGGGATGACGCTTCGTGTCATTCCCATGAATGATCGTGGCGAGATTGCCATGGCCGACTTTGAACAGTTGCTTGGCGAAAAGGTCAGATTGGTGGCCGTCGCACACGTGTCTAACGTGCTGGGCACCATCAATCCCGTTGCAGATATGATTCGTGCCGCTCACCGCAAGGGAATACCCGTTTTGGTGGATGGGGCACAGGCTGTACCCCATCTTCGGGTGGATGTTCAAGCACTCGACGCCGATTTCTATGTGTTTTCTTCCCATAAGATTTACGGCCCCACAGGCATCGGTGTCTTGTACGGCAAGGAGAAGTGGCTGAATGAACTGCCTCCATACCAGGGAGGGGGTGAAATGATTGCCAAGGTCTCGTTTGAGCACACAACTTGGAACGAATTGCCCTACAAGTTTGAGGCGGGCACGCCTGATTTCATCGGTTCGACCGCTTTGGCCGAAGCGCTCGATATGGTGGAGGAAATCGGATTGGACACCATCCGTGACTACGAGGAAGACTTGTTGCGCTATGCCGAAGACCGGTTGAAGGCGTTGGGCGGTTGCCGTATTTTTGGACAGGCCGAGCAGAAGAGCGCTGTTGTTTCTTTCCTGCTCGATGGCATTCATCCGTTCGACGTGGGCACGTTGCTGGATCGGCTGGGCATAGCTGTCAGGACCGGCCACCATTGCGCACAACCCCTGATGGACCGCCTGGGTATAGAAGGAACCGTCAGGGCGTCATTTGCGTTTTACAATCAGCCATCAGAGATTGATGCCCTCATTGACGGACTGAAACGCATTCGAAGCATGTTTTAAACCCTACCGTTTTCGTATCTTTGTGGCCTTGAAACGTGGAAACTATGACGATAAACGAGATACAAGACGGGATCATCGCCGACTTTGAGGCGTTTGACGACTGGATGGACAAATACCAGTTGTTGATTGACATGGGGAATGAGTTGCCACCATTGGATGAAGCCTACAAGAAACCTCAGTACCTGATTGAGGGGTGTCAGAGCCGGGTATGGGTGCATGCCACCCTCGAACAGGGAGTGGTGGTTTTGGAAGCGGAAAGCGATACGGTCATTGTCAAGGGCATCATAGCCTTGTTGGTCAAGGTGCTGTCCGGACGGACCCCTGAGGAAATCCTGCAAAGCGATTTGTATTTTATTGAGCGCGTCGGATTGAAAGACCACCTGTCGCCGACCCGTTCTAACGGCCTGGTGTCCATGGTTAAGCAAATCAAGCAATACGCCAAGGTCTTTCAGCTACAGAACGCCTGATCAGCGTTCAAAAATCAAACGACAATTGGTCCGCCTTCACATGGAAGCTTTTCCGGTGATGGTCGGTCAGACCTAGTTCACGGATGGCTTTTCTGTGCTCTTCGGTGGGATATCCCTTGTTTTGCCGCCAGTTGTACGATGGATGTTGTTCGTGCAATCTGTTCATGTAGTCGTCCCTATAGGTTTTCGCCAGGATGGATGCGGCGGCAATGGATTGATAGATACCGTCGCCTTTAACAATGCAGGTATAGGGAAAATCGTTCGTGTAAACCTGATTTTCTGAGACTTTTCCGGTTCTTGGCAATCTGTGCAACGGCAATTGCTTGATGGTTCTGAATCGATTGCCGTCGACCAGCAGATGGTCCGGTTTTACTTTTAACGATTGTATGGCTCTGTGCATGGCCAGGATGGATGCATTCAGGATGTTGATGGCATCTATTTCGTGCGCTTCAACGATGCCAAGTCCCCAAGCGATGGCTTGGTTCTCAATAATGGGTCTAAGTTCGAAGCGTATTTTTTCGGTCAATTTCTTGGAGTCGTTCAGCCGTTCGCAGCAAAAATCGACGGGTAGAATGACGGCTGCGGCGAAAACGGGTCCTGCCAGGCAACCCCTTCCGGCTTCGTCGCATCCAGCTTCCAACACGTCTTTGGTGTAGTAAGGCAACAGCACGGGTCAGTCAGTTTACTCAGAATAAATGACCTTGACCAAGGTTTCTCCCACGGCTTTCAACGTGGCAGGATCCAGATTGTCCATTGTGTCTCCCAATGTATGCCAATGCGCAGGAAAACCTGTCGGCCTGGTCGGATCGAAATCGATGATGTCGATGCACGGAATACCGGCTATTTGCTGTACGGGCAGGTGGTCGTCGGTGATTGACCCACCTTCTCTGGAAATAAACAGGCTCCCATGTCCCAGGGATGCGGCTGCTGTCCATACCTTGCTCACAACCGTTGGGGCATTCGCCAGCGAATAGGTTTCCCAGTAAAACGTCGGATTCCGATCGCCAACCATGTCCAACAATATACCATATTGCGGTTTGTACCCATTTTTGGACGCTTCTTTCGACCAGTGTTGAGATCCCAGGCACCAGCTGCTTTCCTTTTTCTCACCTTCAAACCAATCGGGTGTGCCGTAGTCCTCCAGATCGAACAATACGAGGTCTATTCCAACAGGAGATGCCGGAGTACCAGTTGTGTTTTGCAGGATTCTGGCCAGTTCCATGAGCACAGCTACCCCGCTGGCTCCGTCATTGGCTCCGAGCAAAGGCTTCTTGTGGTTGGCTGGATTGGGGTCATGGTCTGCCCATGGCCTGGAATCCCAATGGGCGCAGAGCATGACGCGTCGTTGTTTGTCGGGAAACAAGGATGCCAGGATGTTGGTTCCGTACAGTTCTTTGCCATCCCAACCCTTGACCGTGAAAGATTGTTGAGTTACCTTGACTCCGAAGTGTTCCAACGAGTTGACCAGGTATTTTTTACATGCTTCGTGTGCTGATGAGTTTGGAATCCTGGGTCCGTACACCGTCTGAGCCTCAGCAAAATGCCATGCGCTATCACCGGAAAATACGGGAAACTTAATTGATTGCGCCTCAACGGGGCCATCAATCGATTCAGTGGTGTTTTTTTTGGCTGGAGTGGCACACGATAGACATATGAACACGGACAGGCAAAAACAAGAGAGTTGTGAGTGATGCATGGTGATGGTATCAAAAGCTATTTCAAATAGGATAGGTTTGCGCTTGTGTCCTGTACCGTCAGTTTTACGTTACACCCCAACATGAGCGGGATGTTTCGCTCGGTATGGCCGACCGGGAAATCAAAACAAACGGGAAAGTTGTAACCGGAAACGGCGTCGGCAATCAATTCATAAACCGATTTGAGCATGAGTGGATCTTCCGAATAGTCTGAGAATTGCCCCACAACCAATCCAGATAACTTTTTCAGTACGCCACCCAGTTTCAGATTGTGCATCATCCTGTCCACCGCATAGGGCTTTTCGCCCGTGTCTTCGAGGAAAAGGACGCAGCCTTCCGGCAAGTAGTCGAGAGGAGTTCCCCTCAAACTGTATAGAATGGAGAGATTGCCTCCTCTTAGAATTCCTCCTCCTTCACCCGTTCTGTTCAAAGGATGGGTCGGTATCGTGATTTCCGGTTTTCCACCGGTCAACAGTGTGTGCAGTGTATCCAGGGGGTTGCCGCAGGAGTAGGAAAATTGTGGGTCATCCCCGGTTGCCAACCGTTTCGCCATTCCACCATGGATGGATGCAAAACCCTCTTGCTGAAGCAGAGCATGAAGCAAAGTGATATCGCTGTAGCCTATCAGCCATTTCGGAAATTTCCTAAAACCCTTCAAGTCAAGTTTTTCAACCAGCTGAATGGCACCGTAACCGCCCCTGCTGCAAAAGATGGCTTTGCAGGTGGGGTCATCGAAGGCCTCCTGCAAATCCTTCAACCGCTCCTCAACCGTTCCTGCATATCGTCCATGCTTGTGTGCCGCGGAGACTCCTTGTATCACGTTCCAGCCCCATACGGTTAGTCTGTGTGCGGCTTTTTCCAACAGATCGGATTCTATGACGCCGGCCGGCGAGATCAACCGAACAGTATCATGTATAGAAAGGTCAGGGGGAAAAATCATGGGATGCGTGTTGATAATGGCAAAAATACAGATTATTTATGGCCGGTAAAAGAAAAGCAATCATTTGAGCGGCAATACCGTACAAAAGAAGATGAATGTCTGCAAAATTGAAACAAAAAATAGGTGTTGATTGGAAATAATACGTATTTTTGCGCCGTTTTATGTTGAATTATAACCAACAAACCCAACCATGAACAAAACGGTATCCGTCGGATCACGAGTCAGATCCATCCGCGAAGCCAAGAGCCTGTCTGTAGAACAGGTGGCAGAACGTTCGGGATTGACGCTCGAACAAGTGAATCACATCGAAGCCAACGACAACTTGCCCTCTCTGGCACCCCTGATCAAAATAGCCAGGGCATTGGGCGTCCGGTTGGGTACGTTTCTTGACGACATGGACAACCTGGGACCGGTTGTTTGCCGCAAAGAAGATCTGGCAAAAAGCATCAGCTTCTCGTCGGAATCGGCCAGCTCGCACAACAACCTGTCGTTCTTCTCCTTGGCTCAATCCAAGACGGGACGTCATATGGAACCTTTTTTGATTGATATTGACTCCTCTTCCCTCAATGGTTATCAACTGTCTTCCCATGAAGGGGAGGAGTTTCTCTATGTGCTCGAAGGCACCGTTGAAATCACCTACGGCAAAGAAAAGTACACCATAGCCCAGGGAGAGAGCATTTATTACGATTCCATCGTGGAACACAATGTACATGCTGCCAACGCATCCAAGGCCAAAATCCTTGCAGTTGTCTATACTCCCATTTAACTGAATCCATCATGCAACTTGTAGAAAGAACACTGGGAGGATGGCTGGAACATTGGGCAGCCACGACTCCCGATAGAGAATACATTGTCTATTCGGACCGCGACCTACGTTTCACCTGGAAAGAATTCAACAAGCGCGTGGACGAAGCGGCGTTGGGCTTTTTGGCCATTGGCGTCAAGAAAGGCGATCATGTGGGCATCTGGGCGCAGAATGTGCCGGAGTGGCTGACTTACATGTACGCCTGTGCCAAGATTGGAGCCGTGTTTGTAACGGTGAATACCAATTACAAGCAGCATGAGTTGGAGTATCTGGTAGAAAATTCTGACATGCATACCCTGTGCATCACCGATGGTACCTGGGATTCGAACTATATAGACATGGTCTACACCATGCTGCCCGAACTCAAGGAGTGCCAACGGGGACAACTGAAGAGTAACCGCTTTCCCATGATGCGAAACGTCGTGTACATCGGTCAGGAAAAATTCAGGGGCATGTACAATACGGCCGAATTGCTGTTGTTGGGCAGCCACATGGATATGGAGACACTTGAAATAATCAAGAAAACGGTAGACACCCATGATGTGATGATGATGCAATACACGTCTGGTACCACCGGTTTTCCGAAAGGTGTCATGCTCTCGCACTTCAATCTGGCCAACAATGGCTTCCTCACCGGGGAACATATGAAATTCACGGACAAGGACAAATTATGCGTATGTGTACCCTTGTTTCATTGTTTCGGTGTGACATTGGCCACGACCAACTGCCTCACGCACGGTTGTACACAAGTCATGGTTGAACGGTTTGACCCGCTGGTGGTACTGGCTTCTATCCATAAGGAACGTTGCACCGCCCTGTATGGTGTACCGACCATGTTTATCGCTGAATTGAACCATCCCATGTTCGACATGTTCGATATGTCAAGCTTGCGCACGGGTATCATGGCCGGCGCGTTGTGTCCCATCGAGCTGATGAAACGGGTCAGTGATAAAATGTTCATGTCCATCACCAGTGTCTATGGTTTGACCGAGTCGTCCCCGGGTATGACCCAGACGCGTATTGACGATACTTTCGAGGTGCGTACTCAAACAGTGGGCAGACCCTATGAATTTACCGAAGTGGTGGTGTTGAATCCCGAAACCGGCGAAGAATGTCCGGACGATGTGCAGGGTGAAATCTGTTGTCGGGGATACCTGGTCATGAAGGGATACTACAAAAACCCGCAAGCTACGGCTGAGGTCATCGACAAAAACGGATTCCTGCATTCGGGCGATATTGGTTACCGCGACTCAGAAGGAAACTACCGCATCACCGGTCGTATCAAGGATATGATCATCCGCGGCGGTGAGAATATCTATCCCCGCGAGGTAGAGGAATACCTGTATCACCTCGAAGGCGTCAAAGATGTCCAGGTGGTTGGCGTGGCCTCAGAAAAATACGGCGAGGAAGTCGGTGCATTCATCATTCTTCATGAGGGTGTGACCGTGGATGAACAAACCGTTATTGACTTCTGCAGGGGCAAAATCGCCCGACACAAGATTCCGAAGTTCATCTTCTTTATCAAGGAATTCCCTATGACGGGCAGCGGCAAAATCCAAAAGTTCAAGCTCAGGGAAATGAGCCTGGAATTGTTGAAGGCGCAGGGTGTCACTCCCGTTTAGGAACCGAATGATCCTTATCTAGGGTAACGTGAGCCGCACTCGCTTCGATGTCGGCTCTCGACTTGCTCTTCGTTACAATAAAGACACCAACAAACACCAATACGGCGGCAACAGCTTTTTTCGCCGTGTAGGTGTCTTGTCCAGTAACAGCAGCCAGAACAGCCACCATGATGGGTTGCACGTAGTTGTACATAGCCAGCGTGGTGGGTCTTAATCGGCTTTGGGCATACGGCATCAACAAATAAGGCAACACCGTGGCGCCTATCATGACAAACGCCAAGGAAAACCAAACCGAAGGGGTGAATGCAGCGAAATCGGTAGAAGCCAGATCTTTACTGCTCAAGGGGGTAAAAATAATCAACGCATAAAGGAACATCCACTTCATAATGGTGATAGGGCTGTAGCGTTGACTGATTTGCCGGGTCAAGATGAGGTAAATGGCAAACGAAAGGCCGCTGAGCAGGCACAGGAGGTTTCCTGCCAAGCTACTGTGCCCGCTTTGGTCAACCTGTGATGCGTAAATCAAGAAAAGCGCTCCGCTTGCGCCCACCAATACGCCAAGGATCTTTAGCCAACTGGCCGGTTCTTTCAGGAAGATGGCGGCCAGGATCATCGTAATGATGGGCAGGAACGTCACGATAATGGAAGAATCCAGGGGAGAGGTCAGGGCCAACCCGTGAATGAAGCTTATTTGGTTGATGAGCAATCCAAATACCGCTCCTCCCAGTAGAATCAGTTTGTCCTTCAGGCTCACCCGTTCCGGTTTGGCTAACGATAACAGCCAGAAGACAACCCCTCCCGCGATGAATCGCATTTCATTCAATCCGATTGCCGAGATGTTGATGTTGACGATGCTTTTGGTCGTGGTGAAATTGATTCCGAACAACACGCTGGATGCCAGCATGGCCGTATGACCGTGGTTGATTCGCATGGATGCTTCAATTTTTTGATATACAAAGGTACAAAAAAATGAAGGACCCTTTTTTGACCCTTTCGCGAACCCACATAGGGAATAATCGCTATATTTGATCGACATAAAACAAACAACCGTGAAATCAACCCCAAAAAGTCGAGTCAAGAAAAAGGACCTCTTGGTCGCCATGCTGGATTTCTTTCAGCAGGATACAGGCCGGTCGTATAACTACCAGCAGGTGTCAAACGCCCTTGGACTGACCAAGCAAGCGTTGAAAGTATTGGTATCCGAGTGCCTCGCTGAACTCACCCAACAAAATTACCTGATCGAAGTCTCCGTTGGCAAGTATAAGTTCAATGAGCGGGGATTGTATGTTGAGGGTATCATCAAGCGCAGTCGAAACGGCAAGAACTCGTTGTTGCCCGAAGACGGAGGCGCTCCCATCTTTATTGCCGAACGGAATTCCAAACAGGCTATGGATGGAGACAAGGTGAGGGTCATGTTGTCGGCCAAAAAACCGTACAGTGAACAGGAAGGTGAGGTCGTTTCCATACTTGAACACGCCAGGACCACGTTTGTCGGGGTATTGGAAGTGGAACGCTCATACGCCTTTCTGGTAACCGACAGCAAGAAGCTGTCCAACGATATATTCATTCCCAAGGACAAGATAAAGGGCGGAAAGACCGGTCAGAAGGCGCTGGTCCGTGTCGTTGAATGGCCGGAACGCTCAAAGAACCCTATTGGAGAGGTTGTTGACATATTGGGAGATGTAGGTGAGAACGACACCGAAATGAACGCCATCATGGCCGAATACGGGTTGCCCTACAAATACCCTGAGGAGGTGGCCAAAGCCGCTGAATTGATTTCCGACAAAATCACGGAAGAAGAAGTGGCCAAGAGGGAAGATTTCAGGCAGGTGACAACCTTTACGGTAGACCCGTACGATGCCAAGGACTTTGACGATGCCCTTTCGCTGCGCAAGCTGGCAAACGGCAACTGGGAGATAGGCGTGCATATAGCCGATGTGACCCACTATGTAAAACCGGGCAGCATCATCGATAAGGAAGCGGAAAGTAGAGCCACTTCGGTATATCTCGTAGACCGAACCATTCCCATGTTGCCCGAGCGGCTCAGTAACAACCTGTGTTCCTTGCGGCCCAATGAGGACAAATGTTGCTATTCCTGTATTTTCGAGATGGATGCTCACGCTACTGTCAAAAAGTACCGTATCGGACATACCTTGATTTGCTCCAACCGACGTTTTGCCTATGAGGAGGTGCAGGATATCATTGAAGGTGCCGAAGGTGATTTCAAAGAGGAGATCCTGGTGCTCAACGACCTTGCCAAACAGTTGCGAAAAAAACGGTTTGGCCAGGGTGCCATCAATTTTGACCGATGGGAGATGAAATTCAACATCGATGAACATGGAAAGCCCATCGGTGTGTTTGTCAAAACGGCCAAGGAATCAAACCAGCTCATTGAGGAATTTATGCTGCTGGCCAACCGTACGGTAGCCACCCACATTGGCACATCGGGAGCCCCCAAGACTTTTGTATACCGCGTTCATGATTTACCCGATGCCGAGAAACTGGAGGATTTGGTGCAGTTCATCAAACGATTTGGGTATAAACTGAAAGCTTCAGGCAGCAAGACGGATGTTTCCAAATCCATCAACAGTCTGTTAGACGAGGTACAAGGAAAGAGTGAGGAGGACTTGATTGAAACGGTGACCATACGTTCCATGGCCAAGGCTATCTATTCCACCGTAAACAAGGGCCACTACGGGTTGGCGTTCGATTATTACACTCATTTCACTTCGCCCATCCGTCGTTACCCGGACATGATGGTACATCGCCTGCTGGATCGCTATCTGGCCAGCGGAAAAAGTGTTCCCCAGGATCAGTACGAGACGCTGTGTAAGCACAGTTCCGACATGGAACAGTTGGCCGCCCAGGCGGAACGATCATCCGTGAAGTACAAGATGGTGGAATTCATGGCCGATCGGGTTGGCAACATGTACGAAGGTATGATTTCCGGGGTCACGGAATGGGGACTGTACGTGGAAATCAACGAGAACAAGTGCGAGGGAATGATTCCTATCCGTGAACTGGATGACGATTACTACGAGTTTGATGAAAAGAACTATTGCTTGAAGGGAAGGCGTAAACACAAGTGCTACCGACTGGGTGACCCTGTGACCATTACGGTCACCAGAGCCAATTTGGAACGGAAACAACTGGATTTCTCATTGGTTAAAGAGGAAACACCCCTTCGTGCTTCAAATAAGTTGGATAAAAAATCAGTTAAGAAAGAGTAACATGTTTGATTTAACAGGAAAAGTGGCCGTCGTAACTGGCGGTACGGGTATTTTAGGACGCGCCATTTGCGGCGGACTCGCACAACAAGGTGCTGAAGTCGTACTTCTAGGCAGAAATGCAGCGCATGGCGAAGCCATCAAGGAAGAAATCATTGCTGCCGGAAACAAGGCGGATTATTTTGAGGCAGACGTGCTCAACATGGATTCCTTAAAAAAGGTAAGAGCTAATATCCTTGAGAAGTACCATCACATTGATATTTTGGTCAACGGAGCCGGAGGTAACATGCCCAAGGCCAGTATCCAACCCGACCAAAGCTTTTTCGACGCCGATGTGGACGCCGTACGCACTGTTATGGAATTGAATTACTTCGGGACCCTTTATTCCACCATGGTGTTCGCAGAACCCATCTGCAAACAAGGGAAAGGCAGTATCATCAATATTTCCTCCGAAGCAGCCGAACGTCCTATGACGGTTGTGATGGGTTATGGTTCAGCTAAGGCTGCTATCCGAAACCTTACGCAATGGCTGTCTGTTGAATTTGCCACCAAGTATGGCGAAGGTGTGCGGGTGAATGCTTTGTGCCCGGGTTTCCTGCTCACCGATCAGAACCGCTTTTTGGTAACGACTCCCGATGGTGGTTTTTCTCCACGTGGTAAACGGATTGTTGCCAACACGCCAATGGGCCGTTTGGGCGATCCGCAGGAACTCATCGGTGCCGTGGTTTACCTGGCAAGCGATGAGGCCAGCTTTGTGACAGGAACCACAGCTATGGTCGACGGCGGTTTTGACGCCTTCTCGGGTGTCTAGTGGCATGAAGTTTATTATAGACGATAAAATTCCCTACATAAAAGGGGTTATGGAACACTTCGGGGAGGTACAATACCTGCCCGGGGCGTCCATAACCCCTTCTGCTGTTAAACAGGCAACGGCGTTGATTGTTCGGACCCGAACCCGGTGCGATGCCGCCTTGTTGGATGGTTCTTCCGTGACGTGCATCGTTACGGCAACCATCGGTTACGATCACATCGACACTGACTATTGCGATGAGAAAGGGATTCGATGGATGAATGCGCCCGGCTGCAACGCACGTTCCGTGGAACAATACGTAACCGCTGCCTTGTTGACGGTTTCAATGCGGAAGGGGTTCTCACTGAAAGGAAAGACCCTTGGGGTTATCGGTGTCGGGCACGTCGGCTCGAAAGTGGCCGCCATGGCTGAATGGCTGGGTATGCGGGTGCTGTTGAATGACCCAGTCAGATCCAGAAAAGAGGGATCTGAGGGTTTTTATCCGTTGGATCTGCTGTTGTCCGAGTCGGATATTATTTCGCTGCATGTGCCCTTGACGCACCATGGCGAAGATGCCACGTTCCACCTGGTCAATGAATCGTTTTTGAAACGAGCCCTCCGATGTCCGATTCTGATCAATACCTGCCGGGGTGAAGTGATGGACACAACGTCGGTTGTGCAGGCGCGTAGCAACGGCAGCCTGTCTGGGTTGATCGTTGATTGCTGGGAAAATGAACCGGCTATTGATACGCGCCTGTTGGATCTGGCTGACATCGGTACGCCTCACATTGCCGGTTATTCCAGGGATGGAAAGGCGAACGCGACAACAATGGCTGTACGTGCTGTCAGTCGGTTCCTGAATCTCGGGTTGAACGAGTGGCAGACTCAAGCTGCAGAAGATCCCCAGAATCCCGTTATTTTCGTCGATGGCACTCATCTTTCCGAAGAGGCCATCCTTGCCCGTGTCATCTTGCAAACCTACCGTATTGAAGAGGATGACGAGATGCTGAGGCGACGTCCCGGTGGTTTTGAGCAAGCAAGGGGTGATTATCCTGTTCGTAGGGAATACGAAGCGTACACAGTAAGGGCGCTCCACGTTCCTCAATCCGTTTCCCGCATACTTGAACAGCTGGGTTTCAACCTGCTTCACGATTGATATCGCCAAAGGCTGATAGTATAAAAGTAGGAAGCCGTTGCAACATCACGTTGGAACGGCTCGACTGTATATAGAGGAAATTAAAAAGAGTCTATTGACATGTGAGTAGCCATCTGTGGCATCACAAAACAATAGATGCAGTTTGTTGAAAAACGCTACAAGAATTTTTATTTTTTTTTCGTCACATCCATCCATGACGCAATTTGAACCATGCGGCACGCACTACAAACCACCCATGCAACAGGGTGGTCGGAAGCCAGCCGTACGTGTCGGCCATGATGTGGAACCGCTCTTTCAGTGAGGCCTTCATGCGTTTGCTGGTTAGTCCGCCGGTTTGGAAATGACTGATTGTCAATGCTGTGTTGACAATCTTCGAAGAAACTTTCAGGCAACGAATGGCCCAATCATAATCGGCGGAAAACGCATAGTGGGTATCAAACCGGGGTGCGATGTCCCTTCTGACAATCATGGATTGGTGGCAGACCAACATGCCCCATTTGAATTTTTTCCAGTTCAATTTTTTGGGAGCCTTCAGCCTCCTGGGCCCAAGAATGGTCAGATGCTCATCGATGACCACTGTTTCACCGTAGAGGAAGTCGGGACAGCCGGATTCCCGGTCTTTCTGCGAATCACCGGTGGGAGCGTAGGGACGAAGCAACGATTCCAGGTCTGAGAGGATGGAAGGTCCGGCCAGTCTGTCACCTGCATTTACAAACCACACATAGATACCGGACGACAGGGAAAGGCCCTTGTTCATGGCATCGTAAAGGCCTGCATCGGGTTCGCTGATCCAATGCGTGGTTATTCCTTTTTCCTGGAAACGGCTGGCGTATTCCTTTATCAATTCGACCGTGCCGTCTGTCGAAGCTCCGTCGACAACTATATACTCGAAATCCGTTCCAATCTGGTCCATCAGGCTGTCCACCGTGATGGGCAACGCCTTCTTGGCCTGGTAGGTGACGGTAATGATGCTTAGCAGTGGGCAGGTGGCCATGATTTTGATTAAAAAACTAAATGCGAAAGGCAAATTTACTGATAGTTTGGCACTTTTTGTATCTTTGCGGCTGAATTAAATCAAGTATCCGTTTGTTGGATCACATCCGTCTAAAAACCATATCATACATAATGAGCAGCAATCACTTATTGAGCAACGAACCGTATAAGGTAGCCGACATCTCGTTGTCCGATTTCGGACGAAAGGAAATTGAGTTGGCTGAATTTGAAATGCCGGGTCTGATGGCTTTAAGGGCAAAGTATGGTAAAGAAAAGCCATTGAAAGGAGCGCGCATCATGGGCTCGCTGCACATGACCATTCAAACGGCCGTGCTGATAGAAACCCTTAAGGAACTGGGAGCAGACGTCCGTTGGGTCAGCTGCAACATCTATTCCACGCAGGATCATGCAGCGGCTGCCATAGCAGCTTCCGGCATTCCTGTCTTTGCCTGGAAGGGAGAAACCTTGGAGGATTATTGGTGGTGTACATTGCAAGCTTTGAATTTCCCCGGTGGATTGGGACCAAACTTGATTGTTGACGATGGAGGCGACGCCACTCTGATGTGTCATTTGGGTTTCAAGGCCGAGCAACAACCTGCTATTCTGGACCAACCCGCCGATACGGAGGACGAACATACGCTCAAGCAATTACTTAAGCAACTTCTGGATATAGACAGTTCATTCTGGAGTCAGCGTGTGAAAGCCATCAAAGGTGTTTCTGAAGAAACAACAACGGGTGTTCATCGACTGTATCAGATGATGGAGGCAAAAGAACTCCTGTTCCCCGCTTTCAATGTAAACGATTCCGTAACCAAATCGAAGTTTGACAATCTGTACGGTTGCCGTGAATCCTTGGCAGATGGCATCAAACGTGCCACAGACATCATGTTGGCCGGCAAGGTGGTTGTCGTTTGCGGTTACGGTGATGTTGGCAAGGGTTGTGCCCATTCCATGCGCAGCTATGGTGCCAGGGTCATCGTCACTGAAATTGATCCCATCTGCGCCCTTCAGGCAGCCATGGAAGGATTTGAAGTGAAGACGGTGGAAGATGCATTACCCGAAGGCAACATTTATGTGACAACCACGGGAAATCTTGATGTCATACGGATAGAACACCTGTCAAGAATGCTCGACAATGCCATTGTGTGCAACATCGGACATTTCGACAACGAAATACAAGTGGATAAATTAAAAAAATATCCCGGCATCAAAACAAGAAACATCAAACCTCAGGTAGATCAGTATTTCTTTCCTGAAGGTCATTCCATTCTGTTGCTGGCCGATGGCCGGTTGGTCAACCTGGGTTGCGCTACGGGCCATCCTTCCTTTGTGATGAGTAACTCGTTTACCAATCAAACCCTGGCTCAATTAGAGTTGTGGACCAAGGAACTGGAGGTGGGTGTCTATCGTTTGCCCAAACACCTTGACGAGGAAGTAGCCCGGTTACACCTGGAACGTATCGGTGTCAAGTTGACCACACTCACACCCGAACAGGCCGCCTATATCGGTGTGGATGCGAATGGGCCCTACAAAGCAGATCATTACAGGTATTAACCTTCCTTATACCCCTTACCTTATGTCAAAAACCATGGATCTCATCAAGGGTATCGATGCGAAAAAACACGTATTGCCCTATTTTGTAGCTGTACTGGTCTTCTTTGCCATTTCGCTTATTTATTGCTCTCCTGTGTTGGAAGGCAAACGACTGTTTCAACTGGATAGCCGAAAGGGTATTGGGATGGGTCAGGAAACCACCTTGTACCAAAAGGCTACCGGTGAAAAATCGCTTTGGACAGGCAGCATGTTCGGCGGTATGCCGACCTATCAGATTTCTCCCAGTTACAAGACGTTTTCTATTATGAAAATCAGGCGGTTGTTTGAGGGTGAATTGCCCGATCCGGCCTCTCATATTTTTTTATACCTGATCGGTTTCTTTATACTGATGTGCTCCCTGAAGGTTAATCCCTGGCTGGGAATGTTGGGATCCATCATGTTTGCTTTTTCTTCTTATTTCCTGATTATTATCACGGCAGGGCATATATGGAAAGCATGGGTGTTGGGGCTTATTCCGGCAACCATGGCTGGTGTCATATGGACGTACAGGGGACAATACCTGAAAGGGTTGGCCACTTATGCGCTGTTTTTTACCCTGCAGTTGCTTTCCAACCACATCCAGATGACCTACTACTTTTTTGTTTTCGTAGGTTTGCCGTATCTGGTACACATCTTGGTTGACACCATCCGGGACAAAAACTGGTTGCATTTTTCAAAAGCGACAGGAGGGTTGATACTGGCCAGTGCATTGGCCATAGGTGTCAATTTCACCAGCCTGTATTTTACTGCCAATTATGCCAAAGAAACCATACGGGGGCAATCGGAACTGAGCAGCAATGTGACCGACAAGACCTCCGGTTTGGATAAGAGCTATGCTACCGACTGGAGTTACGGGGTGGCCGAGTCCTTTTCTCTCCTCGTTCCCGATGTGAAGGGCGGGGGCAATGCGGCCATCGGCAATAAGGAAAGCCTGCTGAAAAATGTGGATCCATCGTTTAAAAGCAGTATTGCAAACAGCGACCGCTATTGGGGTGATCAACCCTTCACCAGTGGTCCGGTTTATGTGGGAGCTTTTGTTTTATTCCTGTTTATACTGGGCATTTTCATTGTTAAAGGAGGTTTTAAATGGGCCATGTTGGCGGCCACGGTGTTGTCTATCATGCTTGCGTGGGGTAAAAACTTCATGCCGTTGACCGATTTCTTTCTGGACTATTTTCCATTCTACAACAAGTTCAGGGCGGTATCATCCATCCTCATTGTAGCTGAATTGTGCATTCCCATTCTTGCCATGTTGGCGCTGATGGAAGTTGTCAAAAAACCAGAAATCATTGCATCCAAACGGAAGGCGTTTTGGACGAGTGCTGCTTTGACTGGTGGTTTAGCTCTGTTGTTTTGGCTTTTCCCGCGCCTATTCTTCAATTTCTTCAGCCAAAAGGAATTGGATCAGTTCAGCCAGATTTTACTGCAGAATTCGGGTGCCAAATCACAGGTAGACCTGTACATGGCAGGGTTGGAATCGGCCCGTGTGGCCATTCTTAAGGCAGATGCCCTGCGGTCGTTCATTGTGATCGCACTGGGTATCGGAATGCTTTGGCTGTATCAGGCCGGAAAAATGAAGAAAGGACTGTTGATTGGTCTTTTAAGCGCCCTGGTGCTGCTTGATTTATGGACAGTCGACAAACGGTATCTGAACGACAGTCACTTCGTACGCAAAAACGAAACCAGGATAGCGTGGGAAGCCAGTGAAGCCGACAAGCAAATTTTGCAGGACAAGGAGCCCGGCTATAGGGTAATGAATTTGACAGTCAATACGTTCCAGGATGGAAGCACGTCCTATTACCACCGTTCGGTGGGGGGATATCATGCTGCCAAGTTGAGGCGTTACCAGGATGTGATAGACCATTACTTTACCGATAGCGTCAACATGCCGATAGTCAACATGTTGAACACCAAGTATGTCATTGTGTCCGATCAAAACAATCAACCCATGGCGCAACGTAATCCCGGGGCGCTGGGTGCCGCTTGGTTTGTCGGTTCCTACAAAGTGGTCAACAATGCCGATGAGGAAATCAATGCCATTGGATCCATCAATCCTGCGAATGAATTGGTGGTTGACAAGCGCTTCGAGTCCCAATTGAAAGGAAAATCCTTTGGTAAGGACACGTCTTCACGCATTGTCTTGGAATCGTATGCACCCAACAAATTGGTATACAAAACAAGTGCAGGACAGGAACAACTGGCAGTGTTCTCTGAAGTCTACTTTGCCGATGGATGGAAAGCTACAATCGATGGGGTGGAGGCTCCGCACTTCCGTGCCAACTATATTTTACGCGCCATGGTTGTTCCTGCGGGTGAACACACGGTTTCATTCAAGTTTGAACCCACATCGTTTAATCGGTCAGAAACAATTTCCGTTGTTTCGGCCATCATACTCATGGGGCTTGTGTTGCTTGCTCTGGTGTTTGGGTTGAGGCAACTGGTTAAATCAAAGCAATAGACCCGAATCAACGATGTCAAGAAGTATACCGCGCCTGATTGCCTTCTACTTGCCTCAGTATCATCCGATACCTGAGAATGATGTCTGGTGGGGAAAAGGTTTTACGGAATGGATAAACGTAGGAAAGGCCAAATCGCTTTTTCCAGGCCACCAACAGCCCAAAGTTCCAGGAGAGTTAGGGTATTACGATTTACGAATGCCCGAAATCAGGGAAGCTCAGGCCGATTTGGCGCGTGAAGCCGGTATTGAGGGTTTCTGTTACTGGCATTATTGGTTTGCGGGCAGGCGGTTGTTGGAAAGACCCTTTGATGAAGTTCTTAAATCTGGCAACCCCGACTTCCCTTTTTGTTTGTGCTGGGCCAATCATTCCTGGTATGCAAAAACGTGGAACAAGGATATTCCCGATAAGTTACTTATTGAACAGACATACCCCGGGGAATCCGATTTCATCGATCATTTCAACGCATTGTTGCCGGCATTCAAGGATGAACGGTACATGAAAGTGGATAATAAACCCATCTTTGGTATTTTCTCACCCCTGGAAATGCAACATACGTCTCTGTTCATCGAATGCTGGAATCGCTTGGCAAAAGAAAACGGTTTTGATGGGATGTATCTTGTTTCCATTTCGTACAATAAGCAACAAAACAGCGTGTTGAAGAAGCAAGGCTATGATGCGCTGATTTATGATCTGGCTTTTTTGCGCCGTTCTGTTCCCCGTTTTTTTTACCAGTTTCTGCACGATGTGTTCAAGATTCCCAAGATCATCGATTACAGAGATTACGTGCGAACAGCTCTGCGACACACGCCTGTAGAGGATGGTATTCTTCCTTGTGTCATTCCAAACTTCGACCATACCCCCAGAAGTGGTTGGCGGGGAGCGGTCATGACCAACAGCACACCATCAAATTGGTACAACTTTTTGCATCCTCTCTTCAAGCGACTTTCCAAAAAACCTAAGGAGAAGAATATTGTCTTTATCAAGTCTTGGAACGAGTGGGGAGAAGGTAATTACTTGGAACCGGACATGAAGTACGGAAAGGAGTACCTGTTGGCCTGCAGGAAGGCCCTTGATGATTGTTTGCGGGATTAAAGCTGCCTGATAACCTTTGCCGGTATGCCCACAGCTATAGCATTGGCCGGAATATCGGACGTGACTACGGAATTGGCTCCGATTACGGCGTTATCCCCTATCGTGACGTTGGCCAAAATGGTCACTTTGTCTGCAATCCACACGTTATTTCCGATGTTGACCGGACCTTTGGAGGTTGTCTCACGTTCCATGGGAGGAGTTTCCATGGAAGCACGGGTATGGTCCCCATGTGCATTGTCGCTGATGGTAATGCCTTTTCCCGTCAAAACATGATCTCCAATCGTGATGGCATTGCTGCATGTTATATGCGCGTATTCACCGATGTGCGTATGTTTTCCAATAACCAGAGCGGGTGTTTTCGTATCGTTCCCATTCCAGACGGTCAACGCGGATCCTTTGCCAACCGATGAATGATCCCCACATGCAATCCGGTTAGCCCCCACCAAGCGAATGGGACGTCTGAGCATGCAGTTGTCACCCAGTGCGAAGAAATGCCTGGACAACCAATAGGTATGGAGGCTGTCGAGCGCATTACAAACAGCTTCGTGCATGCGAAACGTATAGAGGTAGGATGTGCATCGTGTCAGGAATGGGATTAAGCCAAGCGGTCGTGAAGGGTGTGCGTTTTTTTCCATGGTTGTTGCAGGATGGTGCCCTACGTGCAAAAGTAACGATTCACTGAGAAACAACGACATGATTGTCATGAAAAATGAAAAACGTATCTTTGCTCAAACACGCAGATATATGATCGTATGTTTCGACAGTGAGGGACAAATGTGCAACCGGTTGTGGGGGTTATTGCCCATTATCAGTCATAGTTACCGAAAAAGCGAGTCTGTGGTTGTTCTTTTTTTTGATCACTATCTTCGATTATTTCCACATGTTGGTGATTTACACCGTTTTCACTTTCCACGATTGCTCCCATTTACCAGGTTGAACCAAAAAATGGCAATCTTGGTTCGTCGTTTGCTGAACAACTCTCAATTAAGGTTGAGCAAATCGTTGGACTTGCGAAGCAGGGGTTGTTCCCTTGTCAATTCGTGGGAGCATAGGAACGATGGCATTGATTTGGAGCTGATGCCGCTGTTCAGAAAGGCGTTCAGACCTTCCGATGAGGTGGTGGACGTAGTAGAGGATGCACTCCGCATGTTACGGAACGATGGTTCGGTGATTGTAGGGATCCACATACGACGAAACGATTACAAGTACTTCGAGCAGGGGCGTTTTTATTACTCTGACGCCGAGTACCTGTATTTTATCAAGCAGGTCGTTGATCAGATCCAGGCATATGGCAAGCACGTAAAATGTTTGATTTGTTCCGATGAAACCGTCAATCATGATGCATTTGAGGGAGTAGATACGCATTCGTTGTTACAGGCTTCGGCCATGCACGACCTCTACGCCCTTTCGAGGTGTGATTGCATCCTTGGCCCTCCGAGTACGTTTTCCCAATGGGCTTCATTTTATGGTCAGGTACCCCTGTGGTTGGTTTGGGAAAAAGATAAACCCATACGACTGAAAAACTTTGGCGTCTGTATCGGGTTGGACAAAACCGTTGTTTCCGAACCGGAACGTTGGTTATCATAATGTTGAATAATGAAGGTCTTAATTGTCAATACATCTGAGCGAAACGGCGGTGCGGCAGTTGCCGCCAACAGGTTGCTGCATGGTTTACGTCAGGCTGGCGTGGAAGCAAACATGTTGGTTTGCGACAGGCAAACGGAGGATCCGCACGTGGTGAGTTTACCCCGTGGCGTTCGCCATACACTGAAATTTGTGCTGGAACGAGTCCACATATTTGTGAGAAATCACCTGTCCAGAAAGAACCTTTTTGCCGTTTCAATCGCAAATACGGGATATGACATCACGCAACTTAGCCTTTTTCAAGAAGCTGATGTGGTTCACTTGCATTGGATAAACCAGGGCATGCTCTCCCTTAAGAACCTGAAGGCAATCAAGCAATCGGGTAAACCGGTTGTTTGGACGATGCACGACATGTGGCCGCTTACCGGAATCTGCCATCATGCATACGGGTGTGAACGTTTCACCGAAAATTGTGGTTGTTGCCCCTTCTTGAACTCATCGACTCAAAACGACCTGTCCTACAGCGTGTTCAATGAGAAAAAAAGTGTGTTCGACCAATGGGCTGTGTCCATGGTAGCTGTCAGTACCTGGTTGGCCGGGTTGGGTGAACGTAGCCGCGTGTTGAGCGGACATCCGGTGACAGTAATTCCAAATGCTGTTCCCTTGGATGTGTTTGTTCGGATGGACCGAGTTGAGGCCAGAAGACAGCTTGGTTTGCCTCAGGAAAAGAAGCTTCTGGTTTTCGGGGCGGCCATGATCGATTACCCTGTTAAGGGATTTGGTTACCTGAAAGAGGCACTTGAGATATTGGTGAAAAAGATGGATTCCTCGTTGTTGCACCTGGTTTTATACGGTGGCATCAAATCGGGTCCCGGGTTGTTTTCGGATCTTCCTATTTCATCTACTTGGCTGGGAAAAGTCACCCAAGAGACCTTACCCGTCATTTTTTCGGCATGCGACGTCCTAGTCGCTCCTTCTCTATATGAAACCTTTGGTCAAACAATCATTGAAGCCCAGTCATGCGGATGTATTCCGGTCTGTTTTGGCAACAGTGGGCAGACCGATATCATCGAGCCTGGGAAGACAGGCTTGTTTGCCTCGTATCGTTCTTCGGAAAGTCTGGCAGAGAAGCTGTATGAGGCGTTGACGACATTTGATCAGGAACGCTTTGCCGGGATAGCGGCAGATTCAGTCTGGAATCGGTTTTCCATTCAGCGCGTCTCCTCCATGTATGTGGACGTCTATTCATCGGTGCTAAAGCTTGCACCACCTCGCAGCGAATGACCCGTCAGTGTTTGTTGGCCAACCGCAACAGCGTTTCGTAGAGGTTAAGGCGTTTGGCCAGGTTGGCCGCCAGGGTTCTCCAGATGGGTTTGCGAAATGCCATGATAAAGGCGTCACGAACCTCCTCGTCAACCTCGCTTAACCGATGTAGGATTGGAATGCGTAACGGCGCTTGGTATTCGTCTGCAGAATGTAGGGCGCCTTGATTATAGTGGGTTCCTGATCCATCCCTGCCGATGTTCATGACCATGGATTGCACAGGGAAAAGGGTCTTTAGTCCCAACGACCACTGCTGGTAACAGATCCGGAGATCCCAAATGCCCGGTGTTTTTTTGTAGGTGCGCAACAAATCGTCCCCACTGGCTGAGAAGGCCGTTTTGGTAGCCGGATCAGCCATGCCGGCATCCAGCGACTCTTGGTTCAGATCGATCTTGTCCCACATGGACTTCCAGGTGCCCCATCCCCATGAACAGGAACGGTACAACAGAAAAGTTTCTTCCTGATAATGGGATGGCATGCTGAAAGGGTGCGTGTAAGCTCCAATACTGAAAACCGTTGAGTCTTCTTCATACAGGTCGAGAGCTTCGTTCATGTAGCTCAGGAACAAGGGATAAGGCATCACGTCATCTTCAACGACAATGCATCTACCCTGTTTGTTCAGCGTTTCTTCCACGGCAGAAAGGACATTTCGACTACAACCAACATTTTGAGGACGTTCTACGACAGTGACACGTTTGAAACCGTTAGCCTGGTGAACCAAACTACGAACAGCCGCCACGGCTTCAGCATCCTGAGGACCACGCGGGGCGTCTGAATAGACATACAACAAGGTATCCGCAGCCAACGTGTTTTCCGATAAAGCCTGTAAAACACGATGCGTGTGATCAGGTCGGTTGAATACGATCATCACCACGGGTGCTGGTTCTCTCTTCAATGTGGATTCCATCATATTGTTCAGGTGTTTGAAAACAAACTGTCCAGAATGATACGGGATCCTCCGCTGCCATTTTTTACCATTTCACCGGCGCTTTTTCCTCTCTGCGTTCTATGGGTTGAATCGCCCAGTAACGCATTCAATGTATCGTCCAATGCAATTTGAGAATCGATGCAAAGTCCTCCACCGCAGGCCAACAAAGTTTTGGCCTCCATGAACTTCTCATACTTGGGACCGAACATTACCGGAATCCCGTAAACGGCCGCTTCCAGTGTGTTGTGGATGCCGGCTCCAAACCCTCCGCCCACGTAGGCCAATTGACCGTATCGGTAAATGGATGAAAGCAACCCAAAACAATCAATGATCAAGCAATCGAGATCGGCGGCCTGTTCAGGGGTTACAAGAGAGTAACGGCCGAAAGGGCGTTCGAGCAACGATTCGATTTGAGTCAGATGAGATTCGTGAATCTCGTGCGGAGCAATGATGAGTTTCAACCCGGGATGGGTATTGAAATAGGATATGAGCAGCGCTTCGTCCTGTGGCCAGGTACTTCCTGCAACCAAGGTGATTGTCGGAGTCGGACCATTGGCAAACAGGTCTGCTTTGTCAAGGTGGTTGGCTGCTGATGCTATTTCCAACACCCTGTCAAATCGGGTGTCGCCAGAAACGGTGACATTATCCGTATATCCGATGGAGGCCAACAGGATGGCTGAATCATTGTTTTGGACAAAAAAGTGCGTGAAGTAACTGAGTAATCGGCGGTAAGACCGAATGTAGGGTTTGAAGAATGCCTGATCTTTTCGGAAAATGCCTGATATCAGATATGTCGGGACGTTGTTCTTATGAAGTTGTTTGAGGTAATTCGGCCAAAACTCGTACTTGATGAAGAACGCCATACTGGGACGTACAATACGCAGAAAACGAACGACGTTTCGTTTTCGGTCGAAAGGAAGGTAACAAACAAGATCGACGCCCTCGTAGTTTTTCCTTACGTCATAACCCGATGGTGAATAGAACGTCAACAATACAGAAAAGTCGGGGTGCTCGGCACGAAAACGCTCAATAACAGGTCTTCCTTGTTCGAACTCACCCAGCGATGCAGCGTGGAACCAAACCCATGTCTTGCTTGTGTCGATTCCCTCCGACAATTGCTTCCATGTGTTTTTGTGTCCAACCACCATTTTTTTCGCCTTTGGATGGAAAAAGGCCACCAAGCGAAACAGCAGGGAATAGACGGCTATGCCAAAATGATACATTTGCCTTGATTTAGAGCTTCTACTGTTTGCCTAATGCGGAGGATGGTCTCATCCTTACCCAACAGCTCGACAATCTCAAACAGGTGTGGACCTTTTCCCTCACCGACCAATGCCAGGCGAACGGCGTTGTAAAGCAACCCCGATTTGTATCCGTTTTCTGTTATCCAGTTGTTGGTAAGGGGCTCAAGTGCTTCGGGCGAGAATTCAGGCGCATTTTCTAACACCGCGCAATAGGATGTCAGCATGTCACCGGATTGTTCTTTCCAGTACTTTTGAACCGTTTTTTCCGCATAACCGGCAGGACGTTTAAAATAAAAGGCTGATTGATCCCATAAGTCGTTGATGAAGCTAGCTCTCATTTTTATCCGTTCCAACGCTGTTTCCACATAGGTTGCCGATACCAGTGAAGATTCACCGTTAAACACCGGCAGGGTTGCGTTGTTGTCAATCGTAACCCCGTGTTGGTTCAATATTCCCAAAAACGAGGCGGACAGTTCTTTGCCTGACTTCATTTGAAGGTATTGGTGATTGAACCATTTTCCTTTTTCATAATCGAATTTGGCTCCGCTCTTGCTGCATCGGTCAAGGCTGAAAAGCGATACGAGGTCGTCCATGGAAAAAAGTTCCTTGTCCAGTCCGGGATTCCAGCCCAGCAACGCTAGGAAATTGACCACAGCCTCGGGGAAGTACCCGGATTCACGGTATCCGGAACTCTTTTCTCCCGTTTTTGGGTCAATCCAGTCGCAGGGAAAAACCGGAAAGCCCAACCGATCGCCGTCCCGTTTACTCAGTTTGCCGTTTCCGTCGGGTTTGAGAAGTAGAGGCAGGTGAGCGAAGGTGGGCATGGTCTCTTCCCATCCAAAGGCGCGGTAGAGCAACACGTGCAATGGTGCGGACGGTAGCCATTCTTCACCCCTAATGACATGGGATATTTCCATCAAATGATCGTCGACGATGTTGGCCAGGTGATAGGTTGGCAACTGGTCGGCCGATTTGAAAAGAACCTTGTCATCAAGTATGCTGGAGTTGATGTGTACCTTTCCGCGAATCAAATCGTCAACCACGACATCTTGACCGGGTTCAATTAAAAACCGTACCACATATTGGTCACCGTTTGCCATCCGTTGATCCACTTCGGCAGGCGAGAGGGTCAGCGAATTGCACATGCCCATACGCGTAGATGCATCGTATTGAAAATTGGGAAACGCCTCCCGCTTTTCGGTCAGTTCTGCAGCGGAATCAAATGCCAGATAGGCGTTGCCTGAGCCCAGCAGTTGATCGACGTATTTCCGGTACACGGCTTTTCGTTCTGATTGACGATAGGGGGCGTGATCACCACCAATGCCAACTCCCTCGTTGAAGCGAATTCCCAACCAGTTTAACGAATCGACGATGTAGGCTTCTGCTCCCTCAACAAAACGTTGAGAATCGGTATCTTCGATGCGGAGAATGAAGTCTCCGTCCATTTTCCTGGCAAACAGGTAATTATACAAGGCCGTCCTTACGCCCCCGATGTGCAAAGGCCCGGTTGGGCTGGGTGCGAACCGAACGCGCACACGTGATTTGTTTGTCATAGTCAGCAAGTCAATAGTGAAGTGCAAAAGTACGCTTTTTTACCAAAAAAGACTTAGGTGGCCCTTTTGTTTGTTTTTTTTGTACTTTTAACTATTCAAAGACTGCATACATGAAGAGGAATATATCGCGTCTCAACAATGGTTCCGGCCAGAACTTTATTAAAATTGCCTTTTTTGTGTTGGGCGCCCTGGTCATACTTGAATCATTTCCGCGCGAAGGTCGTTTCAGATATACGTTTCAGGAAGGTAAACCCTGGCGCTACGGGTTGATGACGGCCCCGTATGATTTTCAAATTTTCAAAAACGAGCAACAGCTTGAGGAGGAAAGGCAACTGGCGTTGAGGGACTTCAAGCCATATTTGCGGTTGGATACGGTTAGTGTTCAAAAGAACTTGGCCAAATTCAAGGCGGATTTTATGACAAAATACCGGTTGACAGTACCTGTACGGTACTATGATTTCTTGTCGGCCCGGCTTATGGACTTGTACGCCTCGGGTATCATTGGAACAAAGGATAAAGAACATCTCCTTAAGGATTCAGTACACTATGTGGTCGTTGTCCACAACAAGTTGGCCCACACGCAAGATGTCAGCTCTCTGTCAACAGCGGGTAAAGCGTATGAGGATTTATACAGGAATCTGCCACAAGGAATCAATCCGGTTTTGCTCAAATCGTGCAACCTAAACAACTACCTGAGTGAGAACCTGGTTATCGATGCGAGTAATACGAAACAAGCCAAGGAAGCATTGTTGGCGACAGTTTCCTTGACATCAGGTATGGTTCAACGTGGTGAACGGATTGTGGACAGGGGAGAAATCGTTTCTCCTGAGGCTTACCGTATACTGTCGTCTCTGAAGAAAGTGGCTGAGAAGCGCCATGCTGCGACTGGTGGCACAGGCGTATTGTTGGGGCAGATCATGCTGGTCTGTTCTCTGTTTTTCCTACAGTTTTTATTTCTACGGTTGTTCAGACCATTCACGTACAAGCGCAAATCAAATGTGGCGTTCATCATGATTCTGGTCACGGGTATGGTCTTGCTGACTGCATTGGTTGTCCGAACCGGCTTTTTAAATGTCTACATCATTCCTTATGCCATCTTACCCATCATGGTGCGGACGTTTTTTGATTCACGCACAGCCCTGTTTGCACACATCATAACGGTGCTGATCTGCTCCGCCATTGTCTCTTACCCCTATGAATTCCTATTGTTGCAGATTACGGCAGGTATGGCATCGGTTTATTCTTTGAAAGACCTCACCCAGCGTTCCCAACTTGTTTTTTGTGCCATGTTGGTGTTTTTGACCTATTGCTTGATGTACCTGGGCGTTTCCTTGATACAGGAGGGATCTGTCATCAGGGTGCAGCCCATGATGTTTGCCTATTTCCTTATGAATGCTGGATTGATGTTGTCTTCTTACCTGTTAATCTATTTGTTTGAGTGGTTGTTTGGATACACGTCCAATGTCACGCTGGTTGAACTGTCAAATATCAACAACCCACTCCTGCGGCTGTTTTCAGAGACATGCCCGGGAACCTTCCAACATTCCATGCAGGTTTCAAATCTTGCCACAGCCGGCGCTCAGGAAATAAACGCCAATGTACAACTTGCCAGAACCGGCTCTCTGTACCATGACATCGGTAAAATGGCCAATCCGGTTTACTTCGTTGAAAATCAAAGTGGCATCAACCCACACGACTCTTTGACACCTGAAGAGAGTGCCCATATCATCAGAAGTCATGTCACCGAAGGGTTAAAACTTGCGCACAAACACAAACTGCCTCTGATAATCAGGGATTGTATCCGTTCGCATCATGGTAACGGACCTGTCCGGTTTTTCTACAACAACTACGTTATTGAGCATCCGGGGCAAAAAGTGCCTGATGTTTTCTATTACCAGGGAACTCCGCCCTCGTCCAAGGAAACAGCCATTTTAATGATGGCTGACGCAGTCGAGGCTTCATCCAGGAGCCTGAAGGGCTTTTCGGAGGAAAGCATTAACGAACTGGTGGAACGGATCATTGACAACCAGATAGCTGAGGGATTGTTCAAGGACGTGCCGATCACGTTCAGGGATCTTGAACGACTGAAAAAGGTGTTCAAGGCGAAACTGGTTACCATTTACCACACGAGGATCGAATACCCCGAACTTCCTTCCGTCAACCAGCCGTTGGTTTCCGAATGATGATCAAAAACCCGATCGGATCCCTATTCTGATGTACCAGGGTTCAACGTTGAATGTTGGAGATGTCATCCTCATATAGTTGCCTTGTTGATGTTCATCCAACCAAAGGTAAAGGTTGGCGTTGTTCCAGTCTACCTTCGATTTGGAACGGGTGAGGAAAAAACCGTCTCCTTCCTTGAATTGGACAAAACTCCGTTTCAACAGACGCAGTTGGTAGTTGCCTTCGGCAAAGAGTTCGTACTGTTTTCCCATTCTGACGGAGATTCCCGCTTTTCCAATGGCTCCGAAAGCCTGTTGTCCGGCCTTGACCTGCAGGAAGGGTGCTTCCAGTTTTTTCCCTTCAATGGTCACATTGCCTCCCGGTACCACCATCTTGCCTAACTTTTGCATGCTGGTTGAGAAATCAGGACCCAAACCAAGGTCGAGAAATACCCAGCGTCCGCTTGGGAAAAGTGGTGTTCGGAAATTCAGTCCCAGTGAAGTTTGAAATTGATCCATCCCATATAAGGCCGTGGAAATGGTTCCAAATAGCGACCAGTTTTTGTTTAGGCTGAAACGAATACCGTCGGTGGTGGATAATCCAAATGAAATCGTTTCGGCCTGGTCACCGGTGGGGGGTATCGTAGAAAAGAGGGGATCCATTCCGTAACCGATCACGTAATTGCCGCCTTTGCTTTGAAGGGGATGGAATGAGAAGCCACCCTCGAAGGTGAATCGTTTCAGAAACAACAGCGTCTTTTCTTGTTGTGTCAACTCCGTGTTGTAAACCCTGGTCAGTTGTTCGATGGCTTTTTCCTGTCCATAAAGCAACTGTGTTTGTTTTGTTTGCAACTGGCTCTCCTGTAGGACGTTGTAATCCTTCCAGAATCCTTGGTCGTAGTTGTCGGCCTCAATGGATAGGATATCTGTGTAATCGAACTGGCGTTCATATGGAATAGGCTCGACGGATTCAGTCCGAATGCTCGTTGTTACGTATTCGATGTCTTTGAAGACACGAACCTGGCTGACGGTATTGATGCCATTTGTCTTGTAGTTGATGTGACCAAGGATGTACTTGTCTCCTTTTTCCACATAGCCGATTTCAATGGATGTTGTTCCACTCACGTATTCGGCGTCGGTGGAAAGGTCTTCGGCCGAGTTGAAGGAGGCAAGTCCAAAGCGCTTGAGCTCAAAACCAAGGTAAGCATAACTATCTCCGTCGATGAACATGCGTCCCTGAAAGTTCGAAAGTGGACTGACTTTGTGTTTGAACGCAATGGTGTATACGAAATGCCCATTGTCAGAAAAACCCCCTTCAAGGTCGTACGACCAGTTTTTGAAGTCGGAGGGTTTGATGAAGTCCCACCGGCTGAAAACTATATCCAATTCATTTGGGAAATGAGGCCCCCCATAGAAACGCACATCGTTGATGCTGTCAATCCCCGGGAATACGTTCTTGCGCGATTTGGTCACCTCTATTTGACCAAAATTCTGGTTGTTTCGGTACGTGTTTTTAAACACGTTCAAGACAGCCTCGTTGAAATACAGGAACAGGCTGTCATTAACCCGTTGCGTTTCCCGGTAGAAGCCCTGTGTAAGGGTTGGTTCAACGGGATAATTTGTGGTAATGGCATTCCATGCACCTCGTAGAATCTCAAATTTCTTTTCCGGTGAAATAACGACTTCCTTCAGTTCTACAGACGAAGGTTTGAGGTACACCACCGATGTGTTGGGAAGCCTGGAAATGTCGATGGATTGGGTAGAATAACCCAGGTATTTGAATGATATAATCTCTTTGGCTGCAGTTGATGGCAACTTCAATGTCCACCGGCCATCTTCATTACTGACGGTCATCAAACCCAAACGTTCCACTCGAATGGAAACATAGGGAGCGGTTTCGTCGGTTTCCGCATCCAGCACTTGCCCCGAGAGGGTAAAGGATTCTTCGCGTAAGACGGGTGTAGTAAGCAGCCTGGTGACGCGGTCGGCTGGTTTGACAGCTATTGCCGGCAGGGAGTCCATCGAGGATGATGCGAGTTCGGAAGCCGCATCCGTTTTAACCACCCGGGTTGTATCGGACAATGTTTCCTGTGCCATGGCATAGGGTGTCATTAAGGCCGTCAGGAATAGAATAACTGCGAAATACCGACAATTCATCATAGTAGAGGGATTTACCCGCAAAAATACGATTTATTGACAAAAGACAACGTTGAAATGATTATTCAAACAAAAAAGGGCAGCCTCATTCAGAGACAACCCTTTTCCGTACCCGAAGCCGGACTCGAACCGGCACAGCCGTTATGGCCAAAGGATTTTAAGTCCTTCGTGTCTACCATTTCACCATTCGGGCAACTGGATTATAAAAACCCGGTCATGTGGGCGCAAAGATAGTTTTTTTTTGGATAAGTAGGAAAAGCGTGGCAAAACTTATGGTACTACGATGATGTAGAAATTGTTGAAGGGATCGATATACGCCGTGTATTTTTTTAATCCGACCTTTGAAATACCCCTTAGGGGCACTCCCAATCCATGAAATAAATCATACCGTTCTCCACACTCGGGACAGGTACAGACCAACTGGTCATTCGGCTCGCTGATCCGTATCGAAGGTGAGACGCAATTGGGACAGGCTAGATCAAATGCACAGTACGGTTCGAGCTCATCGTAGGAGTAAATGACAATGAGGCCGCCAAAGCCCAATCGGTCACTGTCCAGTAAAGGCGTTTTTACATACAGGTATTTTCCAGGGGATAAAAGGCCTGCGTTGTTTATGTTGCGCCTAAGATAGACTGCACAATCGGGTATTCTGGTTTGTTCCGTCTGACATCCAAGCAACAACAAACAGCACATCATCACTATGGCTGGAGCGGCGATTCGTCGGACTGTCGGACAAAGGCGTATGGAGAAGGGGTTCATGGTTTGCGTGGATGCGTTGCCCAAAGGTACAAAAGAAAGACAGATTATAAAATACTTCAGAATTTCGGCTGCCTCAAGTACCATTTTGTCTACATTTGTACGAAGAGCGCATCCGTTCAACCTATAAAAACGGTTTGTCATGAAAAACACGATTTTTTTTATTTCAATCCTTGTCTTCACCATGATGGCGTGCAACGCAAACCACAATAATCCTCTTTTGTCGGATTACTCGACACCGTACGGATTACCCCCCTTCGATCAAATCAAGACATCTCACTTTTTGCCGGCCTTTAAGGAGGGTATCCGGCAACAAGAAAAGGAAATTGCCGCAATAGTAGAAAACGACTCGTTGCCAACCTTTTCCAATACCATCGAGGCACTTGATCAGTCTGGCTCCTTGCTTAGAAAGGTCAGTGCTGTTTTTTTCAACTTGGTGGAGAATGAAACAACGGATGAGATGAATGATCTGGCAGAAGAGATATCTCCACTTTTGTCGGAGCACTCGGACAACATCTATCTGAATGCAGGATTGTTCAGTCGGGTAAGGGCTGTTCATGAGAAAATGGATGCCCTCGAACTGAACGGCGAACAGCGCAGGTTATTGGATAAAGTATACCGTGCCTTTGTCCGCTCTGGTGCCATGTTGGATAAAACAGGTCAGGATAGGCTCAGAGAAATAAACAAGGAGGTATCTGTTCTTACATTGATGTTTTCCGACAACGTACTGAAGGAAACAAATGCATTCAAACTGGTACTCGACTCAAAAGAGGAGCTGGCCGGATTGCCCGATGCGTTGCTTGAGGCTGCCATTGAGGCAGGGAAAGAACAAAAACTTGACGGCAAATGGGTGTTTACCCTGCACAAACCAAGTTTGATTCCATTCCTGCAGTTTTCGGAACGTCGTGATTTGAGGGAGAAAATCTTCAAGGCTTACATCAATCGCGGAGACAACGACAATGGGTCTGACAATAAGGAGATCATACTCAAACTCGTAAACTACCGCCTTGAACGCGCTAAGCTACTTGGATTCAAGAATCATGCAGCGTTCCAACTCGATGAAAACATGGCAAATACGGAAGAAATTGTCATGAACTTCCTGGAGAAGATCTGGGCTAAGGGGTTGGTGCGTGCCAAAGAGGAGGTGAATGATATGCAGCGCCTGGTTGTGGCTGAAGGTGACACGTTCACGATAAAACCGTGGGACTGGTGGTATTATGCCGAGAAAATCAGAAAAGCGCGGTACAACCTGGA
>CAYTIY010000003.1:0-44210 GCA_964438045.1 uncultured Bacteroidales bacterium | reverse complement strand
CAAGAAACCGGAAACAAGAGCGGCTCACATCCAGCGCCTGATGGAGGAACTAAACGAAGGAAAACGACAACCCTGTTGCTGGCCGGGTTGCCCTCATCGCAGACCCTCGGCACAGAAGTGGTTCATATACTGATGGTAAAATGAAAATAAGGATCAACTACAACTATTTTCTTTACTAATGTGTCAAAAACAGTAATAAAGAATACTTTTGTTATTCGTGGATGATGAAATCATTGAATAACAGTAATAGCAACGTGTATGTCAACTTGGAAAGAAGCCATTTCACTGACACTCCCCACAGAAGCTCACATGATTCAGGGCTACCTGGCCTCTGAAGGAGTTGAATCAATTCTGAAGGACGAGTTAACCACTCAAGTCAATAATTTTTATTCCAACGCCCTGGGTGGGGTGAAAGTCATGGTGAGGGAAGAGGAGTACGAAACCGCCCTTCAAGTACTCGAAAAAGGGGGATACCTTCATCCTGAAAAACCACAGAAAGTTGAGGTGGTTTATCGTACGGATTCGACCAATACCAAACAGTGCCCTTTTTGCCATTCCGAACACATTGGAAAGAAAAAGATGCCCGACGTGCTGATGGCTGTTGTCAGCATAGTGTTCGGAGCCATTTTTCCCATTTTCAGAAGAGTAAATAAGTGCTATGATTGTAGTAAGGAGTGGGTATACAAATCAAAGAAATGACCATTAAAAGAAGATGCAGCTGATTATTGATAACGACCTGTGCGTAAAGTGCAATACCTGTGCGACGGTATGTCTGATGAAGATCATTGAAAAGGCGACAGACACCACGTACCCCGCCATTCCTGAAGAAAAAGGCGATTACTGTTTACGGTGTGGCCATTGCGAATCGTTTTGTCCGGAGAAAGCCTTGACGCTCGATTTCTTTACGGAAGAAAAGCAAAAGCACCGCATGCCCGACGGGAAGATCGATCGGACCGAGTTCGCTTCCTTCATGAAGATGCGCCGAACCATCCGTCATTTCAAGTCGACACCGGTTCCTGAAGAAGTGATTGAAAAAGCATTAAATGTGGCACGGTATGCTCCTTCGGGTGGAAATGGTCAACCCGTGAGTTGGCATGTGGTGTACAACTCAAACTATGTGCAACACATTGCCCAACTCACCATTGATTGGATGAGGACACTCGTAGGCACGAAACATCCGCTTGCCGGTTATGTGCCTGTCATTCTGGGGATTTGGGACAGTGGTGACGAATACATCTGCCACAAGGCTCCCCATTTGCTGATTGCACATCTGCCGGACAACGATCCCAGCCACGACAACACCGATGCCATCATAGCCGTGACCTATGTGGATCTGGCCGCCCAACTTTTTGGTTTGGGTAGCTGTTGGGCCGGTTTTGTTACCATGGCTGCCGCCGAATACAAACCCCTTAACGACTTTCTGGCTCTTCCCGAAGGTCGAAGGTTTGCTTTTGCCCTCTTGCTGGGGTACTCAGCCTACACCATTACATCGATTCCTCGTCGAAATCCGGTGAGAATTTCGTGGAAAAAGTAGCATTTTAAAATATCATCCATGAAGCTAAAACGTGCAATTTTTATTATTCTTTCCTGTGTGTTGATACCGATCAGTGTTTTCGGTGCCAAGAAAGAACTATTGAAACCCCGCATCGTGGTGCTGACTGACATAGCGCCCACCAACGTCGAACCGGATGACATGGAATCGATGGTACGGTTGCTGGTGCATGCCGACCAGTTTGAAATTGAAGCCTTGATTGCCACCACCGGTTGGAGCAATACGGGTGGAAGCGAGCGGATAGACCTCATCCAGAAAGAATTGGACGCCTATGAAAAAGATCTGCCTAACTTGAGAAAGCGTTCCAACCAATCGACGTATATTACCGACGAATCAAAACAGGAAATAGGATACTGGCCTTCTCCCGATTATTTACGATCCCGCACGGTCTTGGGCAGCACCAGGATGGGCATGAAATTTATCGGTGAAGGCAACGACTCCAAAGGGAGCGAACTCATCATCAAACTGGCCGATGAGAACGACGAACGGCCGATCTGGATCACCGTGTGGGGAGGCGGCAATACCTTTGCCCAGGCTATTTGGCGCGTTCAACACACCAGAACACCGGAACAATTCAAATCCTTCTTGCACAAGTTCCGCGTATACACCATCACCGACCAGGACAGACCCTGGTCGAGCGGTGATACCATAGCCTATGACAGAAGTTCCCACCAATGGATGCGGACCTTTGAAAAAGACCTGATTTTCCTTTGGTGCGAATGTGCCTGGAACCACCAAAACAACACCGGAAAAAGCAACTGGAACCAGTATGCGCTGCACATCCAGCAACACGGAAACCTGGGTGCCCTGTACCCGAAGTTCAAGTGGGGCGTTGAGGGCGATACCCCCTCGTTCATGCACGTCATGCCCAACGGCTTATCCGACCCGGACAGTCCCACCCAGGTAAGCTGGAGCGGCTACTTTGAATGGGGGCTTGGCCGTGACAAACAAACCCATTCCTACACCAACTACACCGGAGAACCCTATAAGATTGGCACCCGGTATTTCACCTACTTCTACCCGGCTCTGTTCAACAACTTTGCTGCCCGCATGGATTGGGCCAAGGACGGGAAGGGAAATCGAAATCCAGTGGTCATTGTCAACAAGGACAACGGTCTGAGTCCAATTACTCTTGTTGGTAAAGTGGGTAAGGAGGTAACGTTGGACGCTACAAAAACAGTAGATCCCGATGGTGACACCCTGCGGTATCACTGGTGGGTGATACCTGAAGCCGGAACATATGCAGGCGAGGTGGTTCTCACAAACAGCTGGTTAGGAAAAGCTACCTTGAAAATACCCTCGAATGCCGTAGGAAAAAACATCCACGTCATTTGTGAAGTAACGGATAATGGCATACCAAACCTGACCGGTTACAGAAGGATCATAGTTGAGGTAAAATAATAGATAAAGAATAAATTATAAGGATTAAGTATGAACAGGAATAAATTGAGGGGTGTTTGGCTGCCCATTGTGACCCCTTTTTATCAAAATGAGATTGATTATCAATCATACAAGAAGATGATTGATTATTATATCCAAAAAGGCATATCAGGTTTGATGCCCAACGGAACAACGGGTGAATGCCCAACCCTGGACGATTACGAATTTGAGGAACTGCTTGATAAAACAGTTGAATTCACTCAACATCGGGTGCCGGTTTATTTTGGGTTGGGAGGAAATAACACCCATAAAGTGTTGAAATTGCTGAAAATAGTTGAAAAATACCCGGTTGAGGGCATCCTTTCCGTTTCTCCCTATTACAGCCGGCCCGACCAAAAGGGCATCATTGAGCATTTCAAGGCTATTTCTGATTCGACCGATCGGAAAATTGTCATTTACAACATCCCATACCGAACCGGAAGAAACGTTGAAAATGAGACCTTGTTAAGGCTTGCTGAATTGAATAACATCGTTGGGGTCAAGGATTCCTGCGGAGATGTGAATCAAACGATGGAACTAATCTTCAATCGTCCCGATACGTTTTCGGTGCTGACAGGTGAAGACCGAATGTTCTACATTAACGTATCACTGGGGGGTGACGGAGGAATCATGGCATCGTCCCATCTGGAAACGGAAAAATTTATTTCCATCTTCGATTCCATGGACAGGAATGATCATAAGGCTGCTTTGTCAACATGGAAGTCGGTTGAAACAATCATTCCGTTATTGTTTAAAGAACCCAATCCAGCCCCCATCAAGTATTGCCTGGAACAAATGGGGTTGATTCGCAGTGGTGAGCTACGATTGCCTTTGACAACCATTTCCGAAAGTCTGAAGCAAGAATTGGATGCATTCACGTTTCAAATGGTTTGACGTTGCGAAAACAAGCGGTTGTGTTGTAAAATCGTTAAGCATTAAACGGTAGCGTTTTTTATCAATCAAAGAGGTATATTTGCACTGCTTCCGAGCAGGTACAGGAAGCTATTTTTAAACACGTAGAACAATCACCATGAGAAAGTTATTTGTCATTCTGTCTGCTGTAATACTAGGTTTTTCAGTTTCAAGCGCACAGGTCATCAACCATTGGAGAGGACCTGGACGTGATGGTAAGTATCTGGAAACCGGCCTGCTGAAAGTGTGGCCAGAATCCGGACCAGCCTTGAAATGGTCATATGAAACGTTGGGAAAAGGATTTACATCACCCACCATCGTCAATGGAAAAGTATACATCACCGGATTGGAAGGTGAGCAGGGATTCTTGCATATCTTGTCCCTGGATGGAAAGATGTTGAAGAAAATCACTTACGGTAAAGATGTTTTCTCGCCTTCGGGTTTCCCCGGTCCGAGAAGCTCTCCCTTGTTGGATGGAAAACTGTGCTACCTGGTGTCCGGATTCGGTAATTTGGTTTGCCTGGATACCGAAACCGAAAAAGTAGTATGGAGCAAGGACCTGTTTGCCGATTTTGATGGGAAGAACATTCGCTTCAATTTTACCGAAAACATGCTCATTGACGGGGACAAACTCTACATTTCTCCGGGCGGTGTCAAAAACAACGTGGTTGCCTTGAACAAAAAGACGGGAGACCTGATATGGTCAAGCGCAGGAAAGGGTGATGTGTCGGCCTATTGTTCTCCCATCTTGATTACCCACAACGGCAAACGGATGCTTATCAACATGATGGCCGAAAATGTGATTGCACTGGACCCCGCCAACGGCAACTTGCTGTGGTCGTTTCCGTACAAAAACCAAACCAGCATTCATCCCAACGCTCCAATTTACCTGAACGGTGAACTTTACGTATTCAGTGGTTATGGTTACGGGGGACGCAAACTGGTGATCAATCCCGAGGGAACAGGGGTCACACAAGCTTGGTCAAATACAACGGCTGACAACCAAATGGGTGGCGCCATTCTTCACGATGGTTACATTTATTGTTCGGGTGACCGCAACCGCAAGTGGTTTGTGGTGGATTGGAAAACCGGACAAAATAAACTGGAGTCGACTATGTTGGATAAAGGCACTGTGATCATGGCCGAAAATCTGTTGTACGCCTACACAGAGAAAGGAGAACTGGCATTGTTGCAACCCGAAGCCGGTAACATGAAACTTATCAGCAAAACCATGATTACAAAAGGGTCAGACCAACACTGGGCACACCTAGTGATTAAGGATGGCACCTTGTATGTACGTCATGGCAATGTTTTGATGGCATTCAACATCAAACAGTAATTCTTATTGAATGAAGTTTTCCTGGGTCAACGGGATGCGTTACCTGCCGGTGGCTGCTGCTGTTGTGGCAGTCATTGCGCTGTTCTGGTGGATACTGTGGGATCCTACCGGTTCATGGACGGTGTCTGTTCCCGGAAAAGACGCTGTAGCCGATTCTGCTTCGGTTTCTGAAAACATAAAAATTGGTGAGTTTTTCCAACGTATGGGTCAGGAAACGTCTACACTGACCGGTACCTGGACACGTTTCCGGGGAGCTGCATCAGACAACATCAAACAATCTGAGGTGCCGCTCACGGATCGCTTTTCCGGTAACAAGGCAACGGTTTGTTGGGAAGTGGAACTGGGAGAAGGCCATTCGGGAGCCGCCATCTACAAGGGCATGGTGTATGTTCTGGACTATGATGAGAAACTGAAAGCCGACATGTTGCGCTGTTTTTCCCTCGTTTCCGGCAAGGAACAATGGAGGCGTTGGTACCTCATTCAGGTAAAACGTAACCACGGTATGTCCAGAACCGTACCTGCCGTAACAGAAAAGGTGATTGTCACCATGGGGCCCAGGGGACACGTCATGTGCGTGGACAGGGTTACCGGCGATTTTAAATGGGGCCTGGATCTGGTGAAAGAGTACGGTACCGAAGTGCCACTATGGTATACCGGCCAGTGTCCACTCATTGAAAACAACGTGGCTATCCTGGCACCTGGAGGGAAGGCTCTGCTCATCGGGGTAGATTGCGCCACGGGCAAAGTGCTGTGGGAAACCCCCAATCCTGACAAATGGGGTATGTCGCATTCTTCCGTGATTCCTTATCGGTTTAACGGCAAGAACATGTTTGTATATGCAGCTGTGGGTGGACTGTGCGGTGTAGCAGCCGAAGGACCGGAGACGGGTGCCCTGTTGTGGAAAACGTCAGACTTTAACAAGTCGGTGGTGGCTCCTTCGCCCGTTTGCATGCCTGATGGTTCCATTTTTATGACAGCCGGATACGGTGCTGGCAGTATGCAGTTCCAACTGAATGAAAGTGGAGGAAAGTACACCATAAAAAAGATCAAAACCCTCAAGCCTGGCGATGGATTGGCCTGTGAACAACAAACACCGCTGTTGGTGGATGGTCACTTGATCGGCATCATGCCCAAGGACGGCAAGACCTTACGCAATCAGATGGTGTGTGTGAAGGCCTCTGATCCCACCAAAATAGTATGGAAAAGCGGTTCAGATGTGCAGTTCGGCCTTGGTCCTTACATGGTGGTTGATGATAAACTGTTTATACTCAATGATGATGCCACCCTGCATATCGTTAGAAAAAGTCTAACGGGCTACGAGCCGTTAGCGAAGGTCAAGTTGTTTGATGGGGCTGATGCTTGGGCACCGCTGGCAGTTGCCGACGGTTACATGGTGTTGAGGGATTCAAAGAAGATGATGTGCATCGATCTGCGCCGTTGACGTGCTAACCTGTTGAACGATGAAAAACAACTACCTGATTTGGATTGTCCTGGCTGCGGCCGTGATCGGCGTTGGCATGGTCGTCTACGACTTGATGACCAAAAGGCGAGGAGCGCTACCTGAGAATGGTTTTGCCTATTCGATGGATGCGTTTTCTTCTATAGACACGTCTGAAATCGGATACAGGGAGATCCGTCGGATTACTATCCGGAATGGCACCCCCAGGGCAATGACTTATGCGAATGAATCAATCTATCTTCTGATTGATAATGAATTACAGGTTTTGACACCTCAGGGAAAACGGTTGCTCAGCTTGCCTTTTGATCAAGAACCCGTTTGTGTGACGGTGAGCGGTACCGACATGGTGGTGGGTTTCAGGCAGGAAGTCAGGCGTTACGATGCTTCAGGCTCTCTGGTAAACCGTTCCGCAGCCTTCACGGACAGTACATTCTTTTCAGCTGTGGCTGTTTGGAATGACAAGGTCTACGTGGCCGATGCAGGTGAAAAGATGGTTCGCATACTGGATGCATCCCTGCAAGAGTTGGCTTCGTTCAAGGGCGAGTCGGGCGTGTCTGATCTTCATGGTTTTATTCTTCCCAGTTTGCATTTTGAATTGGCTGTCAATGCGGATGGTGAGTTGTGGGTGGTCAATCCTGGCATGCATGCATTGCAGAATTATGCTTCTGATGGCACGTTCAGGGGGCAATGGGGTCGATCCTCCTTTGAAACCTTTGGCTTCAGCGGATGTTGCAATCCGTCAGAAATTGCATTTTTGTCTGACGGGAGTTTCGTGACGTCCGAAAAAGGACTGGTCCGGATCAAGGTACACAAACCCTCCGGTGAATTGCTCACAATGGTGGCTCCACCTGAAGCTTTTCCGGATGAGGACCTGGCTCCAGATATTGCCGTTGACAAACAGGACAATATCCTGGTATTGGATTTGGAACAGCGATTGATTCGATTTTTTTCACCGAAAGCAATGTGACATGAACAGAAGGGATTTTCTACTCAAATTGGGTAAAAGTATAGTGGTAATCACTGCTGTGACGGCTACCGGCAGGTTGTTGTCGAAAAAGGAGTCGGATACCGACACGTGTACGACCGAATCATCTTGTGCAGGCTGTGCCAGTTTGCAACGGTGTGGTTTGCCCAAGCGGAATGCTTATTTAACCCAAAACAAGTAAACCGATGGCAAAACCTCAGAACAGACGGGATTTTCTCAAGAACCTCCTGCGGTATTCGGCCGGTTTGTCGGTGATGGGTGTTGCCGGTGCTTCTCTGACGAAGTCGCAGGCAAAAACCTGGGTCTGGCAGATCGACCCCTTCAAATGTACGTTTTGCGGTCGGTGTGCCACGGAATGCGTGCTGACTCCTTCGGCTGTAAAGTGCGTTCATGCCTATGCCTTATGTGGATATTGCGACTTGTGTGGGGGATACCTCAAACCCGATCACCTGGAACGCAACACGGCTGCCGAGAACCAGCTTTGTCCAACGGCTGCCATTGAACGCCGATTTATTGAGGCTCCTTATTACGCCTATCACATCAACGAAAATCTGTGCATCGGCTGTGCCAAATGTGTGGAAGGATGCACCTCGTTTGGAAACGGAAGCCTGCACCTTCAGATCAATCACGAGATTTGTACCAACTGCAACGAATGTGCCATTGCACGGGTTTGCCCCTCGGATGCCATCAGTCGTGTATCGGTGGATGAGGCATACCGAATAAAGGGAAGTTTTGGACCAACTCAAAAGTAAACAGCATGAAAAAAATACTCCTCTTTCTGTTGTTGTTGGTCTCTCTTCAGGGAATGGACGCCCAAATGCAACGCTTCCCCAAGCCGGAATTCCAAACGGATTATAAGGTACCTGCCACAGTTGAGCCTGCTCCGACTTCATTGTTCATGGAATACGTAGATGTGCTTGTATTGGTCGTAGTGATGTCGCTCACCGCCTGGTTTATTTTCAAAAAACGGTCGCGCAAAGGGATCCTTTGGCTGTCGGTTTTTTCGTTGGCGTATTTCGGGTTTTACCGGGAGGGGTGTATCTGTTCGGTAGGCTCCATCCAAAACGTGGCATTGGCGTTGTTTGGTGAGGGGTACGCCCTGCCGATTACGGTCATGTTGTTTTTTGCCTTGCCCTTGCTGTTTTCACTGGCTATGGGACGGGTATTCTGCGCAGCGGCCTGTCCGCTGGGTGTGGTGCAGGATTTGGTCATTGTCAAGCCCATCAGCGTACCCCCCTGGGTGCAGAAGTCGTTGGGCTTGTTTCCTTATGTTTACCTGGCACTAGCAGTGCTTTATGCGGCCACAGGCACCGATTTCATGATTTGCCGTTACGACCCCTTTGTGGGTTTTTTCCGTTTTGGTGCCGGTTTTCACATGATTGTGCTGGGTATCAGTCTGCTGGTTATCGGTATGTTTGTGGCTAGACCCTATTGCCGCTTTATTTGTCCGTACGGTGCCCTGCTCAAGGTGGGTTCGCACCTATCGAAGAACCACTTGTCCATTACGCCCTCCAACTGCATCAACTGCAAGTTGTGCAAGAACTCCTGTCCGTTCGACGCCATTGATTTTCCGGTGGAAGAAAAGGAAAACAAGGTCACTCGTACCGACTTCCGCAAATTCATAGTCTACGTGTTGCTGATACCCGTTCTCATGGCTGTAGGGGGCTGGATGATGTCGGCCTCGCACCGTTGGTTGGCAAGTGCGCATCAGGAAGTGGCTTTGGCTCAAACCATTGCCAAACATCCGGAATTATTGACCCAGAAGGGCAATGTGGATATAGACACGTTTTTGGCATCGGGTATGTCGCTGGAAGCATTGAATACCAAAGCTGAAGTTGTTCGGGAGAAATTCAGGATAGGCGGTTGGTATGCTGGCGCTTTTATCGGATTGGTGCTGGGCCTGATGTTGCTCAACGAGGTGGTGTTCAGAAAGCAGGAAATCTATCAGGCCAACCGATCCAACTGCATGAGTTGCGGACGGTGCATGGATTTTTGCCCGGTCGAACCACCCGTCGGTCGCAACGGGAGGAACGTTCCGACCGAAGACGTAACGCATGAAGGATAGTTGTTACTGAAGCTATATATGATGGAAGATAAGATAAAGAAAGTCAGACAGGTTGCGTGGATTTCGGGGGTGTTTACCGCTCTGGTCGCGCTGTTGTTGCTGTTGAATTACCTGCAACTAAGTGGTAGGGAGCCCCTGGAAAGCAAGGTGCTGAGTACCCTGGTGGAGCGATTGGTGTCGGAACCCGACAACCAGGAACTGACCAGTGAGGTGAGACAGCTGGACTTGTTGGCCCGAAAGGCGTATTTCAACAGCATTTGGCAGGTTAGGACAGGTGCGTTGCTGATGTTGCTGGGTGCCATAGTCTTTATTGTATCAATGCGCTGGCTGCTGAAATTGCGGTTTCACATTGAACGGCCTGACAGCGAAAAACCTTCAGTCATAAAGAGCCGAAAAAAGACAGAACGTTGGATGTGGGGAGCAGGAGGGCTTTTGTTGGCCTTTGGTGCTGTGTCTGCTTTGCTGAGCAATGCCAAATTGAGTCCGATGAGTCCGCAAACCACACAGATGGTCGGCTCCGAAGAAGGCGTCGAACAAATCACCATTCAGGGTACGGATTCCCTGACAGCCGGAGATTCCACCGCATTGGCCGACTCGCTGCTGGCCGAGCCGGAGATTCCCCTAAACGCTACAACGGTAAAACAACAGTACAACGGTTTCAGAGGGCCTTACGGGCAAGGTATCAGCACACACACGAACATTCCGGTGAGTTTCAACGGCCCTTCCAAAAAAATGGTGCTTTGGAAGACCAAAATCCCGGTATCGGGTAAGAATTCACCCGTGGTCTGGGGGAATCGCATTTACCTGACCGGAGCCACCGCCGGTAAGCGGGTGGTTTATTGCATCGATCGGTTGACCGGAGCTATCTTATGGGAAGGAAAGGCCGATAAGATCACCGGTTCTCCGGCATCTTCGCCGGAAACAACAGATGATACTGGCTTGGCGGCACCATCGGTTACCGTGGACGGCAAACGGGTGTTCGCACTCTTCGGAAACGGAGACATCATCGCCTTTACGCTGGGAGGAGAGCGTGTCTGGGCCAAAAACCTGGGTGTTCCCGACAATCATTACGGCCATTCCTCCTCGTTGCTCACCTGGAACGGTAAGGTTTTCGTTCAATACGACTCGCAAGGAGGTTGCAAGGTAATGGCCTTGAACGCGGAAACGGGTAAGACAGTGTGGAATACGCCCCGTGGCAACGAGATATCCTGGTCTTCTCCTATATTTGCCTCAGTGAACGGCAAGATGCAACTCATTTTACAGGCTACGCCCAATGTGGCCGGATACGATTTGAACAGCGGTAAACAGCTGTGGACAGTCGATTGCATGTCGGGAGAAGTAGGACCTTCACCTGCCTTTGGCGGTGGTTTGGTATACGCTGCCAACGAATATGCCAAGTTGGTAGGTATCAATCCTACCTCAGGAAGTATTGTCTGGGAAAGCACAGACCGCTTGCCGGAAGTGTCCAGCCCGGTCTATTACAAGGGCTTGGTTTTTGTAGCTACCACCTATTCCGTGTTGGCCTGCTATGATGCCACCAACGGAAAATTGTTGTGGGAATACGAAGCCAAGGCACCGTTCTACTCATCGCCCGTAGTTGCTGACGGAAAACTCTATATTTTCGACACAAACGGAAAAGCCTACATATTCAAGCCCGGGAAAACAGCGAACCTGATCGGTACGTCCGATCTGGGAGAGAAGGTGTTTGCCACACCGGCCTTTTCGGAAGGCTGCATGTATGTGCGCAGTTCCGGTAACCTGTTCGCCATTGGAAAACAGTCATGAAGGAATTTGTCGAAGAACTGTTGAACACCAAGGGCAGGGGTAAGGAAGCTGTCATTTCCATCCTGCAGGCTATTCAGAAGCAGTACAATTACTTGCCTGAGGATGCGTTGAAACAGGTGTGTGACCAATCGGACATCACGTTTGCCGAGATTGTCGGGGTAGCCAGCTTTTACGCCCAGTTTCGCTTCAAGCCGGCAGGTAGGCATCTGGTAAAGGTCTGTTTGGGAACAGCCTGCCACGTAAAGGGTGCCGGTTTGGTACACGATGCTTTGCTGAGGAACCTATCGCTCGAGGAAGGGCAGGACACCGATGTAAACAGGGAGTTCACCGTACAAAAGGTGAGTTGTCTGGGCTGTTGCACCCTGGCACCGGTAGTACAAATTGACAACGTGACCTACGGGCACATCAAGCCTTCCACGGTTGGCGCCATGCTGGATGATTTCAGGAAACAAAGCAAGAAACAGGCGTTCCGTAAATCCGTGCTGTACAAGAAGGACGTGTTCCAGGGTGAGATCCGGTTGGGCCTGGGTTCCTGTTGCGTGGCCAGCGGCAGCGACGAGGTACGTCAGGCTGTGGAAGCCAAGGTGGACCGGGATAACCTGAACGTGGACATCAAGCAGGTGGGTTGCGTGGGCATGTGCCACCAAGTACCCTTGCTTGAAATTGTTCCTGAGGGCAAACCGGCCAGTTTGTACGCCAAAGTAAACCCGGATGAGGTCAGCGCCATTGTGGAGCATCACTTCAAACCCGTAGGGTTGACCAACCGCTTGCGCAGGTCGGTTACCAACCTGCTTGAAAGCCTCCAACAGGAAAAGGACGAGCATGTGGTGGAAACCTTCACCATCGATATCCGGGAAAAGCACGTCCATGCTTTTTTAGGCAACCAGAAACCCATAGCCACCGAACACAGAGGCATCATCAGCCCCCTCAGTCTGGAAGATTACAGGAAGTTCGGCGGTTTTGAGGGCTTACGGAACGCATTGGCACTGAAACCTGCTGAAGTAATTGAGAAGATGAAGCGCAGCGGGTTAAGGGGCAGGGGTGGTGCCGGATTTCCCACCGGATTGAAATGGGAACTGGCCACACTGACCCCATCCGATGAACGTTACATCATAGCCAATGGCGATGAAGGCGACCCTGGTGCATTCATGGACCGCATGTTACTCGAATCGTACCCGTTCAGGGTGTTGGAGGGCATGCTGATCGCAGCCTGGGCCGTACAAGCTACTCACGGCTTGCTGTACATTCGCGCCGAGTATCCGCTGGCTGTATCGCGCATCAACCAAGCCCTGGCCATTTGCCGGGAGAATGGTCTGTTGGGCGAGAATATACTGGATTCAGGTTTTAGCCTGGATCTGAAGGTAAAAGAAGGAGCCGGTGCTTTTGTGTGCGGGGAAGAATCGGCCATGATTGCCTCCATAGAAGGTAAGCGCGGTTTTCCATCCATCCGTCCACCCTATCCGGCCGAAAAGGGCTTGTGGGGCAAACCCACCCTCATCAACAATACAGAGACATTTTCGCAGGTACCCTATATTCTGCGGCATGGAGAAGCGCTGTTTGCCTCCATCGGTACCGAAAAGAGCAAGGGAACCAAGGTGTTTGCCCTGGCGGGGAAGGTAAACCGGGGCGGTCTTATCGAAGTGCCCATCGGCATTACCATCCGTGAAATTGTCGAAGAAATCGGCGGTGGTGTTCAGAATGGTAAAAAATTCAAGGCGGTGCAGATAGGCGGTCCGTCGGGTGGTTGTGTTCCTCATTTCCTGGCCGACACTCCAGTAGATTACCACACCCTCAACGAGGTGGGTGCCATGATGGGGTCTGGAGGGCTTGTCGTATTGGACGAAACCGATTGCATGGTGGACATAGCCCGCTACTTCCTGTCATTCACCCAAAGCGAATCGTGTGGAAAATGCACGTTTTGCCGCATCGGCACCCGTCGTATGCTGGACATTTTAGAACGAATCTGCAACGGAAAAGGGGTAACCGCCGATTTGGATGAACTGGAGCGGTTGGCCTTGTATACACAAAAAGGCAGCCTTTGCGGATTGGGCAAGACCGCACCCAACCCCGTTCTGTCCACCCTGCGCTATTTCAGGGAGGAATACGAAGCACACATTGAGGGGCGTTGTCCTTCGGGCAAGTGTAAGAACCTCATTCATTACCAGGTGGAAGATACCTGTATCGGTTGCACTATCTGTGCGCAGGAATGTCCTTCAAACGCCATTCCGTTTACGCCGCACGAACGACACCGTATCGACGATGCGGCCTGCATCCGCTGTGATATTTGCCGTCAGGCTTGCCCATATGAGGCCATAACCATCTATTGAACCCATTTATGGATACGATAAAGCTCACCGTAAATACCGTAAAGGTGGAAGTCAAGCCTGGCTCCACCGTGCTGGAAGCGGCCCGAAAAGCTGGTTTTGAGATTCCCACCATGTGCGACAACGTTGAAGCTGGACATTTTGCTTCCTGCATGGTCTGTGTGGTGAAGGATGCCCGAAACGGGGCCTTGTTGCCAGCTTGTTCTTCTCCCGCTTTGGAGGGAACGACCCTCATCACCGATGATGCGGAGGTGAACGATGCCAGGAAAATGGCTATTGAACTGCTCATGTCTGAGCATGTGGGCGATTGTGAAGCACCTTGTCGGGTAGCCTGTCCGTCCAACATGGACATTCCCGCCATGAACCGAATGATTGCGGCCGGTCGGTTTGCCGAGGCCTTGGCTCTCGTGAATCGGGATATAGTTTTACCCGGTGTGCTGGGCAGCATTTGTCCAGCTCCCTGCGAAGGCGTTTGTCGCAGAAAAGGGGTGGATGAGGCCGTTTCCATTTGCTTGCTAAAACGATTTGTTTACAACACCGGACCCAAACAGGAACCGTTTGATTTACGTTCCAACGCTCCCGCTGTCTGTGTGGTCGGAGCCGGGCCTGCGGGTTTGACGGCCGCCTATTACCTGCGAAAACGGGGATATCGCGTGGACCTGTTGTTCAAGGAAGAAAAACCTGGTGGCAGCCTGCGCTACCAATTACCAGTTGGATTACTTGACTCTACCGTACTGGATGCAGAAATAGAAATTATTCGCGCCGCCGGAGTGACCTTCTGTCCCGGCATACAAGTAGACCAAGCGCAATTTGACAACTTGGAAGCAACCTATGATGCGGTGGTGCTGGCTACCGGCAATTTTTCGGAGAACTCGCATGGCTGGGGGTTACAACACGACGGCAAGCAATTGTATGCCGACAAGCATTCGTACCGGACGTCATTGAATAACGTCTTTGCGGTGGGCAATGTGTTGCGTTCGGGCAAGCTGGCTGTGCGTTCAGCCGGTCAGGGTAAGGAAGTAGCCTTTTCGGTGGAGCAGTTTTTGTCGGGCAAACCGGTTACGGGCGAGCCATTGCGCTTCAATTCTACCATCGGTCGGATTGTGCCCGAAGAATACGCTGATTATATGAGGCTGGCGTCCGACCGGCCTCGTCATACACCAGGTGTAGCCAACACCTCCGTCATTCCCTGTAAAACCACTGTTTCCGAGGGCTCCATCGATGCCAAACGTTTTGACCCGGAGACCGCCGTGGCCGAAGCCAAGCGCTGCATGGATTGTGACTGCCGAAAGGCAGATGATTGCGTGCTGAGAGAACATGCAGACCGCTTTCGAATAGCCAAAAAACGCTTTGCAGCCTCCGAACGGGTACGGGTGAGCCGTCAACTGACGGCAGGCATGGTGGCGTTTGAACCTGGCAAATGCATCAAGTGCGGCATTTGCGTGCGCCTGACTGCCAAATACAAGGAGCGATTCGGCTTCACCTTCATCGGCCGCGGCTTTGATGTGGTGGTTGGTGCGCCATTTGACGCCGACTTGGACCAAGCGTTGAAGGAAACGGCCGAAAAAGTGGCCAAGGCCTGTCCAACCGGTGCGCTGGCCACGTACAAACCGCTTGTAAAAGACGAGAAAAAGCCCTAACTTGCGTATCATGGCAACGTGTGGTGAAAATATGAAAACAAAGGCTTTGTCTTTGCTGTTTGGTGTCTGTGCCGTGTTGAATGCAACAGCGGCTGACTGGGTGATTTCCAGGGGTAACCAACGCTTGCAGGGTATCACAACGGAATTATTACCCACTACCGTGAAACGCGTCTGGGCGGTGACACTGGGCAAGGAAATCAAGGCTTCTCCCGTGGTGTATAAGCAAAAGGTGGTAATCAGCACGACAGACGGTGAGGTGTTCTGCCTGAATACGTCCGGCAAGATTCTCTGGCGTTTTAAAACAGAAAATGCCGTTGAAGCTTCGGCGCTGATACTGAACAACAGGGTCTTTGTGGGCGATTTGAGCGGCAACCTGTACGCCATCGACCTGAACTCGGGCCAAAAAATCTGGAAATTCACAGCCGGCAACCAATTCATGTCGGGTCCGAACTGGTGGGTGCGCGGTGAGAAAACCTATTTGCTGATAGGTAATTACGATTATTTCTTATATTGCATCGATGCGGACAAAGGAAAAGAGGTGTGGAAATACGAAGCGCAAAACTATCTGAACGCAACACCGGCCGTTGAAAACGGCTATGCCATTTTTGGTGGCTGCGACGGCAACCTGCACGTGGTAGACATCCGTTCGGGGAAAGCTGCCTCCGTAAATCCGCTGGCTACCTACGTGGCCGGTTCGGTGGCTTTAGACAAAGGCCTGGCGTTTGTGGGCGACTACGATGGCAAGGTTTCTGGTTTTGCTTATGGAACCAAAAAGAGCCGATGGGCGTTCAACCTCGAAGATAAGGAAGTGCCTTTTGTGGCTGCTCCCTCTGTTACCAATTACCGAGTCCTCATTGGAGGTAAGGATCGTTTCTTGTATTGCCTCAATAAGAGCAACGGGAAAGAAATCTGGAAGGTGAACATGGGGAATCCCGTTGAATCATCGACCATTGCCGATGCCCGTAACGTGTTGGCTTGCAACATGCGGGGCGACTTGATGCTGCTCAGCCTGACCAAGGGATCCACGGTATGGACCTATAGTCTGGGCAGTCCGGTTGTAGGGAATCCGGCTTACAGCAACGGACGTTTATACGTTGGTACCTACAACGGTAAATTGTATTGTCTGACACAGAAATAAGTGGGCTTATGAAAATCGTTCAGATCATTCCCGGTTCAGGGGGCAGTTTCTACTGCGGCAACTGCATGCGTGACAGCAAGTACATCCATGCACTTAGGTCACAGGGGCTGGAAGTGGTCATTGTGCCCATGTATTTGCCGTTATTTCCCAAAGAAGAAAACCAGCAACCCGTTCCTGTTTTTTACGGCGCGGTCAATTTGTACCTCAAACAAGTGTTTCCTTGGTTTGAAAAAGCACCCCGGTGGGTTTTTAAGGCCCTGAATTCCAAAGTGATGCTCTCGTTTGCCGCCCGAATGGCCAATTCCACCCGCGCCACTGGGTTGGAGGACATGACCATTTCCATGTTGCAGGGGGAGACAGGCCGGCAACGGGAAGAACTTGAACACTTGGTAGGCTGGTTGAAGCACTACTACAAACCCGATTTGATCCATATTTCCAATGCGCTTTTGCTGGGATTGGTCCATTCGTTGAAACAGGAACTTAACGTCCCCGTGGTCTGTACCCTCCAGGATGAGGATGTTTGGGTGGATGTCATGTCTCCGGCTACCAGGGAGTTTACCTGGAAACTTATGCAGGAAAAGGCAAAGGATGTTGATCTGTTTATATCCGTGAGCCGCTATTTTACCGACTACATGCGCACGCAACTTTCGCTGCCCGAAGAACAGGTAGCCACACTTCATCTGGGGGTGGATCCGGCCGATTATGTGTTTAAACCGGTATCGGAAAAGCAACCAGCAGTAGGGTTCCTCTCTCGTTTGTGTTCGGAAAATGGGTTGGACATCCTGGTAGATGCCTTTATCCAGTTGAAACAAATGCCTGGAAACGAATCGGTAAAGCTTTACCTGACCGGAGGACAAACGGGAGATGACACGCATTTCATAGCCGACCAACGCAAAAAATGGACTCAAGCCGGTTTGGCCGAGTACGTGGAAATACTCGAAAAGTTTGAAGCTACCGACAGGCAGCATTTTTTCGACAAGGTGTCTGTACTGTCGGTACCCGTGAAAAAAGGCGAGGCCTTCGGCATTTACCTCACCGAAGCCATGGCTGCCGGAATTCCCATTGTTCAACCGGCATTGGGCGCCTTCCCTGAAATTGTTGAGGCTTCTCAAGGAGGAGTCATCTATGCTCCCAATAGACCGGAGGCCCTTTCAGAATCCCTGAATGCCCTGCTACACGACAACGATCAGTTGCAACAGCTTGGAAAAAACGCAGCTGACAGCGTGGCATCAACCTTCAACATTCACGTGCTCGCCGGAAAGATGGCCGGCTTGTATGAACAAACCCTTCGCTCTTGTAAACGATGATGATACGAGCAGAAAAATTGATTAAAAGCTACCGCAACACACACGGCGGTTCGGACAGACTGATACTTGACCAATTGAGTCTACAGGTGGAAAAAGGCCAAAGCATAGCCATCATGGGACCATCGGGGAGTGGAAAGACCACCCTGCTCAATATCCTGGGAACACTGGATACGGCGGACAGCGGGGCTTATTACTTGAACGATGTGTTGGTAAACGCCCTCGGCGAAGAGGAACGATCCACGCTCAGAAGCAGGACAATCGGATTTGTGTTTCAATTTCACCGTTTGCTTCCGCAATGCACTCTTGTAGAAAATGTGCTGCTGCCTACACTGGCTTCAGGTTTGAATCCGTCACAAGACCATGTGAGGGATCTACTGACGTATCTTGGAATTTGGGAGCTGCGTTTTCAAAAACCCTCAGAACTGTCGGGAGGAGAATGTCAACGTGCTGCGGTGGCCAGGGCGCTGATCAATCGCCCGGATTTACTCTTGGCCGATGAACCCACCGGTTCGCTGGATGCCACCAATGCAGCATCGATGGTGGATTTGTTGCTCGATGCGGCCAGACGTTACAACACGACATTGATCATTGCCACTCATTCAGAGAAGGTAGCCCGCTCTTTGGACAAAGTCTTCGTATTGGAAAACGGTATACTAAAACCATGAACATACGTACCCTCATTGTACGCACATTCCAGCACTATTGGAAGAGCAACCTGGTTGCCTCCATCGGTATTGCCGTGACAACGGCCGTGCTTTGTGGCGGACTCGTCGTGGGGGATTCTTTACGGCAAAGCTTACTGTCTCACGTTGGTTGGCGCCTGGGAAACACTACGCATGCGCTGACGTCAGGCAGCAGGGTGTTCACGGCTGATTTGTCCAAACGTGTGGAGGCCGGATCCGGTATTTCTTGTGCCCCGGTGCTATTTACCCGGGCCGTGATGACTGACTCCGAAAACGGAGGATCGATTCGTAACGTTCAATTGTGGGGAGTGGATTCTCGCTTTTGTACCCTGACTTCCATGCCTGACAGTGTGTTGCCCGCTCCAGGTGAAGCAGTCATCAGTGCCAATGCTTCTGATCGGCTCCATGTGAAACCCGGAGATGAACTGTTGGTACAAATCAGGTACGTCGGCTCATTACCCGCCAATACACCCTTTGTATCGGAAGACAAACAAGTCATTCAGACATCCGTCGTGGTGAAAGCCATCGCACCTGCCGTTTCTTTCGGCCTGTTCAGCTTGCAACAGTCACAAACAGCTCCGTTCAACGTGTTTGTCAACCTGACATGGCTTAATGAACAAATGGAGTCGGACGGAAAGGCCAATGCGTTGTTGATGGATGCCGGCAACCAAAACAGTGACCGGGAAGCACTTGAAACCACCCTACGAAAGGCTGTCAGACCCGAAGATCTGAATGTCGTTGTATCAACTTCGACCAGAAAGATTGAACAGAAGGAAAAAACGGTTGTCAAAACCGAACGTGTATTTCTTGACGATAACATGGCCACTTCCTTGCTTGAGGCCATACCCGGAGCTCAACCCTTTATTACGTATTTTGTCAACGGCATAACGTTCAATGGTCGTGAAACGCCCTATTCCTTTGTGACGGCGGCTTCCGGTGTGGAAGGGATGGGACGCCTGGAATCAAACGAAGTCGTGGTGAACGATTGGTTGGCGTCGGACTTGGATCTTCATATTGGAGACAGCCTTGATATGCGGTATTTTGTTTTCGGAACCTTGAAAACACTGACCGAAAAACACCATTCGTTTGTGGTGAAAGGCATCGTTCCGGTCTCCTTTTACGCAAAAGATAGCCTGCTGATGCCCTATTTGCCAGGTTTGACCGATGCCGGGAATTGCCGGGAATGGAAAGCCGGCATTCCGATCGATTTGAAGAAAATCCGCAAAAAGGATGAGGCATACTGGAATCAGTACAAAGGAACCCCCAAAGCCTACGTCAGTTTGGAACTCGGTCGTGAATTGTGGCAAAATACATTTGGCACCTATACTTCCATCATATACCCATCGACTGATACGGTAATACCAACCAACGCTCTGGATCCGTTTGCAACGGAATTCAGGCTGAACCCCGTGTTGGAAGAGGGACTACTCGCTGCCCGTTCGGGAGTGGATTTCAGCCAGCTCTTTCTCGGATTGGGCATGTTTCTGATTGCCTCCGGATTATTGCTTACAGCGTTGTTGTTTAAACTCAGTTTGAAACGCAGGGAAGATCAAATACAGTTGTATGCTGCGTTGGGTTTTTCAAAGAAACGCATCAATCGCATTGTGTTTTTTGAAATTACAGGAGTGGCTCTTCCCGGTGCGTTGATGGGGTTGTTTTTAGCTGTGGGATACAGCCGGTTGGTCTTTTGGGGCTTGGAGGAACTGTGGTACGATATGATTCGTACCGACCTCTTAACCTTGCATTTTAATCCCCTGAACCTATTGCTGGGAACCCTTGCCGGATTCCTGGCAGGCATGACAACCGTTTACCTCAGCGTGCGTAACATGCTTCGACGTACACGTTCTACGGCGGAAAACCAGACCGCATCGGACAAGAAAATACGGTTTTTCCGACTGGGTAAACTCGTGAGTGGAATCCTGACCATGGTTTGGATCACATACCTGGTGGCAAGTGGACGGCTTAACGATACGACGGGATGGTTTGTTGGCGGCATGTTCGTGTTGAGTACCGCTTTACTTTTCGTACTTTCCTTTTTGTTTGCCAGAGAAACGCCCACCGAATCATTTAACATGAGCGTGCGCAGTCTTGGACGTAAAAATCTGAAAAGAAATCCCTGGGGAAGTTTCTCGACCATCGTGTTGCTTGTGCTGAGTACATTCATTTTACTCATCACCGCTCTCAACAGAAAAGACGTTCTTCCCGATCCAAAAGACAAAAGAAGCGGTTCCGGAGGTTTTGAATATGTGGTTGAAGCCACCATCCCCATGCTTTATGACCTGAACGACCCCGACAGGCAGGATGCGCTGGGAATGCCGGAAGGACTGACATTTCTTCAGATGCTTTCTGCCTACAACGATGATGCAAGTTGCCTGAATCTGAATAGAATAACTCAACCAAAAATACTCGGAGTAGATCCCAACCAGTTGGAAGGCCGATTTTCCTTTGTGTCCGATGGCTTGATCACGGATAAAGAACACCCATGGCAGACGCTCAGTCAATCCATGAACGGCGTCATACCAGCCATTGTTGATGAAACGGTCATGGTATGGGGCCTTGGGAAAAACGTGGGCGATACTCTTGTCTATGAAAACAGGCGGGGCGAAAAAATGGCACTGCTGCTCGTTGGAGGGCTTTCAAGCTCTGTTCTTCAGGGACATGTCGTCATATCCAGGCAGCAGTTTGAACGGCATTTTCCCGAAGCCGGTGGATCCGATTTCATGTTGATGGAAACTGTCGGTAATGTTGATAACCTCCCCGTTGAACTTGAATTTACGTTCAAGGAATTCGGTTGGCAGGTGACATCGACCAAAAAAAAGTTGGCCGAATTTGCCTCGATAGAGAACACCTACCTGAATATTTTTTTCCTGATGGGAGCCTTCGCCATGCTGTTGGCGACAGTCGGTTTGGCTGTCAGTATCTTAAGCAATCTGTTGGACCGGAAAAAAGAATGGGCGCTCTTGCGGTCACTGGGCTTTGGTCAAGGAAAGATGCTGCGTTTGTTCAGCTACGAACATATGACGCTTTTTCTGACAGGAACGGGAATTGGTCTTATTTGCTCCGTAATAGCAACCTTGCCTGGACTGTTGGCCGGCAATGTGGCACATTCAGCCGGTTTTGTCGCCATGGTTCTATTGGTCTTGATTATCAACGGATTAATATGGCTGACCGTGATGCCTAGCCTTTTCTTCAAGCGTTTGGTAGTGGGTGAGGCCTTGCGAAATGATTGAACAGCTTTTGCAGTACAGTGTATTCGAATATTCGTGATGTAACCGGTGAACAATCCGTTCATCAAAAATAATATCGCTTGCGATATAAAATAATATCCTTATATTTGTATCGCAGACGATATTGTCTGAGGCGATATTAAATCACAACGTATGAGCGCACCCTTTTACACCTTCAAAGCCACCTCCCTCCAGGGAAAAGAAATCGAGATGAGCACCTACCGGGGGAAAACCGTGATCGTGGTGAATACAGCCAGCAAATGCGGATTCACACCGCAGTTTGAAGGATTGGAAGAACTCTACCAACAGTACAAGGAAAAAGGTCTGGTGATTCTGGGCTTTCCTTGCAATCAATTTGCCAACCAGGAACCCGGGGATGAAAAATCCATATCAGAAGGATGCCTGTTGAATTACGGGGTCACGTTTCCCATGTTTGCTAAAATTGATGTAAACGGAAAAAATGCCCACAAACTCTTCACCTACCTGAAAAAAGAATTGAAAGGCTTTCTGGTAAACGATATCAAATGGAATTTTACGAAATTTGTGATCGACAAAAACGGCAAGCCGGTAAAACGCTTTTCTCCCAGTACCAAACCGTCAAGCATGGAGAATTATTTGGTCAGCATACTTAAATAAGCAACGATGGACTTCGAACAGTTGAAACTAAGCAATCAACTCTGTTTTCCCGTTTATGCGGCATCCCGGTTGATAACCCGTGAATATCAACCCTATTTGGACAAGCTGGGTATTACGTATCCGCAATACCTGGTCTTGTTGGTTTTGTGGGAAACAGACGGCATCACCGTAAACGATATATCCTCTAAGCTGATTCTTAACACCAACACCCTGACACCCCTGCTGAAGCGCATGGAGGCAATGGGCCTTCTTAACCGGAGTCGATCCAGAAGCGATGAACGGAAGGTGGTGATTGCATTGACTCCTAAAGGTAAGCAACTACGCATTGATGCGCAGTCTATACCGCTTGAACTGGCTAATCGATTGAAAAGCAGTAATCTAACAATTGAAGAATTGATTGTATTGAAGGATAATCTTAACGAATTGATAGATTTTTTTGGCCATAAAATGTGATTTTTGTATCTTTGATAGCGCTTGAAAGAAAGAGCTCATCAATTGAACAACCATGCACATTGAACATCTAGCCATCTGGACCAACGACTTGGAAACACTCCGTTCGTTCTACACCCACCATTTCAACTGCACTTCCTCGGAAACATACGTCAATCCTCTCAAACAGTTTTCATCCTGTTTCCTGTCATTTTCGGCGGGTACGCGGATCGAATTGATGTATCGAACCGACATTTCGGAAACCAGCTCAAAGAAAGTGGTCGGTTTGGCCCACATCGCCATTCAGGTGGGCACAAAGGACGAAGTGGATCACCTGACCAACCAACTGGAAAAGAAGGGTGTTTTTATTGAAAGCCAACCCAGAACCACCGGCGACGGGTACTACGAAAGCGTCATTCTGGATCCGGAAGGGAACAGGATTGAACTGGTTGCCAACCCTTCAGTGGCGGAAAAGGTGAATGCTATGAGTATGCACTATTCAAACCAACAAGTCAGGAGGCAGGATCGATTGTTGCCTGAAGCCAGAGCACTTGAACTGTTGAAAACGGGTGAATACGGTGTGCTGTCGATGTGTTGCACAGATGGCGGTTCTTATGGGATTCCGCTGAACTTTGTATGGAACGGCGAGGCCTCGATTTACATTCATTGCGCTCCTGTGGGAAGAAAATTAAAGTGCCTTGATGCGAACCCCTCTGTTTCATTTTGCATTGTGGGTAAAACCCATGTTATTTCAAACCAATTCACAACGGAGTATGAAAGCCTTGTGCTGGAATGCCACGCTCATCGAGGTTTGCCCGATGAAGAACGCAGGGAGGCTTTGATGCTCTTTTTGAAGAAATATTCGCCGGACCATGTAGCAACAGGTGAAAAGTACGCCGAAAAAGCGTTTGACAGGACAGACATCATCCGACTGGATGTGAGGCAATGGTCAGGCAAATCAAAATGTATTGTCTGATTCAAGTCCAACCGAATTAATTGTTACCTTTGAGAGAAAAATAATGAACTTTACAGGCATCATATTGGGCACGATCACATTTGTGGTTATCGGGCTGTTTCATCCATTGGTCATTAAAGCGGAATACCACCTTGGCACCAAAAGTTGGGTGCTTTTTTTTGTGGCAGGACTGTTGAGCATAGCCGGCTCACTGTTGGTGCCACACGTAAACGTGTCCGCTGCATTGGGTGTTCTGGGTTTTTCAAGCCTGTGGAGCATCAAGGAAGTGTTTGAACAGGAGAAAAGGGTTAAGGAAGGGCGATTTCCGAAAAACCCGAAACGAACGTATAACAACTGATTCTATGATTCGTTTTTCTTGCTTTTAATGTGTGAAAAATATGGAAGATAGTATCGAAAAAGTACGCACCCGCTTGAAGGAAAGCGTTGACGAAAAAACGCTGTCAACCAGTCAACATTTTTTTAAGGAATCCATTCAATTTTACGGAGTAACCATTCCCAGGGTAAACAAAATCAGCAGCGAATTATTTGCGGCTGTCGAGCCATTGGAGAAACGGGAGATATTCTCTCTTTGCGAGATCTTGTGGCAATCAGGATTCCTCGAGGAATCGTTTATCGCCAGCAATTGGTCATACAACATCCGCGATCGGTACGAACGCGATGATTTTCAGGTATTCGAGAAGTGGATAAACACGTATGTAAGCAACTGGGCATCTTGCGACACCCTCTGCAACCATACGGTGGGTGCGTTTGTAGAAATGTATCCCGAGTATGTGCAACAGCTGAAGGATTTTGCCAATTCGGAAAACCGGTGGGTAAAAAGGGCTGCAGCCGTTTCGCTGATCATTCAAGCCAGGAACGGCTTGTTTCTGCAGGACGTGTTTGAAATAGCCGATTCGTTGCTATTGGATAAGGACGATTTGGTGCAGAAGGGGTACGGGTGGCTGTTGAAGGCCGCCAGCCAGTCAAACCAACAAGCTGTGTACGATTTTGTGTTGGCCCGTAAGGCAATGATGCCCAGAACTGCATTGCGTTATGCCATCGAAAAAATGCCGGAAGCCCTAAGGCGGAAAGTTATGGAAAAAGAAAAATAATGTGGTATGAAAACAGCACTGATCATCATTGATATCCAAAACGACTATCTCACCGGTGGGTCGAATCCGCTTCACAAAGCCGAAGACGCTGCCCGGAACGCAGGCTTGCTACTGAATGATTTTCGGTCGAAAAAGCTGCCCGTCATCCACATCCAGCATGTAGCAACCCGCCCCACGGCCACGTTCTTTCTTCCCGGGACAAAAGGCGCCGAGATTCACGCATGGGTAAAACCCATCGAGGGCGAAACGGTAATTGTCAAGCATACCCCCAACAGTTTTAAGGGAACCGACTTGTTGGGTCATCTCAAAAAACTAGAGGTAAACCAACTCGTCATTTGCGGTATGATGACCCACATGTGCGTGGATGCCACCACTCGTGCCGCCAAGGATTTTGGTTTTGACTGCATCCTTATTGGCGATGCCTGCGCCACCAAAGCTTTGCAGTTCAATGAAAAAACGGTTCCGGCTACCGAAGTACAATCCACCTTGTTAGCAGCCCTGAGCTACTATTACTCCACGGTCAAGACCACGGAGCAATACATCAATAACGACTAACCAACAACGTAAAAGTAAGGTATCATGCAAAACGAGATGACAATTGCGCTGTTATTGTTTGACGGTTATACAGCACTCGATGTGGCCGGTCCTTACGAAGTGCTTTCAAAAATACCAAATGCAAAAATCCGTTTTGTTGCCGAAAAAAAAGGCCTTTACGCCGATACCAAAGGCATGCAGATCATGGCTGACACCTCACTGGATGAACTGCCTTTTCCAGACATGCTCGTTATACCCGGCGGTTTCGGCATTGACGCCTTGTTGACGAACGAAACTGTGCTGGAGTGGGTACGAAACGCCAATGAACGCTCCCTATGGACGGTCTCAATATGCTCCGGTGCCTTGTTGCTGGGTGCAGCCGGTATCTTGAAAGACAAGAAAGCCACCACCCATTGGAACCGTAAAACGCAGTTGGCGGCCTATTGTCCGCACATTCTTGAAGAACGATACGTCCTCGATGGCAAGGTGATAACTTCAGCCGGTGTCTCGGCGGGTATCGACATGGCCCTGTACCTGTTGAGCCTTGTTACAAGCGAAACGTACGCCAAGGTTGTTCAATTGGGTATGGAATACGACCCTCAACCACCCTTCAACTGCGGTTCTCTCAGGACAGCTCCCCCCGAATTGGTGGAATTGGTGGTCAATCAACGGAAAAAATAAGTACCCATGAATATCCTCATCATTCTGGCCCATCCAAATCCGGCTAGCTTCAACCATGCCATTGCACACGCGTGCAAGGATAAACTGCAGGCCAACGGACATACGGTGGTGCTGCACGATTTGCATGCCGAGGGCTTTGATCCCGCCATCACGATGTCGGAAATTCCCAAACACGCCCCGATTGACCCGCTCATTCAACAGCACTGCGACGACCTGGTGGCTTGCGACGGCATCATCGTGGTGCATCCGAACTGGTGGGGGCAACCACCGGCCTTGTTGAAAGGTTGGATAGACCGCGTCATCCGCCCCGGCGTGGCGTATGAATTCGAGGAAGGCGACAACGGCGAAGGTGTGCCCGTAGGGTTGCTGAAGGCCACAACCGGTATCGTGTTCAATACCTCGAACACCAGTGCGTTCCGGGAGAATACCTTATTCAAGGACCCTCTCGAAACGATCTGGCGCAATTGTATTTTTGATTTCTGCGGCATAAAATGCTTTCATCGCAGCATCTTCCGCATCGTGGTTACCAGCGACCTGGAGCAACGTCAAGCTTGGCTGAAGGAAGCTGAAGCGGTGATGGACAGCTATTTCGGCTGACGTTTTTTTAATTCTTTATCCAGCTGCTCCATTCGGGCAATAGCAGCCTTCCTGATGTTTTTGTCGTCGTCATTATCGACCAGATCTGATAGTGTATCAAAATTGGTCAGTTTTTTAACGACCATTAATCGAATAGCCGGATCCTCCTCGTTGAAAGCCACGTCTGCCAAATAAGACTGGTTGGTCAGTTTCTGAACGGCCAATTTTCGGATGGCCTTGTCCTCTTCATTGAAAGCCACGTCTGACAGTTCGTTTTGGTCGGTGAGTCGTTTAACGGCTTCCATTCGGATAGCTCTATCCTCCTCGTTGGATACCACAATTCCCAATTCTCTTTGATCGGTGAGTTTTTTAACCGCCCTCATTCGGTTGGCCGGGTTATCGTCGTTGTTGGCTATGTTTGCCCAGGCCCTTTGTGACTGATTTTCTTTATTCCGTGATGATTCATTATTCCGTGATGATTTAACGGTAGATTTCATAGTTAAGGAACCATGCATCGATGTCATGTCGTTAACCATTAAATCAAATGTGCCATTTACCGATCCAAATTTATCACAAACCCATACAAAAAACAGATTGCCTACAAGCTTATCGGAAACGAGCATGATTGCCAGTGTTTTCGATAAATCCGTATAAGTATGATTGTCGACCTTATACGTTCGGTATAACCTGATGGAATCGTCAATGTTCATCAAGGTTTTCTCAAAACCCTGAAAAAACGGTTGTGTCAATTTGTTTTTGGAATACGTTGACAAGTCGTTGTAGCTGATTGCTTGCTTGTTGACCTTCATGATCAGCGCCTCCACCAGCGCATTCATGTCGTTTTTGTCATAAGCAGGTTGAGGTGAACGAGTTAACCGTTGGGCAATTGGTAAGGCTCTATTGATCATGCGCTGCAGGGAATCCAACGACAGGTTGAATGCGTGTTGCAGTTGACCGGAACCGATTGTTGGCTCGACGCTGTTAATGGTAGGTTGCTGATTATCTATCGATAGGGCGTGTGTTTGTTGCGGTTGACCTAGACTGGCCGCTGGGTCGAGGTTAATGGATGGTACCAGTTGGGTATTCGACAACGTATCAGCCGAGTGCGTGGAAACCGTTTTGGTGTTGCTATTTTCTGACGAATTGGTGGTGGAAGACCGTTCCACCCGGATGACCTGGCTCTTGCCCGGCACCACACTCAACGCGGCAAACAAAAGTACGAGGAAGCACACGGATGCGACTTTGCGCAGCGTGTTGAGGCGAAGGGGCTCGAATTGTTTCATTTGGATGAAGCGTTTTTTAGTGAACGATTGGTTGAACCCGTTGGCCAGGCGGAAGTGATGGCCCAATACTTCTTCGAGGATAACGGTCTGGTAGCGGAAGACATCGCAGCCCTCGTTCAATACACTGCGATCCGCCTGGTATTCATGCACGCTGCGCAGGTCTTTGCGGAGCAGCCATTGGATGGGGTTGAACCAAAACAGGCAGCAGGTAATTTCCTGCACCAAGACATCCACGTAGTGCTTGTGGCGGATGTGCCATAGTTCGTGCGTCACCACGATGTCCCGCTGGCTGGCGTTCAGGTTGGACGGCAGAAAGATGGTGGTGGCAAAGGAGAACGGCGTTGAAACCTCCGGGTGTTCCACTAGGGTATAACCTTCGTGCCGGCTACTCATCCCTGTGCGGCGCAATTTCCGGATGCTGCGGTACTGGAGCAGGAGGTTGATGACGAGTGTCAAACCCACTAACATATATAGGGAAAGCAGCAGCTGAAGCAGGTGTGACTGTATCCAGGTGACAACTTGTTGAAACGGCGATGGTTTGGATTTGGCAGCTACAAGGGCTTCCTTTGTAATTCCGCCAACTCCGGCTGTCGTCACTCCTGTTTTTGTCACTCCGGCTGATTCGGCCGTTTCAGCCTGCAACGGAAAGGACAAACCGTCCGCTACTGTCAATAAAGGCGCTTGCTGCGAGGTCGGCGATTCCTGTTCCACCTCCACAATGGTGGGAGCGGGATGGGTGACTTCAATGCGGAACTGCGAAACTGCCAACGCCAGGAAGGCTACACTCAACAGGAACAGCCTGGATTCCCGGAAAGACGCATGTTGACGAAGAAACAACCGATAGAATACCAACAAAACGGCCGAAGCCAGGATGTACTTAGCGATGGCAAGTATCCAGGGTAACAATTCGTGTATCATGGCTGTTGGATTTTATTGTTCAACATGGATTACAGTAATGGAGACCTATTTTGGTTGACGCGTTTTTGAATCTTTCACCTGTTGCTTCATCCGGTTCATCGCCTCCATCCGGACATTCTTGTCATCATCGTTTTGAAGCACATTTGCCAGTACAGATTCGTTGGTCAATCTTCGAACAGCAATTTGGCGGACAACAGGTTCATCATCATTTAAAGCCACGTTTGCCAGCACCGATTGATTGGTCAACTTACTAACGGCTTCTATTCGGATGTTTTTGTCATCATCGTTGAGGGCTACGTTTGCCAAAACCGATTCATTGGTCAGTTTTAAAACAGCCATTCTACGGACAATAGGTTCATCATCATTTAAAGCCACGTTTGCCAGTACCGATTGATTAGTCAACTTACGAACGGCTTCTATTCGAATGTTTTTGTCATCATCGTTTAAGGCTACGTTTGCCAAAACCGATTCATTGGTCAGTTTTAAAACAGCCATTCTACGGACAATAGGTTCATCATCATTTAAAGCCACGTTTGCCAGTACCGATTGATTGGTCAACTTACGAACGGCTTCTATTCGGATGTTTTTGTCATCATCGTTTAAGGCTACGTTTGCCAATGCCGATTGATTGGTCTGTCTAAGAACGTCTTCCATTTGGGTGTTCTTTTCATTGTCATTGTCGGGACGGTTTTCCAGCGAACGTTGCGCTTCTCTACCGGAACGTTGTCTTGACGGTTGACGCTCCACCTCCGTTCGGTCAACGTTTGACTTAACTGGATTGACTGTTTGTGTGGACATGGCACCAGCCAAGGTAGTCATCATTCCAGTCATCGCTTTACCCATTTCTCCGAATACCTCACCCATGCTACCTGATGATTCTGCTCCACTTGGAATGGATTTCATGGAACCTTCTAGTGACGGCATGGCCTCACTCATTCCATCCAAGGCACTTTCCATCCTGACTCCCATGATCCGGAACAGTTCCATGAAAATGGTGTTGAACACCTTGTCTGAGAACAACTGCTGACCCATGGAAACGAGACGCATCAGGTACGGAGAATCTAAGTTGTTCACCGTTTTTGTCCGGTACAACCGAAGCGAATCACGCATGTTACTCAAGGTCTTTTCAAATCCCTGGAAAGCTTCCTTGGTCAGTTTGTTTTTGGCATCCTGGGAGAATTCGCTGTAGCTGACTCCTTCATTGTTGGCCTTTATTTCCAAGGCTTCCAACAGGGCTCCCATGTCGGAAGTGTTGTCAGCGGGGTGGGGGTAACGCGCCAACCGTTGGGCGATGGGCAAGACCCTGTTGACCATCCGGAGCTGGGAATCCACCGACTGGATGAACGAACGCTGGATTTGTCCGGGTGTCGAGGTTGGGTCAATGGCAATCGGTCTTACGTCGATCTTGACGTCTGACAGTGTGTCAACCGAACGGAAGGTCACCGATGTGGTTGTGCCATTTTCGGTACGGCTGGTGGTGGACGACCGTTCCACCCGGATCACCTGGCTCTTGCCCGGAACCACACTCAATGCGACAAATAAAAGTACGAGAAAGCACACGAACGCGATTTTGCGCAGCGTATTGAGGCGTAGGGGTTCGAACTGTTTCATTTGGATAAAGCGTTTTTTAGTGAACGATTGATTGAACCCGTTGGCCAGGCGGAAATGATGACCCAGCACTTCTTCGAGGATGACGGTCTGGTAGCGGTACACATCGCACCCCTCGTTCAGCACACTCCGGTCGGCCTGGTATTCGTGCACACTGCGCAAGTCTTTTCGGAGAAGCCATTGAATGGGATTGAACCAAAACAAACAGCAGGTAATTTCCTGGATCAAGACATCCACATAATGCTTGTGCCGGATATGCCACTGTTCGTGCGTCACCACGATATCCCGCTGGTTGGCGTTCAGGTTGGACGGCAGAAAGATGGTGGTGGCAAAGGAGAACGGGGTCGATACTTCCGGGTGTTCTACTAGGGTATAACCATCGTGCAGGCTACCCATTCCCGTCCGGCACAATTTTCGGATGCTGCGGTACTGGAGCAGGAGGTTGATGACGAGTGTCAAAACCACCATTATGTATATGGAAAGGAGCAGTTGGAGGAGGTGTGACCGTATCCAGGTGGCAACCTGTTTAAACAACGATGATTCGGGTTTGACGGCCACCTTGGCTTCCTTGGTAACTCCGGTTGTCGTCACTCCGGCAGTCTCATTTTGCAGCGGAAGGGACAAGCCGTCTGCAACCGACAATAAAGGAACTTGCTGCTCGGCCGGCATTTCCTGTTCCATCTCCACAATGGTGGGAGCGGGATGCGTGACTTCAATGCGGAACTGCGAAACCGTCAGCGCCAGGAAAGCCACACTCAGCAGAAACAATCTGGATTCCCGGAAAGACGCATGTTGACGAAGAAACAAGCGGTAGAAAACCAACAAGACGGCCGAAGCCAGGATGAACTTACCAATGGCAAGCATCCAAGGTAATAATTCGTGTATCATGGCTGTTGGGATTTGTCGTTCAACATCGACATCAGTTCCTCCCATTCTTTTTTCGACAGCTTTTCCTTTTTGGCGAAGAAGGAAATCATCGACTGAAAGGAACCCTTGAAGAAGGTGTTTTTCACACCCGATAAGAAATAATCCATATACGCCTCACGGGTCACCAGCGGGTGGTAGAGGTGGCCTTTTCCCACGGGAGTAAATCCCACAAAGCCCTTCGTTACAAGGATGCGCATAAAGGTGGAAACCGTGTTGTAGGCTGGTTTAGGTTCCGGCATTTCCTCTAGGATGTCGCTTACGAAAGCAGTTTTCTTATCCCAGAGAAGGTTCATCAATTGCAGTTCAACTTTGGTCAATTCTTTTTCCATGGTGTTACAGGTTACATTCAACGCAACAAACATAAACTAAAAAATTGGTTCTAACTAATAGATTAGTTGAAATAACATGAATATTTTTGATGGTAAAACGTAGATATAAGAATATCAGTAGGTTGAAGTGGTATTTTTTTTCTGGATTTTTCACTAAGGCAGCTAATAACTGTTAAAAAAATAGGATTTTCTAATGATATTTGGTATATTGTCAAGAAAAAGAAACCACAATAAGCAGAGATTTGCTTGCTAACTTAACAAGATGATTTCAGTCGGATTGATCGGATTTGGAAAAACAGGAAAAGCGGTAGCCTCCATCATACTGCAAAACAAGGAATTCCGTTTGGAATGGGTGCTGCGGCAACGTCCCTTATTGGAAAGCAGGAGTGTGCCCGAATACCTGGGTATCGATTCAGAAGAACCCGGACTGATTTATTCCAGTACCAACACGCAGATTCAGGACTTGTTGGATACACACCCGGTGGACATGATCATTGATTTTTCCTCAGAAAAAGGCATTCATACCTACGCCGAACTAGCTGCTGAACGTACAATAACAATCGTTTCAGCGGTTTCTCATTACGGTGAGGCAGAGCAGGCTTTATTGAAGAAAGCGGCTGAACAGACAGTGGTCTTCTGGAGCCCCAACATCACCTTGGGTGTAAACTACCTGCTGTTTGCCGCCAAGTTTTTAAAGAAAATTGCCCCCTGGGTCGATATTGAAATCATTGAAGAACACTTCAAAGAAAAAAACGGTGTATCCGGTACAGCCATCAAAATTGCGGAAGCCCTGAATCTGGAAAAGTCTGACATCAACTCCGTCAGGGCAGGGGGCATTGTCGGTAAACATGAAGTGATTTTCGGTTTTCCCTATCAAACCGTCCGCCTGATCCATGAGTCCATTTCCAGGGAGGCCTTCGGTAATGGTGTCCTGTTTGTCGCTGAGAATTTGAAAGACAAACCGATCGGTTTTTATAATTTTGAAGACCTCTTGTTGCCCTATTTTACGGCTGAAACCGAACATATATGAGCATAACCATCATTATCACACTCTGTGTCTTGTTGTTGCTTGCCTATTTGTTTGATATCAGTGCGTCAAAGACCAAAATACCAACCGTCATTTTGTTGTTGATGCTAGGGTGGGGCGTAAAACAAGGAGCAACCCTAATTGGTCAGCCCATACCCGACTTATCACCGGTTTTGCCCATTCTGGGAACCATAGGTTTGATACTGATTGTACTGGAAGGTTCGCTCGAACTGGAAATCAACGCCTCCAAATTGGTTGTCATCGGAAAATCATCCCTAATGGCCATGTTGCAATTGCTTGTAATCAGCTTTGGTTTGGCCTACTGCTTCCATTATTTCGGAGGGGCAACCTTTATGGATGGCTTGATCAATGCGGTGCCTATTGCCATCATCAGTAGCGCTATTGCCATTCCCAGTGCCAGGAACCTGGCAGCCGGACATAGGGAATTCGTTACCTACGAAAGCAGTCTGTCCGACATTTTCGGGGTAATTTTCTTCAATCTGATTACCACACACGATACCTTTGATTCCAGCGTGCTGGGTTCTTTTATCCTTCAATTGATGGTGATGATTGTCATCTCATTTGCTGCAACCCTTGGTTTGACCTATTTATTGAGCAAAATCAAGCATCACGTAAAGTTTACCCCCATCATTTTGTTGATCCTGTTGATTTATTCCATCTCAAAACTGTATCATTTGCCCTCGTTGATCTTCATCTTGATCATTGGCCTGTTTATTGGGAATATTGACCTGTTGAAAGAAAACAAACTGGTGATGAGGCTCAATGCGGAAGTCTTACGGGTTGAAGTGGTTAAATTCAAAGAAATTCTGGCGGAGACCACCTTCATGATACGTTCCTTGTTTTTCCTGCTATTCGGCTTTTTGATTCAGACCAGTGAACTGTTGAATCTTCATACACTCCTGTGGGCCGTATCGATAACCGTCGGCTTTTTCTTGCTAAGAGCCATCTTCTTACGGGTTTTAAAGTTGCCGGGAAGCCCTCTGTTGGCCATTGCTCCACGCGGGTTAATCACCATTTTGTTGTTCCTGAGCATTGCTCCTCACCAACAAATTGGAGTGGTATCGAATTCGCTCATCCTTCAACTCATCATTTTGTCGAATATCCTCATGGCGATGGGACTGATGCGGCATAAGCACCCCACCCACTAAATTCAACGATAAAGCCGCTTACCGTACAGTGACGATAAGCGGCTTTTACATTATAGTTTTGAGCCGTAGAAAAAGGGAATCTTGACAGACAAAATGATGTTCCTGCCCGGATCAAACAGGTTCACCTCCTTGAGTGTGGAAAGATGATCCACATACTTGGTGTCCAATATATTGTTGGCACTTAAAGATACTGTCACGCGCTGTTGGTTGACAAAAAAACGTCCATTCAAACCCACATCGAACAAGGTGTACCCTGCCGCAGCTGTTTCATCTGGAGCCGGCCTGTTTTGGTCAAATGCGGTTCGAGTACCCACAAAGGCAAAGACCTTGTCAAAAAATAAGAGCTGGTCTTTTTCCACCCGGATTTCCCCATTCAGCTTGTGCGCAGGAATAAACGGCAGGTAATCGCCGTTTTTTTGCTTGCCTACAACAGAAGCAAACGTGGCCTCCAGGTGTAACCACCTGGCTGTGTTCGGGTGATAATGCACACCGGCCTCACCACCCACCAATGTCGAGTTTTGCTGCATGTACCGGTAAATCGGCAATTGGGTAGAAGTCGATTCACCGGTAGGTGAAATAAAAATGTAATCGCGGATGGCATTGTAAAAACCGGCCACATCCACCGTGAGGTTTTCCCGGTGATAATGTACGCTCATATCGCCTTCAAGCGATTTTTCCGGCACCAGCGACGCATCGCCCACTTCGTAACGGGTTTCGTGCTGTCCATTGGATGTCAACTCAGCCAAATTGGGGGTACGGTATGCGGAAGCCAGGTTGGCACGGAACAGCATGTTTTCCGAAAAGTGGTAGGTGGCACCCACCGATCCGCTGAAACTGCCGTAGTTCTTGTTCAAGGCAGGCCTGTAGGTGCCCGGGTCACCCGGTAAACCCACCTGTTCCGTCTCCATCGATTTTTGGTCGTACCGAAGCCCGGCTTGTACCTTGAGCTTGTTGAAAAAAGTCTGTTGCAACAAGGCAAATCCCGAGTAGTTTGCACTCACCGCATTGGGAAGCAAGATGGTTTCCCTGTCGTTTACATTGGTATTGATCTGGTTGGTTCCCTGTATACCCAGAATGTAGTCAGACTGTTTGCCGGAGGGGAGATGCAGTTTGGCTTCATAGGTAATGGTTGACAGCCCCATCTGTAGTTCGTATTCCGATACATCACCCATGTGCGTCAGTTCCGTATGTTGAAACGCTCCGTTTATGTCCAGATTCACACGTCCGGCCTGGAGTTTGTTCCGTGATGAAATCAAATGGGTGTTTAACTGCTGATAAAAGATTTCACAGTCACGACCCCTTTCTGTTATTTCTTCCACTGGTTCATCTTCCACCAAACCCAACAATTGCTTGCTGTAATCGTAGTACAGGTTGAAGCTGCCCGGGGTTCCGGAGTAGCCGGCCGCAGCGTTTACCGATTGTTCCCGGGTGCGCGAATTGGGAACGAACACACCGCCCCCCATCAGGTAATCGGCCGTCGATTGTTGACCCACCCTGATGCCACCGTTCAGATGCTCGGTGGCACCCTTGATGCCCAGGTTGTTTGACATGCCCAAGGAATTGGAAAACAGGTTGAGGGTATAATCGCCCATCACGGTGTTTTGGGGAGCCGGTTTTTCCTTGATGAAGTTGATGACTCCACCTATGGCATCAGAGCCATACAGCAATGATGCAGGGCCTTTAATGATTTCCACTTGTTCAATGCCCCCCTTATCAACACCCAGCGGATGATGGCTGGAATACTGGTAATTTTCGTAACGCACGCCGTTCGAAAGTACCAGGATGTCATTCATGGACAACCCTCTGATAACAGGCTTGGAAACACCGCTGCCCTTTGAAATCATGTCAACTCCGGGTATCCGGGCCAATAATTCCGTGAAATTTGAAGAACTGTGATGCTGTAACGTGTCTAGTTTCATCACCTCGATTTTCACTGCATTCTCATGTTGGGTTGATGGAAACCCGCCGGTAACCACCACTTCATCCGTTTCAATGGAGTAGGAAGGTTGTTCACCGTTTTCCGCTTTAGGTTTAGCATAGATGCTCAGGCACGATGCGGCAATCGTGCATAAAATGAGATATTTATTCATTTTTATGACGGTTTATACGTACTGTAAACTCATTATCTTAGCTTATGCACAGACAATGGGGGGTGCCCGTAATAAAAATGAATAGGAAGAAGTTGAATTGGGTTTGAATAAGCGTTCTCCGTCGTTTATAGCCGAAGGATAGGAAACATGGGGAGGTAGGTGCGTTTTTTCGGTCAGCGAAAACAGCGAAAACTCAAAGGCACACACCAAACACTTCAGGTGATGTGTGTGGAAGTGCTTTTCGTGTTTTGCCTTGCAGACAAACCTATCGTGATGGTGCTCAATCTTGCTGATAGCGGGTGTCAGCAACACCGATATCAGCAAGATGGAACCTATTTTCCTGAGTTTGTCCAGCACGGGCGTGTATTACCGCATTACTTTTCCGCACACGGTTCCGGTACCTTAAAGTCAACCGGATGCGCCACCTTTTCCTTAAGCAAAGCAATGGAAAGCACCTCTGAAATATCCTTCACATAGTGGAAGGTGAGCCCCTTCAGGTACGATTCCTTGATGTCCTTGATGTCCTTCTCGTTGTCCTTGCAGAGGATGAGTTCCTTGATGCCGGCCCGTTTGGCAGCCAGGATCTTTTCCTTGATGCCACCCACCGGCAACACCCGACCGCGCAGCGTGATTTCCCCCGTCATGGCCAGGTGCTTCCTGACCTTGCGTTGAGTGAACGACGAGGCCAGCGAGGTGACCATGGTGATACCGGCTGAAGGACCATCCTTGGGAATGGCACCCTCAGGTACGTGGATGTGGATGTTCCAGTTGTCGAACACCTCGTCGGCAATGCCCAGCGTTGACGCGTGCGATTTGATGTATTCCAAGGCAATCACGGCCGATTCCTTCATTACATCGCCCAGGTTTCCGGTCAACGTGAGTTTGCTGGCTTTGCCCCGGCTCAAGCTGGATTCAATGTAAAGGATGGTGCCACCCGCAGCCGTCCAGGCCAAGCCTGTAACGAGCCCAGCGTAGTCGTTGCCCTCGTACACATCTTGAGTGAACGGAGCCATGCCCAGGTATTCCTGCAATGATTCAGGCGTAATGGTCACGCTGAAATTATCGTCGTCTGCGATTTTGGCAGCCACCTTGCGCATGATCTTGGCTATCTTTTTCTCCAACTCGCGTACCCCCGATTCACGGGTGTAGCTTTCAACAATGGCTCGGATGGCCGGCTTGTTGATTTGGAGCTTGCCATCGACAATGCCGTGGTTGGCAGCTTCCTTGCGGATGAGATGCTTATGGGCTATCTCTATCTTTTCCTCTATGAGGTATCCGGACAGGTCTATTACTTCCATACGGTCAAGCAGTGGCGCCGAAATGGATTGCATGCTGTTGGCCGTGGCGATGAAGAGTGCCTTTGAAAGGTCGAAATCCGCATCGATGAAGTTGTCGTGGAACGTGTTGTTTTGTTCAGGATCCAATACTTCGAGCAAGGCAGAGGAAGGATCCCCCCTGAAGTCATTCCCGAGTTTGTCGATTTCATCGAGGATGAAGACAGGATTTGATGTGCCGGCCTTGATCAGGTTTTGAATGATACGACCTGGCATGGCACCGATGTACGTCCGACGGTGTCCCCTGATTTCCGCCTCGTCGTGCAAACCGCCCAACGACATACGGATGTATTTCCGGCCCAGCGATTCGGCTACAGATTTGCCCAACGATGTTTTACCCACCCCCGGAGGGCCGATCAGACAGATGATGGGCGATTTCATGTCGCCTTTCAGTTTCAGTACGGCAATGTGTTCCAGAATACGTTCCTTGATGGATTCCAACCCGTAATGATCCCTGTCCAGGATGCGCCTGGCCCGTTTTAGGTTGAAGTTGTCCACGGAGTATTCATTCCACGGCAAATCAAGCAAGGTGTTCAGGTAATTCAGTTGTGTGGAATATTCGGGGGAATGTTGGTTGGTTCGTTCCAGTTTGGCCAATTCCTTTTCAAAGATAGCCGCCGTTTTTTTATCCCATTTTTTCTTGGAAGCCTTGTCCCGCATTTCTTCGAGATCTTGTTCCTGCATGCCTCCACCCAGTTCGTCCTGTATGGTCTTGATCTGTTGTTGCAGGAAATACTCCCGTTGCTGTTGGTTGATGTCCTCCCTCGCTTTGGATTGGATGGAAACCTTCAGTTCCAGCAACTGTGATTCGCGGGTCATGATTTCCAACAGGCTGTATGACCGCTCCTTGATGTCGTCAATTTGAAGCAGGTTCAGCTTGTCCAGCAACTTGAAAGCGAAATTGGCACAGATGAAATTGATGAGCGAATAGGGCTGTTCCAGGTTGCGCACAGCAAAAGTGGCTTCCTGCGGAATGTTCCCTGAATTTTTGATGATTTTTACGGAAAGATCTTTAATGGCCTGGATCAGCGCTTCAAATTCCCTGTCCTCTTTTACCGGATGTACCTCGTCTTTGATTTTCACCATACTCCGATAGTAGGGTTCCGTGGCGACAATGCCAATCAGGTCGCACCGTTTCATGCCTTGAATGATGACGGTGGTGGAGCCGTCGGGCATTTCCAGGATGCGGAGGATCCGGGCTACCATACCCACCGGATGCAAGTCGGTCGAGGCAGGCTCGTCCACACTGGCGTCCTTTTGCGTAAAGACAGCCAACATCGCTTCCTGCTGGTACGTTTCTTTCACCAGACGTAGCGATTTTACCCTGCCGATGGAAACGGACATGACAACTCCCGGGAAAAGAACCATGTTGCGCAGGGGTAGAAGGGGCAACGTTTCAGGTAAATCCTTTTGCTGAAGGTTGTAAAACTCTTCGCTTTCCGTGATGACGGGAATAAAATCCGCGTCAAATTCCTCCATGTCGTCGGCTAATTTCTTTTTTATTTGTATGTCCATACGTCGGTTTTAGTGCTGAATACAGGTCAAGAGTCGTGCCACATCCCCGACTGTGACAGAATGTCGTATTTGCATGACTTCTTGTACAGTGACAAGTCAAAAAAAGGCAGAAACAAACGTCCTGCCTTGTCAAATCCGGTAACCAGCCTCAGTCTTCCTTCGGGGCGTAAGCCTTGTTGAGCGCTTTCAAAACCTCATCGGTGATGTTGTAATCAGGCTCGGACATCATGATGTTGTCGTTCATCGAATTGCTCAATATAAGCTGGTATTTTTTATCGGCGTTGTATCGTGCCAGGAAAGAATAAACAGTATCACGCAGCAGTTTGTTCATGGCTTGTTGCTCTTCCAGCAACTGTTGGGTGAGGTTTTCTTCCAGTTTCTGCAGGTCGGCCTGTTTCTTTTGGAGGCGTTGCTGCTGGTTCTTGAAGCTTTGTTCAGACAAGAACGCGTTGTTTTCATACTTGCGTTGGAACTCGGACATTTCGGTTTCCAGTTGGCGGGCCTTCTGTGTCAAAGTAGCCTGGGCGTTCTCCCTCTTCCGTAACAAGGTCTCGTTCAAATCCTTTGAGTAATTGTAGTTCAGCAGCAGGGTGTCGACATTTACGTACGCAATGGGCAGTTTGACAAAAACAGCCGTGGAGTCGGAAGATGCGATGACATACGGCTCATTCTTGGGCCTGTTCGTAAAATGCAATACGAACAACGCAACGATGCATACGGCGAATACACTATTGATGATGATTGATTTCTTTTCCATGTCGGTTGAGGGCCCTGTTTTTATTAAACGTCTCCGATTTTTTGAATTGCAAATATACATTATTATCCAAATCCGTTGCCATAAATTTCTTAAATTTGTCTCAAATATCGTGTAAGCGATAGTGTCAACTCAATCGCCGTACAAAATTGAAAACTATGGACATGGAACGTGGACTCCCGAACGAAACAAGCGAATGGCCCCTCCAACCCGCTTCGTTGTGGTCTTTCTTTTACGCCATCTGCCGCATCCCCCGCGCTTCCGGCAACACACAAGCCCTTCAGGAATGGCTGTTGGCCTTTGCCAACACGCGAGGCCTGACGTGCAAGCGCGACGCTGTGGGCAACGTCCTGATCAGCAAACCGGCCTCGAATGGTTATGAATCGTCCACGCCCGTCATTTTGCAGGCACATATGGATATGGTCTGCGAAAAGAACACCGATACGGTACACGATTTCGCCGTGGATCCCATCCGACCTGTGATCGAGGGTGAGTGGATGAAGGCTAAGGGCACCACCCTGGGAGCCGACAACGGTATCGGCATGGCTGCCCAACTGGCCGTGCTCGACGATAAGACACTATGCCACGGTCCTGTAGAATGTTTGTTCACTGTCGACGAGGAAACCGGACTGAACGGAGCCTTCGGGCTGAAACCGGGCTTCATGGCCGGAAAGAAACTCATCAACCTCGATTCGGAAGACGACGGTGTGTTGTTCATCGGTTGTGCCGGCGGCATGAACAGCAAATTCATGTTCCGTCATTCCCTCGTGGAAGCTCCCTCCAACTACTTCTATTTCCGGGTGACTGTAAAGGGTCTGCAGGGTGGCCATTCCGGCGACGATATCGAAAAGGGCAGGGGAAACGCCAACCACTTGCTGGCGCGCTACCTGCATCAACTGCTCAACGAATCGGAAGTGCTGCTGCATGCTTTTGACGGCGGCAACTTGTCGAACGCCATCCCCAGGGAGGCTACCTGTCTGGCCGGTGTGCCCTACGCCATGAAAGAAACGGTCCGTGTGGCGTTGAACGTATTGCAAGCAGACCTGGAGGACGAATTCGGCCCGGTTGAACCCAACCTGACCCTGACCCTGACCTCTGAGTCCAAACCCGAAACCGTGCTGGTCAAAGCCGACAGCGACCGGTTGATTGCAGCCCTCTACGCTTGCCCGAACGGTGTAATCGCCATGTCCCACGCCTTGCCTGGATTGGTGGAGACATCCCTCAACCTAGCCTCTGTCAAACCGACAGGTCCGGGGGAATGGATCATCACCACCTCACAACGAAGCGCCGTCGAGTCGGCCAAGTTTGCGCTGAGCGACCGGTTGGAGGCCTTGTTCACCCTGGCCGGCATGGAAGCCTCCCACGGTGACGGCTACCCCGGATGGAAACCCAATCCTGATTCTGAACTGGTCAGGTTGACGTCGTCCGCATATAAAGACCTGTTCGGGAAAGAACCCCATGTACGCGCCATTCACGCCGGACTGGAATGTGGTTTGTTCCTCAATACCTATCCGTATCTCGATATGGTATCCTTCGGACCCACCATGCGGGGTGTCCATTCGCCCGACGAGCGCTTGCACATACCCACCGTCGAGCCCTTTTGGCAGTTGCTGACGGAAACCCTCAAACGCCTCTGATACGCTCAAACGCCTCTAACCGATGAAGTACCTCCAAATGGGCGCGGGAAGCCGTCTCCTCTATTCACGCTTTGCTGTCTGTTGTGTCGCACTGTTGTGCTTCGGTTGCCTGTTTGCAGGCTGCGATGACGAACTGCAACCCCGATCCGGATCGATTCGCCTGTCAATCGACACCCTTTCCTTCGATACCGTCTTTTCCACCATTGGCAGCAGAACAGCCTGGGTTACGGTGTACAACACCAACGACTATCCTGTAGTGCTCGACCGTGTACACCTGCAATCCGGCGGCCGGAGCGGGTTTCTTCTGAACCTGGACGGCGACCAGGGCACCGATTTTCAACAGGTGACCCTTCCCGCCAATGACAGCCTGTTCCTGTTTGTGGCAATCACCACGGCAGTTCAGTCGTCCAACGATCCCATTCTGTTGGAAGACGCCGTGGTCTTCGAGTCGGGCGGAAAGGTCCAACAACTGGCCCTGCGTGCCTGGAGCTGGGATGCTGTGATTTGGAAGGGAAAAACGCTGACTGCCGATACCATACTTACCGGTGACAAACCCATACTGATCTACGACAGTCTGGTAGTGGCCGAGAACACAACGCTGACCATTCAGGAAGGATCCCGTTTCTACCTGCACGATGGAGCCAGGGTGGTGGTGAATGGCACCCTTCATGCCAACGGCAGCTTGAATCGTCCCGTTGAGTTCAGGGGAGACCGTCTTGACAAGGTGTTCAGCGGACTTCCATACGCTTATTTCCCTGGTCAATGGGGATACATTCAACTTGCCGGTTCGAGCGTAGGAAATAGTCTCGATCACGTACGCATTACGGGCGCCTACTACGGTATTGTGGCCGACTCTTCTTCGACCAACACCCTGAAACTTAGACTGACCAATTCCGAGATTCACAACATGGTGTACAACAGCCTGGTCAGCGTTTCCAACCACATCGAGGTGGCCAATTCTCAATTGACCAACAGCGGTGACCATACGGTGTTGCTCATTGGAGGCCGATACAACTTTGTCCATTGCACCCTGGCCAATTACATGTCGCTGACCACACGGGAAGGCTTGACCCTGACCCTTGCCAACTCACTTTCTGATGGCTCGAATGGACAGTTTCCGTATCCCCTGCAAGCTGAATTTAAGAATTGCCTGATTTCAGGCAGTCAACAGGACGAACTGGGTCTGGTGCTTTCCACCGATACGTCCATTTCTGCCGACGTGGTGTTCCGGTACTGCTTGATTCGTACCGGTCAACAACTGGGCTCATTGGCGGAACGGTGCATCACCAACGTGCAGGAGGCCGGTTTTCTCAAACTGGGCACTGATGCAGATCACTACGTCTGCGATTTTCGCTTGAAAAGCGGTGTCCGGGCCCAGAATGCAGGGTTGCTGGACTACGCCCTGTCGTTTCCACTCGACCTGGATGGGCAATCCCGCCTGAATGATTCGGCACCCGATATCGGTTGCTACGAAGTTATTTCCTCAAATTAACACCATATTACTATATAGTAATTAAAATATTAATTCGTAGCTTTGTAAAGCCCGCTTTTATATGGGTTTAAGCAATGGTGCGTTTACTGTTTTTTTTCTGCTTGTTGCTGTGCATGCCGGCTTGCTGTCACGGGCAGGATGAAGGGGTGCGCATCGCTTTCTACAACGTGGAAAATCTGTTTGACACGGATGATGACAGCCTGACGCAGGACGAGGAGTTCCTGCCCTCCGGTATCCGCGGCTGGACGCCAACCCGCTTCTGGAAAAAAGCCGGCAACATAGCCAGGGTGCTGGCCGTATTGCAATTTCCCGCCCTGGTGGGGATGGCCGAGGTGGAAAACGCTGCTTGCCTATCCAAACTGACCCGCGCCTCGCCCTTAAAGACAGCCGGTTACTCCTACGTTCATCACGACTCGCCCGATCCGCGCGGGGTAGATGTGGGGCTGCTGTATAACCCGTACTTATTCACCGTCTTGTTTCATTGTCCGTTGCGGATTTCTTTCCCGGATAATCCGGCCAAAAAAACACGGGATGTGCTGTATGTCAGCGGCATCTTGTACGGGGTGGACACCATTCATGTGTATGTGGGGCATTTTCCATCCCGTCTGGGCGGGGAGAAGGCTACCGAATCGCTCCGATGCCATGTGGCGGCTTGCGTTAGGGCGCACATCGATTCCGTGCTGACGTGTTCGCCAGCCGCTAACGTGGTGGTCATGGGCGATTTTAACGACTACCCGGACAGTAAGTCCTTGCAATTGCTGGTGCAGGGAAGGAAGGGCGAAACGGTATCCGGGGTGCTTTCCGGGGGTATGGTCAATTTGATGGATAAAAGTAAGCTGCTGAAACGTTCAACGGTGAAGGGTTCACACAAATACCAGGCAGACTGGGGCTACCTGGACCAATTTGTGGTGTCCGACAGCCTGGCCGCCCGGATTTCCACCGTGGAAGTATGCGACAAGGCCTTTCTGCTGCAACCCGACAAGGCCTGGCTGGGCGAAAAACCGTTCCGAACCTACAACGGCATGACCTGGCAAGGGGGTTACAGCGACCACCTGCCCATCGTCCTGACCCTGCGCACAAGCCAGCCGTAACGCGCGTGCGCTTTGTGTCGCATCGCGCACGCGCTTTTTTTTGTATAACCCGCTTTTTGGGGGGCCTAACCATTTGGCAAAGCACGGTCTTTTTTGTACTTTTGCGCCTCTTTAACCGTGCAATTTAACCCATTACACTATGTTTGAAAATTTAAGTGACAGGCTTGAGCGGTCGTTTCAACTCTTGAAAGGCCAGGGAAAGATCACCGACATCAACGTGGCCGAAACCCTGAAGGATGTACGCAAAGCCCTGCTCGACGCCGACGTCAATTACAAAA
>CAYTIY010000002.1:0-44483 GCA_964438045.1 uncultured Bacteroidales bacterium | reverse complement strand
TCAAACGCATACTCAAGGTGGCAACCACGCCTGTCCGTGGTGGAGGAAGACCGGGTGCGGCATCGGGTGAACCGGGCGAAGTGGAGCTGGAAAGGCCCTTGAAATTCAACCACATGAACGGGGTTGATGTGTCCGACCCGGGTGCCGGAATCGGTTTTACACCTGCCACCCGCTTTGCGCATACGAGCGGAGATGCCGTACAGGCACTGGGTAGCGGTATCATACTTGAAAACACTTTGAATCACTCTCATTCAGAAGGCGCTCCGGTTGTAAACAAGCTGGTTGGCAATATGGGTTATCAGGATGAAGCGGTGCCACAGTTATGGTTTGGAAGTCCGCTATCAGCCGCAGCGGGTTCCCTCGCGTTGATGGACAAAACCGGCAAGATCCTTTCTGATGGTTTGGTCTACGGGTCTCAGCAAAGCAATTCCAGCGCCAACGGTACCATTGCCAGTCCTTGGATTGCTACCTTGGAAGGGGTGCAGCATCAGGGCGGACAGATTGTTGTGGTTCCGGCTTCGGGTCGAAGAGGGTTTGCCTCGGCCGGTCAAAATGCGGTACCCAGTAACAAGAGCTTTGGTCGTTTTCCGGATGGAGCCGATTCCGACAACAACATCCATGATTTCAAGACTCAAAGTCCAACAAGCCAACAGGCCACTACAGGGGCTAGCTCTATCCGTCCAACACCGGGAAAGCCAAACCAGTACTGACGAATCTAAGGATGAAAATATAAACCATAAAAGTACTTGAACTATGGATGTACTTGAGAAAGAACGTAGAGAACTACGCTTTTGGGAGAATTCAAAAACAGAGTATTCGTCAGACTTTACTCTTGAAAACATCATCAATAAGGTTGGTGATAGTTCTGTCTTTTGTGAATTGGTAAAAAAATACGATTCATTATTCAGGAATTCACATGATATTCTTGAATTGGGTGGAGGACAAGGTTGGGCATCGTGCTTGATTAAAAAGCTGTATAGTCAAAACTATGTCATTGTTTCTGATGTTAGTCCGGTTGCCGTGGATTCTCTTAAATATTGGGAAGATCTTTTTAAGGTAACTGTGGATCAATCATTTTCATGTAGATCATACGAGATTCCATTAAAGGATGAATCTGTTGATTTGGTTTTTTGTTTTGCTGCAGCGCATCATTTTGTCCTTTATAAAGAGAGTTTGGCTGAAATAAATCGAATACTTAGAAGAAATGGGAAATGCATTTTTATGTATGAACCATCGTGCAGAAGCTACATATACCCTATAGCGTATAAAAAAGTGAACAAAAAAAGGCCCGAAGTGCATGAGGATGTCATCATTTATGAAAAAATGAAAGCATTAGGAAAAACGCTCGGCTTTGATACACGGAAAGAAAATTATCCATCTATATTGAAAAGGGGGCCAAAGGAAATGATATACTATCTCCTGCTAAACAAACTTACCCTGCTTCAACATATTTTACCTTGTACGGCCAATTTTGTCTTTACAAAGAATTAGTTTCTTACTTTTCCGGAACAAGTTCCTGTTTCCGTTCCGCCGGGAGGGTTTCTTTTCCTTGCTCCGGTTCGGAAGACTAAAATTTCGCCAGCAGGGCTAAAATCTCAAAGTGTCCGAGCCTAAAGGCTCGTTCCTCGGATGAGATTTTAACGCCGTACTCAGGCTTATTTTTTGACGTCTTCCTCAAAGTCGCCGGTAAAAAACACCCTCCCGACTCCACTGCAACGCTCATTGGGCGGGTGGCAGTGAATCCTGTACGAAGGGTAAGCGGGCCATATCCCCGGACGAAAGGGGAGCGTTGATAGAGCTTGAAAAAAACAAATCCTCAGGTTTTGCAGTTGATTCGTTGTTTCAATAATGTTTCAGTAAAGGCATTAAAAAAAGGTTTCACATTGCTGTAAAACCTTGATTTAGAGGGTGGGCCCAACAGGGCTTGAACCTGTGACCCCCTGATTATGAGTCAGGTGCTACTAACCAACTGAGCTATAGGCCCGATTCGGAAAACAATGCCACGAACGACGGTGGATCCCGAAAGCGGCTGCAATATTACACATTTTTTGCGAGACGGCCAAAAGCAGATAGCCAAATCTTCGTATCTTTGGGGTCTGCAAGAAAGAACACACAGTTTACCAGGAATGATACGACTCAAAGGCATCAAGAATATTGTTTTCGATTTTGGCGGCGTATTGGTCGACCTCAATCCAAAGAAAAGCCTGGATGCATTTGCAGCACTCGGTATGTCCAAGGTGACGGAATTTCTCACGCTTTACGGACATTCAGGACCCTTTGGGCAAATTGAGAATGGAGATATTGGGGTGGAACAATTTCACGATGCTGTCAGGGCATTATTCGGAGTGACAGCCACCAACGATCAAATCGATCATGCCTGGTTGTCTTTTCTGGGCGACATTCCGGTAGCCAAAATGCGTATGGTTCATGAGTTGTCAAAAACATACCGGGTTTTCCTTTTAAGCAATACCAATCCGATCCATATCCGAAGGTTAAATGACTTCAATGAAAATGGTTACCCGCTTGCCGAGTGCTTTGAAAAGTGCTATTTTTCATACGAGATAGGACTTTCAAAGCCGGGAAAGAAGATATTTGAGTATGTTTTGAATGATGCCGGACTTGTACCCGAAGAAACTCTGTTTATTGATGATGGACCAGATAATTGCACGACAGCCAGGGTCTTGGGAATCAGAACATATCAGCCTCAACCTTTTGAGGATATCAGTACTCAGTTGATCAGACCGGCTTCTTGTGTTGCGACAATGGGTTTTTTCGATGGTGTACACCGTGGCCACCAATACTTGATTGATAAAACCATTCAACTGGCTTCTGAGAGAGGATTGCCTTCGTTGGTTATCAGTTTCTGGCCGCATCCCCGCATGGTTCTTCATGCCGATTTTTACCCACAATTGCTGACTGATCAGGACGAACGAACTGCTTTGTTGCAAAATTCCGGGGCGGATTTCCACCTGTTACTGGATTTTGACATGTCTTTAGCCAGTTTGAGCGCAAGTGAGTTTATGAGTATCCTAAAGGAGGAGTGGCATGTGTCCACCCTGATGGTGGGATTTGATCACCGTTTTGGAAACTCACGAACCGATGGAATCAACGACTACATGAAATACGGTCGGGAGTTGGGTATCGAGGTGCTTCAGGCTGAGCCTTTTTTCCTTTCTGCTGTGCTGGACAAAAAGGACGTGCCGGTTTGTTCTGTTTCCCTGCAGCCTGTACTGGCTCACCCCGACAAGACTACCATCAGCTCTTCCCTTATCAGAAGGCTGATTCTGGCCGGTGAGATGGAAGTCGCCAATCGAGCATCCGGTCGGCCCTATAGCATCAGCGGTGTTGTGGTTGGCGGACACCACATAGGGAACAGCCTGGGTTATCCGACGGCCAATATTCAACCCATTTCGCCCAATAAACTGGTTCCAGCTATCGGCGTTTATGCGGTATGGGTTTTAATTGAGGGCGTTTTCTACAAGGGGATGCTAAATATTGGCCGGCGTCCAACGTTACACGCTGAGTCTCCCATTGTCATCGAGGTGCATGTGCTCAACTTTTCAGGAGATTTGTATGGCAACGTTTTGACCATACACTTCATGAAACGAATCCGACAGGAAGAACATTTCCCCAACATTGAAGCGTTGGTGGAAAGAATGCATCAAGACAGGACTATCGCCGATTCATACCTGAGCGTCCCTCCTGATAAGGTATAACGGATGCGACTATCAGGGGACGATGGGAATGTGGCGCTTGATGCTTTGTTCCAGTGAAATCAACGTTTCAGTTGCGGTGACACCTTCAATTTCCTGAATCTGTCGGTTCAAGAGTTCCATCAGATGCTCGTTGTCGCGGCAATAGAGCTTGACCAGCATGGTGTAAGGGCCCGTACAGAAATGACATTCAATAATCTCAGGAATTTTTTCCAGGTAGGGAACGACATCCTTGTACATGGAGCCTTTTTCGAGCTTGACCCCGATGTAAGTGCAAGTTTGGAATCCGAGAGTCTTTGGGTTGATGGTGTAGCCTGATCCAGTAATGACACCAAGGTCGATGAGTCGTTGTACCCGTTGATGGATGGCTGCACGTGAAACGCCACAGACGGCTGCCACATCTTTAAAGGGCACGCGGGCATTCTTCGTAATGATATCGAGAATCTGGCGATCCAAGGCGTCAATTTTTTCAACTACAATCGGTTCATTCATGGCATAACGTATAAGGCAAAGTAAGGTATTTTTTTAAACTAAAATGTCGTTGGTTAAAAAAAGGGTTGCTCCAACCTGGCGCAACCCCTTTTTTATTGATGGGGAACGATTACTTGACTGCGGTTTGGCCGCCGAAACCTAACAATTCTACTTCAAATATCAACAGGTCGCCGGGTTTGATGACGCCACCTGCACCTTGATCACCATAAGCCAAATCGGAAGGAATCCAGAATTTGTACTTTGAACCTACGCTCATGTACTTGATGCCTTCGTTCCAACCTCTGATAACCTGATTGAGGACAAATTCAACAGGTTCGCCGCGGTCTACGGAGCTGTCGAATACTTTACCATCTATCAGTGTGCCATGGTAGTTAACCTTGACCGTAGAGGTATCGGTGGGTTTTGGACCATTACCTTCTTTAATCACTTCGTATTGCAAACCGGAAGGAGTTGTGACAACACCGGCTTTTTTGCCATTGCTTTCGAGGAACTTGGATACATCTTTTTTGTTTTTTTCAGCAGCCTGTGCCTGAACGGTCATCATGCATTGTTGATAAACCTTGTAGGCTTCATCCGGAGAAATGGCCAATTTGCCGGTATCACCTTTCAACGCAGCTTCGAAGACATCAAGGAACAGGTCGATGTTCATACCAACGGGAAGTTCTTGTTTCAAATTCTCTCCGAGGCTGAAACCCATACCGACGCCATAAGCGTAACTGAGGCTGTCAATGGATGTTTTCATTCTCTTCTCAGAAGTCTTGCTGCATGAAGCAAAGCTCACGCTGAGAACCAGCATGATGCCGACAAAAAGGAAACTCAATTTTTTCATTTGTTTGGTCTTTATTGTTTTAATTGGTAAAATAATGGGCAACGCAACCATCGCAGTGCGACCGTTAAACTGCGTAAACAGCCAGCAAAAGTAAATATTTTTTTGTAATTTAGAGCCTCTAATCAGATTCATTTACAGTATGGGAAAAACGATTCGTGTTTTTTGTGTCAATACGGGCAAACATGCTATATTTCCAATGGGAACAACAGCTTATGAAATATATCAACAAATGGCCGAAGAGGTGCTGCCTGGGGCCATTGCCGCAAGAATCAACAACAAAACCGTCAGCCTAAAATACGAGTTGTACAATCCCAAACAAATTGAATTCATCGATATTTACAACAGTTCGGGTATGCGCGCATACGTACGAACGCTCACGTTTGTGCTGGCATCGGCTATATCGGAGTTGTATCCCAATGGCATTTTTCGACTGGAACATCCCGTGTCAAAGGGGTATTTTTGCGAATTGGATCTAGGGCGGTCACTCAAACCTAAAGATCTGGAGGCCATTAAAAAACGCATGCAGGAACTGATCGATGCCGACAATCCCATTGATTTTTACCAGGAAGAGACTACGGCCGTAATGGACATGTTCAGGGAAAGAGGGCGGATGGACATCGTGGATTTGCTTGAAACAAAGGGTTCGCTCTACAGTGGATACTGGAAGATGGGGTGGCACATCGATATTTATTACGGAGCGTTGGCTATGTCAACCGGATTCATCCGGTTGTTCGATCTCAAGCCTTACTTTAATGGTTTTCTGCTACAGATTCCAGACAGGAGGAAACCTACCAAACTAGAAGATATTGTGCCTCAACTTAAAATGCTGGGCGTTTTCAATGAATACCTGAAATGGAACCGGATCATGTCGCTGACCACCGTTGGTGATTTGAATAGGGTATGCCTTAAAGGAGAATCAACGAATCTAATCAACATTACCGAGTCGTTGCAGGAAAAGAAAATGATGCAGATTGCCGATATGATTCAAGAGCGCGAGAAGGCGAAAATCATTCTTATTTCAGGCCCTTCCTCATCAGGAAAGACCACCTTCGCCAAACGTCTGATCATTCAGTTGATGGTACTTGGGATAAAACCCGTCTCGTTATCCCTGGATGATTATTTTGTGGATCGTGAACTTACACCCCTTGATGAAAAAGGTCAATACGATTTCGAATCGTTATACGCATTGGATCTTCCGCTGTTCAACAAGCAATTGAAGGATTTGCTGGATGGATATGAAATTGAAACACCCCGATTCAACTTTTCGTTGGGGAAAAAGGAATACCTGGGTGATAAACTGAAACTCGGCCCGAACACAGTGCTTATTCTGGAAGGCATTCATGCGCTTAATCCCGATTTGTTGCCCGATATCGATTCGGAATATTTGTTTAAAGTCTACGTTTCAGCCTTGACGTCCATCTCTCTGGACAATCACAACTGGATTCCGACTACGGACAACCGTCTGCTTCGACGCATCATCAGGGACAGCCGCTACCGGGGCTATTCGGCGAAAGACACCATTTCACGTTGGGACAGTGTCCGATCGGGCGAGGAAAAATGGATTTTTCCCTATCAGGAAAATGCGGATATCATGTTCAACTCTGCATTGATATTTGAATTCTCTGTTTTGAGAAGTCAGGCAGAGCCCATATTAAGGCAGGTTCCCCAACGTTGCGTAGAATACACAGAGGCGCACAGGCTTTTACGTTTCCTGGAATATTTTGTTTCCATATCGGAACCTGAGATACCCAGGACATCCTTGTTAAGGGAATTCCTTGGCGGTAGCAGTTTTCGCTACTAATCGAAGATTGTGGCCTTTTTTGTACCTTTGTGAAAAATCAGTTTGCGCGTCATGATCCGTCAGATCCAGCAACAGAAGCTGTTACAGAAGCTTTCTCCTCAACAGATCCAACTGGTGAAGTTGTTGGAAATACCTTCCATTGAAATGACGGAACGCATCATGAAAGAGGTAGATCTGAATCCGGCATTGGAACTGGGTGAAACACCGGTTATTGAACAGGAGGATGAGTTCTCATACGACAACAGTGAGGGAGGTAACAACGATGACTTCCTAATGGACGATGTTGCTCCAGACGATGACATTCCCGACTACAAGTCTCAATTGCCCGGCGATGGTCGGCAACCTGACGTATGGAGAGAATGGGTAACCGCCGGTTCGGAAACCACGCTGAACGATTTTCTGTCAGATCAGTTGTCGCTGCAGGAATTGGATGAGGAAGACAACAAGATAGCTATGTTCATCATTGGCAATTTGGATGACGACGGCTACCTGAGACGAACCCCTGATTCGATAGCCGATGATCTGGCCATAATTCTAGGTTTGGATGTTTCTACAGCAAAGGTGGAACAACTTATCAAGCTTGTACAGACCTTAGACCCACCCGGTGTTTGCGCTTTCGACTTGCGGGAGTGCCTGTTGCTGCAATTGCGTCGTAAACAACGTACACCCTTGCTGGAACGCACCATTTTGCTCGTAGAATCACATTTTCAGGATGTGTCAAAAAAGCATTTTGAGGTGATATTGAAGAGAATGGACTGTTCTCAGGAAGAGTTGAAACAGATGATGCAGGAGATATACCGCCTCAATCCCAAACCGGGCAATTTGTTTGGTTCGGTGCTCGAACAAAGTAAGGAACAGGTGGTCCCCGATTTCCTGCTCGAGAATACAGACGGATACCTGCAGTTGACCTTGAACAACGGAAGTGTGCCTGAGCTGCATGTGAGTCGCGAGTACCTCGATTTGTTGAATGATTACAAGTCTAATGCCAAGAATCAGACGAAAGAAAACAAAGAGGCGCTTCAGTTTGCCAGGGAAAAAGTAGAGTCGGCGCGTTGGTTCATCGACGCGGTACGTCAACGTCAGGAAACCTTGGTTAGAACCATGCAGTCTATTATTGATTACCAACGTGCATATTTTCTTGATGGGGATGAGAAGCATCTTAAGCCAATGATACTTAAGGATATTGCGGAACGAACAGGCTATGATATTTCAACCATCTCCCGGGTAAGCAACAGCAAGTATATACAGACAGAATTTGGAGTTTTTCCCCTGAAACATTTCTTTACGGAAGGCATGCAGACGGAAAGTGGTGAGGAAGTTTCATCCCTTGAGATAAAAACAATCTTACAAGAACGTATAGAGGTAGAAGATAAGAATAATCCATTGACAGATGACCAGCTCTCAGCCATCCTCACTGAGAAAGGCTACGTCATTGCACGGAGAACCATTGCCAAATACCGTGATCAATTGGGTATTCCTGTTGCCAGATTAAGAAGAGAAATCTAATACACGACTTATGACACAACTCTTTAGATGGGTTTCCGGCATTTTGCATCCGCTGTTGCTGCCTTTTATCGGAACATTGTTATTGTTTCAAACGGGAATATATGATGTATATCCTTCTTCCTATAAACTTTACATTCAGGGGCTTATATTACTGAATACGGCTATCATTCCCGGACTTGCCATTTTGTACCTTAAGCGCAGGGGATTGGTCACGGATTTGGATGTATCGGTTCGCTCACAGCGTGTGATTCCCTATGCCATTTTTATCCTGACGTATGTGGCGGCCATTTATTTCATGATTAGGGCCGCATTGCCCTGGACGGTAGTTAAACTGTATCTGGGTTCCCTGTTTTCCCTATTTGTGGCCTTTTTTATCACATTGAAATGGAAAATAAGTGCCCATACGATGGCATACGGCTGTATGACGGGCGGTTCTTTTGTGGTTTGTCTGGAACAACACGTGAACCCGTTGTTGTTTTTCGTTGTTTTGTTCCTGCTGGCAGGCTTGCAGGCGACCAGTCGTGTATATCTGAAGGCTCATAGTATGTCTCAGGCTTGTGGCGGTTTTGTTTTGGGCGTTGTCAGTGTTTGTGGCGTATATTTTTTAATTCCTTAATAAATTGTGATTATGAATATTCCTGAAGAGTTACTGTACACCAAAGATCACGAATGGTTAAAACGAGAAGGAGATGAAGCCTTGATCGGCATTACGGATTATGCCCAGTCAGAGTTGGGTGATATCATTTTTAGCGAGATGCCCTCTGTTGGTGATTCCTTTGAGAAGGAGGCCGCTTTCGGAACTGTAGAGGCGGTAAAAGCTGTTTCGGATGTTTTTATTCCTGTTTCCGGTGAGATAGTAGAGGTGAATTCGGCCTTGTCCGACAAACCCGAGTTGATCAATGAGGATCCGTATGGTGCCGGTTGGATGATTCGCTTACGTCTGAAAAACCTGGAAGAATTACATGAATTGATGAATGCTGACGACTACAGACAATTTATCCAATAAGTCATGAAACCAATAGTAAGCATAATTATGGGCAGCACTTCCGATATGAAGGTAATGGAAAATGCGGCTGCGTTGCTAAACGATTTCAAGATTCCATTTGAGATCAATGCTCTGTCTGCACACCGCACTCCGCAAGAAGTGGAACGTTTTGCATCTCAGGCTGCCGAGAGAGGCATAAAGGTCATTATTGCTGCTGCCGGGATGGCGGCCCATTTACCGGGAGTGATTGCCGCTACGGCTACAGTCCCTGTCATAGGGGTGCCAATCAGTGCCAGTCTGGGGGGAATGGATGCGCTGCTGGCCATTGTTCAAATGCCTCCGGGCATACCTGTAGCCACTGTTGGAATCAATGCCTCTTTAAATGCGGCCATTTTGGCAGTGCAAATGCTTTCACTTGAGAATTGCGAACTTGCCAAAGCCTTGTTTGAATACAAGCAGGGGCTCAAACAAAAGATTGTGAAAGCCAACGAGGAACTGAAAACAGTTGAATACGCTTACAAAACAAATTGATGCCGTACTGCCCTGATCTGTTCAATTACCACCGTCGCAGAAGCACGACTGTTCAAATCGGTTCGTTGCGGATGGGTGGAGATGAACCTGTCCGTGTTCAATCAATGGCCAATACATCAACAATGGACACGGAAGGCTGTGTTGCACAGTGTCTGCGTATGGTTGAGGCTGGAGCTGAACTGGTCAGATTTACGGCGCAGGGAGAGCGCGAAGCCGCAAATTTGGCAAACATCAAGAAGGCTCTTCGGGAACAGGGTTGTGAGGTTCCATTGGTTGCTGATATCCATTTCAATCCCAAGGCGGCTGATGAAGCGGCGTTGCATGTGGAGAAAGTGCGCATCAATCCGGGTAATTACGTGGATTCTGTCAAGACGTTTCGTCATTTCGAATATACTGAAGACGAATATGCGCAGGAACTGAAAAAGATCCGTGACAGGTTTCTCCCATTTCTTGAACGATGTCGTGTTCAACGCACAGCCATTCGCATCGGAGTTAATCACGGTTCATTGTCTGACCGCATCATGAGCCGGTATGGAGACACAGCTGCCGGCATGGTTGAGTCATGCATGGAGTTTTTGCGGTTGTGTGTGGAATCGGGATTTTTCAATGTGGTAATTTCCATCAAGGCCTCCAATACGTTGGTCATGGTACAAACGGTCAGGTTGTTGGTGGAGCGCATGGATGCTGAGGATATGCATTTTCCGTTACACCTGGGTGTAACGGAAGCGGGTGATGGAGAGGACGGACGTATCAAGTCGGCCGTTGGCATTGGAACATTGTTGATGGACGGAATTGGTGATACCATCCGTGTCTCGTTGAGTGAAGATCCGGAGCGAGAATTACCCGTTGCCAAACGATTGGTTGAGATGGTTCAAGAACGCAGCACAGTTGTGACTGATGGGAGTAGGCCATTTCTTTTATTTGACCCGTTTACGTACCAACGACGTAAAACCGTTCCGATTGGTGCATTTGGCGGAAATCAGGTTCCTGTGGTATTGATTGGTGCAAACGCGTACAAAGAAACAAAGCAAGACCAGAAGCCCGATTATTATTGTCAGGTTGATGAATTCACGAACAGATGGATGCTGGTTGATGGTTCAGATGGTTCCGGAATAGGGACTCGTTTTCCAGTCATTGGCTTGGACGAACTGGATGTGTCACACCAGGCAACTACTTCGTTTTCTTTTGTTAGGATTACTCCTGAAGAAGTGAACACGGTATCCTTGCAACGATTGAACGCTGCTGATAACGTTGTCTTATTACTGATGGGGAAAAGCTTGGGGCAGAGAAGGGCTTTCTTCCACGCTCTTATGCATGCTGGATGTTCACTTCCAGTCATTTTGTGTGTGGAGGAATCCTATTCAAGCATCGAGGACTTGCAATTAGGATTGAGCCTTGATGTTGGGCCGTTGTTGCTGGACGGTTTTGGTGATGGTCTGTTGTTTCTTCCCACTTCTGATACAACGATTGCACCTGACGACATTACACGGGTCTTGTTTGGTATTTTACAAGCAACCCGTTTGCGTATCAGCAAGACCGAATACATTTCGTGCCCAGGATGTGGGCGTACATTATTTGATTTGCAGCGGACTATTGCCAGCATTAAGTCAAGAACCGATCATCTGAAGGGTCTTAAGATTGGCATCATGGGTTGTATTGTAAATGGTCCGGGTGAGATGGCTGATGCTGATTATGGGTATGTGGGTGCCGGAAGAGGCAGGGTGAGCCTTTACAAAGGGCAATCCTGCGTTGAGAGGAACATTCCCGAAGACCAGGCTGTTGACAAGTTAATTGCTTTAATTAAGCAATACGGCGACTGGAAAGAACGGGGCAACGGCAACACATGAGGAATTGGTTTTGTTTTTCCAAGCGCTATCCGCGCTCCAAAATAAAAAGAGGGTATCCACAAAGGACACCCTCTTTTTTATTCCGTTGATAAATCCGCTTACTTGAGCAGAGCGGCAACCGATGCGTCCAACAGGTATTTGGAGAACTCAACATCGTTCATGGTCTTCTTGACATAGCTCTTGTCAGCCTTGATAGCTGCGCTCAGACCACTGACAACCAAATCCTTGTTGTTGGTTCTTGCACCAACCAGTGCTTTGAGGTAGCTGGTTTCAGCATTGGGCTGAGCAACGGCGTCCAGAGTGGCCTTTGCTTTGCTGTAATCCTTAGTCAGCAACTGAGCCAAGGCAGCGTTGTTGGTTTTCAAATCGCCGAATGCGGTGACGGCTTTAGCGTACTGGCCTTGTTTCAAATACAGAATGCCTTGAGCTTCTTTCAGTCCTTCTGAACCGGCGGCGGTACCAAGATAACTGTTGATGGTGGCGTTATCGGCTCCGGTAGCCAATGAAACAAGAGCTAAGTTGCTGCTTACTTCAGGAGCCTTGTTCAAACTGAATGCTTTATCAAAGCTGCTCTTGGCCTGTGCAACCTTTCCGCTGGCGAACTGGACAAGACCCAGGTTGTTGAAACCGCGATAGTCATTCGGGAACAGTTCGGTCATTTTTTTGTAGATGCTTTCTTTTTCAGCTGGGCTGGAAACCAGGTTTCCGGCATAAAGCAATTCTTCAACGCTCAGACTTGATGGATTGTTAATGGCAAGATCCTTAAGTTGTTCGTCTGTCTTTCCAATCACGTCAACGGTAATTTTCATTTTCGAACGTCTCAGTTTAGGAAGAATCTCATCTGCCAGGTTCTTGTAAACGGCAGACAGGTTCTTGATTTCCTGTTCGCGTTTTTCAGGATCTTGGTACATAGAAAGCACTCGGATGATCAGGTCTTTGTCTTGCATGCTCGAAGCATTGACCAGTTGTTGGAATCCTTCCCAGTCTTCAGCCGTGAAGCGAGCATCGATGGGGGTGCTCAGGTTGGCTGACTTGATGGTTTTATTCAGGAACCCTAAAGTTGATTTTTCGCGTTCGCCGGCGAGTTTCTCGTTCAATGACAAAGAACCATCAGGTGATGCAAACGAAGCTACTTCGATGGAGGAAATCTGCCTGTTGGCATTGCTTCCCGACTCAACAATCTTTCCGGTCAAGTCTTTGACGGGAGTTGAATTCAACTCGCTGTCGCGCAACTTGGATTGTTGGATAAGGAACAAGATGCTGGCTTCCTGAGCTTCTTGAATGATCCGTTGGAATTTATCCTTCGAAGCAACAGGCTTGGCACTCGCTGCGTTGGCAAGCATTTCAGTGGCAATGACACCATCTGCCACCTTGATATCGGGGATGGTAATGTCCTTCTTTCCGATTTTCGTGGAAAAACGCAAAAAGAGTTCTGATTTGCTCATGGCAGGTACATATTTATATACCGTGCTCAATGAAACAGAACCACCTTCTTTGCCGATCACTTTGTTATTGGCCTTTACTTTGGCGCCTTGGATGGTTAGCGGTGTTCCAATAGCTTCTCCTCCTTCATATTTCAAAACCGGGGTGATGGTCACCACTGCCTTTGCGGGAACCGACTTGGCAGGAAAAGTACCGTCAATGGTGGCAGCAACCTGACCGCCTTGTACGACAAGCACTTCTGGCGTTACTTTGAAATAATCACTCGATGGGGCGAATTTGCCTGCGCAGGAAGTCAGCAGCAAGATACCCGCCAACATGAGTGACAGAGAAATACTTTTCTTCATGTTCGTATTGTTTATGGTTAATCAATGTCGATGTTCGTACAAAAATACAAAATATTTGAAATATTGAAACCTAGGCCTTTCATTATCCTGAAATGTTAACACCGTTTAAGCTTTTTCAAGGCACATAAAGCCTAAGAATGCTGACACGATTGAATGAACTTACCCGTAAAAGGTATAATTGTCGCCTGGAAGGGTTGAAATCAAGGGAAAAGGAAGGTGGCATTCCCTTTTGGGTATACAGTCGTCTTCCAGTCAGGTCGTATATAACAATAGTGGTTTCGCCTGTCCAATATTCAGGAAACTGGATGGTTGCCCTGCCACTCATCATGGAACAATAAAGCTGTGGTTCACCGGGTTGTAGTGTATCGTTATTCGATCCTGTTCCGTTCCCGCCCGGCAAGGTGTCGTTGAATACGATCGGCTCTATCCAGAGTGATGTATTGACGGGTTGGTAAATGTGTTCGGAAAACGGCAGCCAGTCCACATCAGAGGCAAACCAACTCGTATTGAAGCTTGTCTGTTCGCGTAGGGCCGCATAAACATAAAACGAGTCACTTTGACTGATGGTGTTGTCAACCCGGTATGAAATGTAGAAATCGTTGCCTACATCGACGGGATTATTAAACCGTAAATAGTTTTCAGCATGGGCATAGTTTGTTTTTGTAATACGGATGAACCGTCCGGAAGCATAGTCTTTGTAAGACAGATTGAGGGTTGCCCTTTCCAACAGTGCACCTGGCTTGTCGCCTCCTGCGTAAATCGAAACAACAACAGGAGACTCATTGTTATACATGCCTTTGTAAACCATTAGATATACGCCTTGAAGGTAGCAGGTTGAATCGGTTGTGAAATGTTCAGCGTATTCGCTGGTTCCGAAATTGTTCTGGCCAACCAGTGAGCCTTTACCTGGAGATGCCACCATCAAGGCTCCCAGTGTGTCATTCTCGGCGATATTGGTAAGCCGTACTGCCGGGTTGTGTGCATAAGGATCACAACCGTTTAAACGAAGCACATCGTGGCTGTCGTCTGGAATTCCTGGGGCAAGCCAATGCTTAAGTTGTTTCGTTGAATCAGAAAAAAAGTCCCAGGCCCGATTGAAACGAAAAAAGAAGTCTCCCGTGTATAGGGTGTCACAGCCGTTCTCGCCTCCTGAATCGCCTCCAGTCATGGCACCGACCAATCGTTGGTTGTTGTCGAAAAGGGGGGCTCCGGACGAACCGTACCAGGTGTGACCTTTCTCCCATCTTTCCACAAGCCAGTGGTTGTTTGCCTCAATGCCATCTTTTGTTCCACTCCAGTCTATTGGTTTCGGGGTGTTTTCTTCCAGGGCGTATTTCAATACCTCACCTCTCGGGTAATGAAGGCTCACATAGGGAGCCTGTGTGACAAGGGTGTCTGTGGACCACCCTGCCAGATAAGGCCTGTAATCGGGCGGAGGCAGTTCATCCAGCTCTAGCAGGGCAAAGTCAATTTCGTTGCTTAAAGCTCTTGTAGTGGAACCTGAAACCGAAAACTCCTCAGACCCTCTGATGTTTTGTTTGCAACGTGGGGATTGGTAATTGAGAAAGGCCACCACGCGGCTGCCCAGGGAAGGATTGTTTTGCAGGCAATGTGAGGCTGTTAGCAGGTAAGGCCTTCCATCTTGTGTCGTATTGTTCAACAACGTTCCTGTACAATAGGTGTTCCCATTGATGATGAGCAGGCAGGTGCTTTTCGAAAGTTGGTCATAGGCAGCGTCGCAAGATGCGTTGGGCAGGCAGGGCAGGTTCAGTTGATTGAAACGAGTTCCTACCCGAAAAAGCCCCAGGTAATCGTGGTTGACTTCCGTGATACGGATGGTGCCTCTGAACGAAGCATTCACCGGCTCGTGATATTCAATGGTCAACTCCTCTCCCTCCACAGGAGATACGCTCAGCTCGCCACCCTTTGGCCTGTTTTTACTGGTAAATGCTCCCAAAACACACGAACGATCCTTATTGTAAAGATAAACGGCAGCGCCATCAGGAAGTAAAAATTCGCTGAACAATACATTCAGGCTAAAAGCACCCGGTGAGCGGACTCCAACTTTCCATACCCTTATTCCATCTTTTGTGGTGAATGTGACCCCGGAGTTTTCAGGAGACAAGTTGGTGAAGAAGGTGTGGGCAAATTTGATGCCCCCGACTCGGTTACCGGGTAAAGCGTCGATTGCCAGCAGGGAGTCGGTGTTAATGGCAGGAAGTTCAGTCATGTAATCCACGACAGAGGCGATGGCAGTTTGTTTTTCCGCCTGATATGAAAGAGGGGCTCCTCCAAACGAGACCTGACCATGGGAGGGTATGGCCAGGGAAACGACCAAACCGATCAATGGAATTATGCGAAGAAAGCTTCTTTTTCCAATGGTGTCAAGGTTGGGAAATTGTTTCATGTTTCCACTCAGACTTACGGTTGAAATATAGGTGTACCGGCCACCAGGTTGCTGGCAGACTGATGATTAAAGTCGTGACAAAAACAACCAACAGGTCAAGAAACTGCAATTTGACCGGATAGGCCTCCACAATGTAATTTCCGCCGCCGCCCAGTTTCAATAGCCCCAGGTGTTGTTGCAACAGGCAGACCACGGTGCCGATGATGATGCCCAATACAGCTCCTGAAAGAGCAATCAGTCGTCCTTCGGTAAGGAAAATCCGACGAATGAACGCTTGATCTGCTCCCAGTTCGTTCAGCGTCATGGCGTCTTTTCTTTTTTCCAATATCAACATAGACAGGGAACCGACCACATTGAACAATGCGATGAGCAGAATGAAGGACAACATCAGGTAGGTCATCCATTTTTCTATGCGGTTCACCCGGTAAAAATCAGCTTTTTGTTCCATCAGGCCTTGAACATCGTAGTCTTTGCCCAACACGTGTTTGAACCGTGTAATGACTTTTTTCGGATTTACTCCTTCGTTCAATTTGATTTCAATGGCTGTCACTTCATCCGTGTATTCGAATAGTTCGCGCGCCAGTGAGAGGGGAACTATGACTAAGTTGTTGTCGTATTCGGGCTGGTTGATACCGAATGTTCCGCCAACCAGGACCTGATAGGGTTTGAAGGAGGCCACCGGGTTGGCCAGGTTGATGGTGCCTGTTCGTTTTGGAACATGGATGGTGACCGGATCGATGAATGAATTGCCTGTTCCCAGCACGGAAGCCAGTCCAACACCCAAAGTCGCGTAATTGAAATCATACTCCTTCAGTTTGAAGGTACCTGCCAGCATCAAACTGTCAATGCGGGTCAACCGACTGAAAGAATCGTCCACACCCTTGATCACGGCACTGGTTTGTGCATCTTTATAAATAATCAGTGCATTTTCTTCCAGTGTTTCGCAATATTCCGCTACGTCGTTGTCGGTTTTTATGGCATGAAATGCATCACTGTGGGGTATGAACGTCTTACCCTCTCTTACCTTGATCTTGATTTGGGGGTCGAAATTGCTGTACAAGTTCTTCAGTAAATCCTGAAAGCCATTGTAAACAGACAGGGTGACGACCAGGGCCGCCACGGCAACCATGACGCCAAACACCGAGACCATGGATACCAGATTGATGGCGTTGTGTGTTTTTTTGGAAAACAGGTACCGACGAGCTATGAAATAGGGCAGATTCACCGCAGTTGAGTTAGCGTGAATTGATTTTGTTCAGCAGGTTGTCGATATTTTCGGCATAATCCAATGAATCATCCAGGAAGAAAGACAACTCTGGCATCCTTCTGAGTTGGAATCGGAGCCTGGCCGCTAAATCGTGCTTGATGACCTTGGTCTGTTGTTGTACGGTTTTAAGTACGGAGGTACCATGTTCGCTTGGAAAAATGCTGAGGTAAACACGGGCTGTGCTCAGATCGGGGCTGACTTTTACATGGCTGACCGTAATCAGCATGCCTTGTGAGGTACGGGTCATCACCAGAAAGACTTCGCTGAGTTCTTTCTGCAGCAACCGGTTTATTTTTTGTTGTCTGGTAGTATCCATTTGGTTATTTTTTTCGGATTAGGGTGAGTCCATCCCGGATGGGAAGCATGACTTTTTCCAGGCTGGAATCGTTGGCAATGTACTCGTTAAATTTGGATATTGCAAGGCTTTGCCCGTCATAGCGGGCTATGGGTTCCAGTATTTTTCCACCCCATAGGGTGTTGTCCACCAGTATGAATCCACCGGTAGGGATCAAAGGCCTGACAGCTTCAAAACAGGCCTGATAATCCCGTTTATCCAAGTCCATATAGACCAAATCGAAGGGCCCGTCAAGGGAGGGTATGACCTCTAAGGCCTCGCCAATATGAAGGTGTATGCGATGACCGTTTTCAGACTGAGAGAACCAATATCGGATGGTTTCTTCCAATTCGTCGTTGTGTTCAATGGTGTGAATCTCGGTCGTTGTGTCTGTCCCTTCTGCCAGGCACAGAGCAGAGTAACCGGTGAATGTTCCCAATTCCAGCACTTTTCTTGGTCGTATCATTCGAGATAGCATGACCAATAGACGTCCTTGCAGGTGACCGGAAACCATTCTCCCATTCAGTAACCTGAGCCTGGTTTCCCGGTTTATCCGTTGCAACAGAAGGGGCTCCTTGTCGGAATGGTCTAGTAAATATTGTTCCAGCAATTCATCCATGGCCGCTCCCGTTATTCAGCACCGGGAAAGTTCGGCAGCAGGAAATGGTCGGCGTTGTTGATGACGGTATCCACATGGTTCACCTCCAGAAAGGTGGTGCCACCTGCCACGCCGAAGCTGCTGCTCAGGTAGATGATCCTGTCCTCGCTGTGCAGCAACTCGCGTTGTTTGAGCATGCGCAAAGCCGATACCAGGTAGATGCGGGTGTTTTTACGAATTTCCTGGTAGATGGGGAATACGCCGTAGGAGAGAGCCAGTTGCCTGACAGTTCGTTCACGGTAGCAAATGGCGTACACCGGATTTTTTCCACGGAATGCGGCGATGTATCTGGCTGTGGTGCCTGTATAGGAATCAGTTACGATGGCGGCCGACTTCAACACCGCTGAGGCGTTGACTGCCTGTTGGGCCAAAAAGGCGGTAGCATCGAGTTCACCTTCGAACGGAACCGTGATGTCGTTGGCACTGACTTTTGATTTTTCAGCTTCCTCAGCAATTTTAGACATGGTTTGAACGGCCTCAAGCGGGTATTTTCCATAAGCGGTTTCTCCACTCAGCATCAAGGCATCCGTGCGGTAGTAGATGGCATTGGCGATGTCGGTCACTTCGGCGCGGGTGGGGCGCGGGTGTTCAATCATGGAGTGCAACATCTGAGTGGCCACAATGACGGGCTTCTTGGCTTCTACACATTTGCGGATGAGCATTCGCTGGATGGCGGGAATTTTTTCCTGAGCCACTTCGATGCCCAGGTCGCCTCGGGCCACCATCACACCGTAGGCGATTTCCAGTATTTCATCGATGTTGTCCACCCCTTCCTGGTTCTCTATCTTGGCGATGATCTTGATGGGACTCACATTGTCATCGAGAATTTCCTGAATGGCAAGTACGTCTTGTTTGCTGCGCACGAAGGAGTGTGCGATGAAGTCGACACCATAGTCGATAGCCAACAAAATGTTTTTCTTGTCTTTTTCCGTCAGAGAGGGAAGATTGATGCGGACACCAGGGATATTGATGCTTTTTCGGCTACCCATAACGCCATCGTTTTGTGCTTCACACACCAGGTATTCATTGGTTTTTTCCACCACCTTGAGGTCGATTTCTCCGTCATCGATCAACAGGTCGGTTCCGGGTTTGATGTCGTTGACAAGATTGGGATAGGTGCAGCTGATGCAATCGGACGTTGTTATCTGATCCGGATTGCCAACAAAGCGCAAAATATCTCCGGTCTTGATTGCGATGTTTTTGTCCTCTAAGTTGGAAGTTGTCCTGATTTCAGGTCCTTTTGTATCCATCAGGATGCCAATTTCAGGTGAGACCGCTCTGACGTTGTTGATGATTGTTGCAAAACCCTCCTCACTCAAATGGGCGGAGTTCATTCGCACTACGTTCATTCCTGCCTCGAATAAGGCTTTGATAAATTCTACGTCGCACCGTTTGTCGGATATGGTGGCGACGATCTTTGTATGTTTGGTCATATGTTGGTTAAATACGTTTCAATGCCAAAAGAGCCTCTACGCCCTTACGGTATGATTCCATGCCGAAGCCGGCGAACGTTGCCTTGCACGCCGATTCAATCATTGAGATTTGACGAAATGGTTCCCTTTTGCTCAAGTCGGAGATATGGACTTCAATAACAGGGGTTGTGACCGCTCTGATGCAGTCGCCCAGCGCAATGGAGGTATGGGTGTACCCTCCCGCATTCAGGACAATGCCATCATAGTCAAAGCCGATAGCCTGTATTTTATCAATCAAATCACCTTCATGGTTTGATTGATAGTAGTCAAAGATAATATTGGGGTAATCTGTTTTTAATACCTCAAAATACGATTCAAACGACTGGTTACCATAAATTCCAGGCTCGCGTTTCCCCAGTAGATTGAGGTTGGGACCGTTTATGATGGCAATTCGAATCATGATGCAGCCTTTTTTGTACTTTTGCCCAAGCGGTTTTGCCATCCTGGAATGGGATCCACTACTTGAGACGTGGGAGAGGAAATCGCAAATTTCATCGGTACAAAGGTACGGATTATTTTTAAAAAGGCATAGTATGCGACCAGAGGATCTGATATGGTTAAAAAAATACACGGCTTACCTGAGGCTGGAAAAGGCACTTTCGGCAAATACGATTGAGGCGTACCTGAAAGATGTCGGCAAATTGATTGAATACGTGAGTGACGAGATTCCCGTGACATTGGTCTCTTCGCCGATGTTGGAAACATTTTTTGCACAACTCAGGGATCTGGGCATTCACGCCAGATCACAGGCACGTATATTGTCAGGGCTGAAATCTTTTTTTGGTTTCCTTGTCATTGAAGATGTGGTTCAGAAAGATCCGACCGAGCGGATTGATGCACCTACGATGGGACGTCACCTTCCCGAGGTGTTGAGTTTGGATGAAATAGACGAGATGATACAAGGGGTAGATCTTTCCAAAAAAGAGGGTCAACGGAACAGGGCCATTCTGGAAACACTGTACAGTTGCGGATTGCGCGTTTCTGAACTAATCAATCTGAAATTGTCTTGTTGTCATGTCAATGATGAATTCGTTCAAGTGGAAGGGAAGGGAGGCAAGCAGAGGTTGGTCCCCATTTCCCGACGTGCCATTGATGAAATAGATTTGTGGATGGATCAGCGGAATAAATGGCCTATTGGAAAAGGACAGGAGGATTTTGTCTTTTTGAACAGGAATGGATTTGCCCTTACTCGATCCATGATATTTCGCATCGTTCAGACACAAGCTGCCATTGCTGGCATTCAACGAACCATTAGCCCCCACACGTTCAGGCATTCTTTTGCAACGCACTTGCTGGAAGGAGGGGCGAATTTACGCATCATTCAGCAAATGTTGGGTCATGAGAGCATACAGACCACCGAGATCTACACCCACATGGACAAGACTTTTCTCAGGGAGCAGGTGCTGTCGTTTCATCCGAGAAACAACCCGGTTTGATTCCTTACCATGCCGGCACCAATCAATGCGCCGATGTGGTCAGAACTGCATATCGTCATCAGTTTCCGAAATAGGAACTTCCACTCCTACTGAAATTTCGACTGTACTGTCTGTAGCGGATCCCTCCAGTTCAGTGCTGTCCTTTTTGGGATAGGGAGTTTGGCAGGTATATGGCTTGGAAATGGGTTTCTTGGGTGAAGGGAACTTGGCTCTGTAACGACTCAGGCTCTCGTCTGCCAGCACTTTTTCCATAAAATAGCCGAAGACCGGAAGCGCAGTTTTGCTGCCTTCTCCCAGACTGCCTGTCCGGAAGTGGATGCTGCGGTATTCACCACCTACCCAGGCTCCGCCCACCAGATTGGGGGTCACACCCACAAACCATGCATCCGAGTGATTGGACGACGTACCGGTCTTTCCGCCAAAATCGGTGCCATACTTGAAAAGATCCCAGGACCATAGGTTCTGAGTGGTGCCTCCCGGTTCTGTCAAACCGGCCAGCAACATTTGCGTCATGAGGTAAGCTGTCTCATACGGCAAAGCTTGTTTGACTTCCGGAGTGTGTTGGTAAATAATGTTGCCCTTGCTGTCTTCAATACGTGTCACCAGTACGGGTTCCTGCATCATACCTTCGTTAATTACGGTGCAGTAGCTGTTAACCAACTCCAGTAATGAAACATCCGATGAACCCAGACTGACAGAGGGCGTTTCCTCCAATTCAGACTTGATGCCCATGGCATGGGCCGTCCGGATGATGTTGCGAATGCCGGCTTCCTTGGCCACCTGGACGGCGACGCTGTTGATGGATCGCGCAAAGGCATATTTCAACGTCATTTCGGCTCCACTGAAGTAACCGGTGGCATTGCCTGGCTGCCAAACGGTGGTGTCACCAAACGGTTCAAGATCCCAGGATATGGGTTGGTCGATGCGGTAGTCGCAGGGTCCCAGTCCCTTGTTGAAAGCCTCCGAATAGACAAAAAGTTTGAAGGTTGATCCGGGTTGCCGCTTGGATAATACCTTGTCGTATTGCCAGAATTGATAATCGATGTCGCCCACCCATGCTTTGACGTTTCCATTCTGTGGCTCCATGGCCAGAAAACCGCAGTGCATGAACCGAACCATGTAGCGGATTGAGTCCATAGTGCTCATGACCATTTCCTTCGAGCCATTCTTGTAATCGAATACGTTTACTTTGTGGGGTTTGTTCAGGTAATAATCGATGGAGTCAGGTTGATTAGAATACCGCTTCTTCAGATGCTTGTACAGGGGTGTCTTTTTAGCAATGCTTTCAATGAAACCCGGAATTTCCTGATGCATCTCATCCTGCCAGGGATTGGTTTTTCCCCAGTGATTCTCAAATTGTTGTTGCAAACGACGCATTTGTTTGGTAACGGCATCTTCGGCGTATTTCTGCAACCGGGTATCCAGTGTGGTATATATTTTCAGACCGTCTGAATACAGGTCCAGGTTGTTTTGTTCACAGAACGATTCCAGGTATTCAACCACGGCCTCTCTAAAGTAACGAGCCTGCCCATCGGAATAGGTCTCAACCGAGTAATCCAGGGTAATAGGCAATTTCTTTAAGGAATCGCATTCGGCTTTTGTCAGCAGGTTATGTTTGAGTAGGTTATCAAGAACCACGTTGCGCCTTTTCTTGCTGTTGACAGGATTGATGCGTGGGTTGTAGGTTGTGGTGGCCTTGAGCAATCCAACCAGTATGGCCGCTTGTTCAATCCTAAGTTTGTCGGGGGTGGTTCTGAAATAGGTCTTGCATGCCGTCTTGATGCCGTAAGCGTTGCTTCCGAAATCGACGGTGTTCAAGTACATGGTGAGGATTTCCTGCTTTGAATAGAATACCTCAATTTTTATGGATGTGACCCATTCCTTGGTTTTTGATATGATGAGGCGGAGTCCTGGTATTTTACCAATCAAACCGGTGGAATAATTGGAGCGGGTTTTGAACATATTCTTGACCAACTGCTGGGTGATGGTGCTGGCACCCCTCGATCGGCCCTGGGTCATGTCCCTGGCAGCTGCGAACAGTGCTTCAATATCAATACCAAAATGCTTGTAGAACCGTTCGTCTTCGGTGCAAATCAGCGCTTGAATGACAATGGGTGAAATCTCATCGTATTCAACCGGTGTGCGGTTCTCGCGAAAATACTTACCAATCAGCTGACCATCAGCGCTATACACCTCAGTGGAAAAGGCCTGGTTGGGATTATTGATGCTCATTAGTCCGGGCGATTTCCCAAACAGCCAGAACAGGTTAAGGTCAACCATGATCAGGTAGGCAAAAACACACACAATCAAGTCACCGATGATGATCAGTCCCTTGAGGTACCAGGGAGATCGTTTGTACCAGGCAACGTGTCTTTTCCATTGACGTTTCAGGTATTCCAGGGCTTGGTGTGCGTAAGGCATGATCCAGGTCCACGCTGCCATTATCCATGCCGTCAAACGTTTGGTAAAGGTATGACTGTTCAGCCAATCAAGGGCTTTGTTTTGTTTCGGGGTCATATGCATCCTGGTAAATCTATCGTTGATCTTCTTGGTAATTGTTGCGCAAAAGTACACATTTTACCGTCCTGTTATCGCTTATTTCCCGGCTGACAATCGTTTCTGTTTAAACAAGACCACACAGGCAGCCAACAAGAGTATCGAAACCACACTGGTCCACCCCGTCTCGTTGGTTCCGAATTGATCCGGGTCAACCGAGATCCAGCCGTTGTTTTTCGCGAACAAGAAAACGGTGGATAGGGCGTTGTTGCTCATGTGAGCCAGAATGGGCACCCAGATGGACCCCGTCCACCACAACAGATAACCAAACCAGGCTCCCAGCAACAAACGGGGGAAGAATCCGAAAAACTGAAGGTGGATGGCGCTGAAAAGGAAGGCTACCGTCCAGATGCTTGTGTGCTTGACCCATGAGGGAACCTTGCCATCCGCGGTTCGGTGCTTCTTTCCCAATATCCGAACCAGCATGCCCTGTAGCAATCCCCTGAAAAGTAGTTCTTCACCAAAGCCGGCCAGGAGTGCTACGACAATTAGGCTGAAGGCAAGGTCATGCCACGCTGTCCCCGACATCATCCGTTGGGTCAGGTCGGCTGCCGTTTTTTCTGAAACCCTCATCCACTCTTCCAATTGATGCAGGTATGACGGCAAACGCATACTTTCGTTCCACGTGACCAACAGGTTGATCAAAGGCATGGCGGCTATCAAACTGATGACTGCCAGCATTATGTGCCGCCCCGAGGCTTTGCGGAATGAAAGGACATCGGCGGGGTGCTCGTGGTTGATCAGGCACAGGAGGAAAGGAGGCATGACAAATAAACTCAGCGATTGGACTCCTTGGACCAACCGAAGCATTCCGGTGTCTTCCAGCAATCGGTTTGCCTGTCCGAGTGCCACCTGTACATCAAAGGAAGTCTGGATAAGCAGAATCACCCAGGTGGCCACCCAGGCCAGCAACATGCCTCCGAGAAGAGCAAACATGAGCCGTGCCACCTGTCCTATGACCGAAGCCTTATTCATCAGATGAATTACAGGGAAATGTTCCAATAGGCAGCTATGGCTTTAAGCTCCTTGGCTGTCATGTAGGTCACCGCACCGTGTTTGGGACGTTCAAAATTGGTTCCCTTCATCACTCCTTCGTTGAAGTGTCCCAGATTCTTATAGGTGACAAAGTCGGTTGTCTCACTGAATCCCATATTGTTGGGGCGAGCTCCATAAACATCATACATCAATATGTACGAATTGGAGCCCAGTCGCTTGAACAGATTGGGCGCTTCAGTTGAAACGCTTTCTGGATCGATACGCTTATCACCTGACTTGAACCCTTCGTTGATTTTGTCGGATGCCGAATGCAGGATCTTGGCGTTCGAGACATAAAATAGTTGATACATGTCTCCAACCTTGGTAATGTCACCGTCGATGCCTCCGATTTCCGTTATCTTTTTTGGCGAAGTCTCCAGTTTGGTAAATGCCTCGTTGGCGTAGGAATAATACATGTGGCACTCTTTGTTGTCGTAACGGATGGTGAAATATACCATCATTTTTTTCTTGATTGGATCGTAAACGGTTTCCGGAGCCCAGGAACAATCAATGTCGCCTAGTTCCGGAAAGGCCAAATCCACACGGAAAACAGCGTGTGTCCAGTGAATGAGGTCATACGACTTCATCAATACCAAGGCACGGTTATTGCCCCAACCGTACTTTTCCACGGGACGTTGCCATTCTGTATCTCGGAATCCGGCTCGTTTTCCGGAGATGTGAAGGTCTGTCATGGCCAGATAGAAGGCACCATCGGGACCACGTGCGATGTGCGGGTCGCGGATTCCTTTTTGCTCGGCCAGCTCGGATCCGATAAAGATGGGTTTTCCCCCGTTTAGGTCGGTGAAGTTGTAACCGTCTGAACTGATGGCCATATAGGCCGAATGTGTCTGATCCTTGAAATAGACCATGACATATCCGGACAACTCCTTTTCGTTAAAAGAAGACCCTTTTTGTTTTTTTACTTCAGGTACAATGACAATGCCCTTGGTTGAACTCGAAGATGCATCTTGCGCTATTCCGGCAACAGTGTTCAGTAAACACAGAGAGGCAAAAACTGAATAAAGTACGATACGTTTCATGATGTAGCAGGTATTTTGGCTCAAAGGTGCAAAAAAGGAAAGAAATATCAAATCGAATGCATTGTTACCAACCAAAGAATCATTATAATTATCATAAAGGCATTCATTTTGTCAATTCAAAGAATAAATGTAATTTTGCGGCTCAAATTTTTACAATTATGCAGGTAGACAAACAAGTTATCGATCAGGTAAATGCCGTCATTACAATTGAACTGGACAAAACCGATTATCAGGAAAAAGTTGAAAAAGCCCTGAAGAATTACCGGAAAAAAGCCCAGGTTCCCGGCTTTCGTCCAGGCAACGTGCCTGCAGGCCTGATAAACAAGATGTATGGTAAGGCTGTATTGGCTGAGGAAGTACAAAACTTGGTTTCAGAAGCGTTGTTCAATTATGTCAAGGAAAATAAACTGAACATTTTGGGTGAGCCGCTTCCCAGCTTGGATCAGCCAACCGTCGACTTCAACAGCCAGGAGGCTTTCACGTTCCGGTTTGATGTTGCTCTTTCCCCTGAAATTTCGTTTACGCTCAACAAAAAGGACGTAGTCACCTATTATACCATTGACGTTACCGAAGACATGGTGGACGATCAAGTGAAAAACCTTGCCTCCAGAAACGGTTCGTACACACAGGTGGATGTTTCGGATGAAAAGGATGTTGTGAAGGGTAGACTCATCGAAGTCCTTGCCGATGGCACCGTTGGAATTGAGGGACTGAGCGTCGAGGACGCCGTATTGATGCCTGCTTACCTGAAGAACGAAGCAGAAAAGGCAAAATTTATTGGATTGGGAGTAGGTGACACCGTGGTGTTCAACCCTGCAGTCGCATACGACAATGCTGAAGCCGAAATTGCCTCGCTTCTCCATGTGGCGAAAGATGTGGCTAAAACCATCACCTCCGATTTTACGTTCGAGGTCAAGGAAATCACCCGCTATCAAGAAGGAGAATTGAATCAAGCGTTGTTTGACTCAATTTATGGTGAAGGCGTGGTCACCACAGTCGAGGCCTTCCGCGAAAAAGTAAAAGAATCAATCCAGGCTCAGTTCGTGCCGGAAAGCGACTATCGTTTCATGATCGATGCCAAAAATGTATTGCTCAAGAAACTTGATGATGTTGTGTTCCCGGTTGAGGCCTTGAAGCGCTGGGTGCTCACAACGAAAGAAGGTCAAACTCAGGAATCGGTGGACAAGGACATGCCTGCCATGATTGAAGATTTGAAATGGCACCTGATGAAAGAACAGATTGTTAAGGAAAACAACCTGACGGTTACCGATGAAGACCTGCTGGAAACATCAAAGAAAGTAACACGTGCACAATTTGCCCAATACGGCATGATGAATGTGCCCGAAGATTTGCTTGCCAGCTATGCCGCCGACATGCTTAAAAAAGAAGAGTCAAGGCGGAATATCATCGATCAGGCTATGAGTGCCGTAGTTTCCGGTTATTTGAAGAATACGATCAAGCTTTCTTCCAAAACGACAAGTATCGAAGATTTCAACAAGCTTTATGCTTGATAAAAACGTAAGAACGACGTTGGAAAGCCGTTTGACGTTTGAATAAAAATAATTGGCTGTGAAATCCATTTCACGGCCAATTTTTTTGTTGAACTCCTTTTTTTATTTATAAATTTGTTTTCCGGCCAAACATACAAAGAAAGTCGGTACCGCCCGTTGAGGGGTTTTACCACTTTCAATGGAATGGCCTTAGGTTTCAATAGGTAAGTTACGTTAAATCAAGACGAATTGTATGAAGGATTTTCGAAAATACGCCACCGGTCACTTGAACATGAGCGGTACGGCATTGGATGATTTCATGAAAATCACCAGCAACTACATCTCACCGACAATCATTGAGGAAAGGCAGTTGAATGTGGCACAAATGGATGTGTTCTCACGTCTGATGATGGATCGAATCATATTTCTGGGCACTCAGGTTGATGACTACACAGCCAATGTCGTACAAGCCCAACTGCTATACCTGGATTCCTGTGACCCAGGCAAGGACATTTCATTGTATCTGAACTCACCGGGTGGCGGTGTGTATGCCGGTTTGGGCATTTATGACACCATGCAATTCATTTCCAGTCCGGTATCCACTATCTGCACAGGAATGGCGGCATCTATGGCTGCTGTGTTGTTGGTAGCGGGAACCAGCGGTAAACGCTTTGCGCTGAAACATTCAAGGGTGATGATACATCAGCCGATGGGAGGCGCACAAGGTCAGGCTTCCGACATTGAAATCACAGCCAGGGAGATTCAAAAGATGAAAAAGGAACTGTATCAGATCATTGCCGACCATTCAGGACAACCCTTTGAGCAAATCGAAAAGGACTCAGACAGGGATTACTGGATGACGGCCACCGAAGCCAAGGCCTATGGCATGATTGATGATGTAATGACACGCACCAAATAGGATGGCAAAGAATCAGGATAAATGCAGTTTTTGCGGCAGAGACAGGGATCAGGTCGATTTACTGATCAGTGGCATTACCGGAAATATCTGCACCGATTGCGCTGAACGGGCGTATGAAATGATCACTGACATCAAGGGCAAACGCAAACCGTCAAAGAATGCATTTGTCGTGGATGGGGAAGATTTGCCAAAACCAAAGGAAATAAAGGCTTTTCTGGATGAGTTTGTCATCGGACAGGATGATGCGAAGAAATTTCTGTCTGTTTCCGTGTACAATCACTACAAACGGCTGTTGCAGAAAGACACAGGTGACGATGTTGAGATTGAGAAATCCAACATTCTGATGGTTGGACCTACCGGTACAGGGAAAACACTGCTGGCTAGAACCATCGCACGTAAACTTCACGTGCCTTTTACCATTGTGGACGCCACTGTCTTGACCGAGGCCGGATACGTTGGTGAGGATATCGAGAGCATATTGACCCGGTTGTTACAGGTGGCCGATTACGATGTTGCCGCCGCCGAACGGGGCATTGTTTTCATTGACGAGATGGACAAGATAGCCCGTAAAGGGGACAATCCTTCCATCACCCGTGATGTGAGTGGAGAAGGTGTTCAACAAGGATTGCTGAAGTTGCTGGAAGGTTCTGTGGTCAACGTGCCGCCGCAAGGAGGTCGCAAACATCCGGATCAGAAGATGATTCCCGTGAATACGAAACACATACTTTTCATATGTGGAGGAGCCTTTGAAGGTATTGAAAAGAAAATAGCGTCCCGACTCAACACCAAGGTGGTGGGTTATGGTGCGACCAAGGATACGCAACACGTTGACAGGGGCAACTTCCTGCAATATGTCTCTCCATTGGATCTCCGGTCGTTTGGACTGATACCCGAAATAATCGGGCGATTACCCATCCTGACGTACTTGAATCCATTGGACAGGGATGCGTTACGCAGGATACTGACTGAGCCAAAGAACTCGATTATCAAGCAATATGTCAAACTGTTTGATATGGATCATGTGTCCCTTGAATTTGAACCGGCAGTGCTGGAATACATTGTAGACAAGGCCGTTGAGTTTAAGCTAGGAGCAAGGGGACTAAGGGCTATTTCGGAGACCATCATCATGGACGCCATGTATGAGACTCCTTCAAGTGGTCAGCAAACATTGTTGATTACATTGGATTACGCAAAAGAGAAGGTGGAGGCTTTAAGTCACGCTCGTTTAAAAAGTGCCTGATAACAAAGTACGATGAAAGAAAAGGACTTATTGATGCAAAGCTTGAAGACCCATTTCGGATTCGATTCGTTCAAGGGTAATCAGGAAGACATCATCCGCAACGTGCTGGCTGGCAGGGATACATTTGTCCTGATGCCCACGGGAGGAGGCAAGTCCTTATGCTATCAACTGCCTTCGTTGTTGCTGCCGGGCACATCGGTGGTTATTTCACCATTGATTGCCTTGATGAAGAATCAGGTGGATGCCATGCGCAATTTCAGCGAAGAAGACGGAGTAGCCCACTTCATCAACTCATCACTGAACAAGGCTGCCATTGATCAGGTGAGGTCGGATATTCTTTCGGGCAAGACAAAGATGCTCTATGTAGCTCCCGAATCGCTCACGAAAGATGAGAACATGCTGTTCCTGAAGAATATACCTATTTCGCTGTTTGCCGTTGACGAAGCTCATTGCATTTCCGAATGGGGGCATGACTTCAGACCCGAATACAGGCGCATCAGACCATTGATCAATGAGATTGGACGTGCGCCCATCATTGCCCTGACAGCGACTGCCACCCCAAAGGTGCAGCACGATATTCAGAAAAACCTGGGTATGATGGATGCCACGGTATTCAAATCGTCATTCAACCGTCCTAATCTGTATTACGAGGTACGGCCTAAAACCGTAAACGTCGACAGAGATATTATCCGATTCATCAAGGCCAATACGGGGAAATCCGGCATTATCTATTGCCTGAGCCGTAAGAAAGTTGAGGAATTGGCCGAAACGTTGCAAGTAAACGGCATCAACGCAAGACCCTATCATGCCGGTATGGATTCGGCACAACGTTCAGACAATCAGGATGCGTTCCTGATGGAAAAGATTGATATCATTGTGGCGACCATTGCCTTTGGCATGGGTATTGACAAGCCGGACGTCCGCTTTGTCATTCATTACGACATACCCAAGAGCCTCGAAGGTTATTACCAGGAGACAGGACGTGCCGGGAGGGACGATGGAGAAGGTCTTTGCGTTACCTTTTACTCCAACAAAGATCTGCAGAAACTGGAAAAGTTCATGCAGGGCAAGCCTGTTGCCGAGCAGGAAATCGGTAAGGAACTGTTGCTGGAAACAGCCGCGTACGCAGAGTCCTCCGTGTGCCGCAGGAGATTGCTCCTGCATTATTTCGGAGAAGCATATACACAAGATCGTTGTGGAAACTGTGATAATTGTCTAAATCCTAAAAAACAGGTGGAAGCAAAAGAACTGTTGTTGACGGTGTTGGAAACCGTTTCAGCGCTGAAAGAAAAATTTAAGACCGACCATGTCATCCATGTTATGATGGGCAAAGAAACAACGGAGGTCAATTCATACAAACACGATGAACTCGAGGTGTTCGGTAGTGGAGCGGACGAGGAGGATAAAACATGGAACGCCGTCATTCGCCAAGCGCTGATAAGCCGTTACCTGGACAAGGATATCGAGAACTACGGACTGTTGAAGATAACTCCCGCAGGACGTGAATTCATGAAAAATCCGGTCGACTTTATGGTGACGGAGGACAATGATTTTGAAGACGCAGAAGAAGAAGCACCTGTACGTGGAGGAGCGGCTTGTGCTGTCGACCCCGGGCTTTATTCCATGCTCAAGGATCTCAGAAAGCGCATATCGAAACGCTTGAACCTGCCTCCTTACGTGATCTTCCAGGATCCATCGCTTGAAGCAATGGCCACGACCTATCCCATTACGATGGAAGAACTGCAAAATGTGCCGGGTGTGGGAGCTGGGAAAGCCAAGCGCTACGGAGAAGAATTTTTGTCTCTCATCAAGAAGCACTGCGAAGAAAATGAAATTGAACGCCCTGAAGATCTACGCGTTCGGACAGTAGCCAACAAGTCCAAACTTAAGGTTTCCATCATTCAGGCTATTGATCGTAAAATTGCGTTGGACGATGTGGCCGTGACCAAAGGTCTCGATTTTTCCGAATTGCTCGACGAGATCGAAGCTATCGTCTACTCGGGAACAAAGATTAATATAGATTATTTTCTAAACGAGATCATGGATGCCGATCATATGGACGAACTTATGGATTATTTCAAGAGTTCATCCTCCGATAGTATTCAGGAAGCACTCGATGAAATGGGCGGCGATTATTCGGAAGAAGAAGTGCGATTGGTGCGTATAAAGTTTCTTTCCGAAATGGGAAACTAGTCATTAGAAAAATGTATATTAGCACGCAATAAATTTCAAATCCTTTAACTATGTCATTTATTGCAGATCGTGTTCGTTTCGATGGGTTGACATTCGACGATGTCCTGTTGGTTCCGTCCTATTCCGAGGTGTTACCCCACCAGGTGGATATTTCAACGCGCTTTTCCAGAAACATATACCTTCAGGTTCCATTTGTCTCCGCGGCAATGGATACTGTGACTGAGTCGAATATGGCGATATCCATAGCCAGGGAGGGCGGCATCGGTGTTATTCACAAAAACATGACTGTGGCCGAACAGGCCAAACAGGTTCAAATTGTCAAGCGGGCTGAGAACGGTATGATATACGATCCTATAACCATCCAGCTGGGATCTACCGTACGCCAGTGTTTGAATATCATGGCTGAATACCACATTGGTGGCATTCCTGTTGTTGACAAGCAAAATATACTGGTGGGCATCGTTACCAACAGAGATCTCCGCTTCGAGCAAAATGTGGACAAATTGGTGGAAGACGTCATGACCAAGGAAAATTTGGTTACGGCCTGTCAATCCACGAATTTGGAAAAGGCCACTGAAATCCTTCAGCAATACAAAATAGAGAAATTGCCTGTAGTAGACGCCGAAGGTCGTCTTGTCGGTCTGGTGACCTATAAGGATATCACTAAGGCAAAGGATAAGCCGGCGGCCTGTAAGGATGATAAAGGTCGACTGCGTGTTGCCGCTGGAGTCGGAGTAACCAATGATTCATTCTTACGTATAGAAGCCTTAGTCGATGCGGGAGTGGATGCTGTTGTCATCGATACGGCCCACGGTCATTCCTTATCAGTCACGGAGCTGTTGCGTCGAATCAAATCGACTTTTACGTCAATCGATGTCGTGGTTGGCAACATTGCAACCGGAGAAGCCGCCAGAATGTTGGTCGATGCAGGTGCTGATGCCGTTAAGGTGGGCATTGGACCGGGATCCATTTGTACGACTCGGGTCATAGCCGGGGTAGGCGTACCTCAACTGACAGCCATTTATGACGTAGCTCAGGCTTTGAAGGGTACAGGCGTGCCTTTGATTGCTGATGGCGGACTAAGGTATTCCGGCGATGTAGTCAAGGCCCTTGCGGCTGGAGCTCACTCCGTGATGATGGGCGGCATATTGGCCGGCGTCGAGGAGTCACCCGGTGAAACCATCATTTTCAACGGTCGCAAGTTCAAGTCATACAGGGGTATGGGATCCTTGGAAGCCATGGAAAAAGGATCAAAGGACCGGTATTTCCAAGGCGACGAAACCGATGTCAAGAAGTTGGTACCTGAGGGCATAGCCGCGCGCGTCCCCTATAAGGGAAGTTTATATGAGGTTGTATATCAAATGGTTGGTGGCCTCCGTTCTGGTATGGGTTATTGTGGCGCACCTACTATATCCGACTTGCATCAAGCCAAGTTCACACGAATTACCAATGCGGGCGTGGTAGAAAGCCACCCTCATGATGTGGCGATAACCAGTGAGGCGCCAAATTACAGCCGGACAGACTGAATCCGACTGTTTTTTCGATTTTATACAATTTTCCCCTCTTTTTTGCGTTATTGGGTTTGTGTATTGTGTGTGCAATAGACAAGCTGAACAGATCATGACTATGAAACGAATTGCCTTATCCCTTTCCCTGACGTTGGTGATCTCTGCCTTGACCGCCCAGGTCCATGAAGATCCCATTATAATGACCGTAGGTCAAAAAAACATAACAAAGTCGGAATTTCAGTACATCTGGAAAAAGAACAACACCGATACTTCTACAGATCAAAAGTTGCTTGATGACTATGTGAACTTGTTTGTTAACTTCAAGTTGAAAGTGGCCGAAGCTGAATCGCAGGGACTCGACAAAAAACGATCGTTTGTTGATGAACTGGACAGTTACCGACGCCAGTTGGTGGCACCCTATCTGACCGATAAAGACGCTGAGGAATGGGTGGCCAGGTTAACCTACGACCGGATGCGCGAATACGTGGAGGTAAGCCATGTATTGATACGTGTGGCTCCCGATGCCGCACCCGAGGATACCTTGGTTGCCTGGAAAAAGGCAATGGATGTCTACAAGCAGGCAGTTTCCGTAAATGCCGATTTTGCTGCGTTGGCAAGGCAATATTCAGACGATGTGACCAAATCACACGGAGGGTACATCGGTTTTGTCACTGGAATGCGTTTTTTCTATACGTTTGAGAATGGCATATACAACACACCCGTTGGAACGATAAGCGCTCCCCTTCGAACCGAATACGGATATCATATCATCAAGGTGCACAGCCGTCGACCGGCGTACGGCAAATATCGTTCCGCTCACATTATGAAGATGGTAAAGGAAACCGATACACCCGAAGCCAAACAAAAAGCCAAAGAAGCTATATTTCAGTTATATGAGTCATTGAAGAAAGGTGAGGACTTTGCCCGGTTGGCCAAGCAGGCTTCCGAAGACCAGAGTACGTCGGGTCGTGGAGGAGAATTCGGGATGCTGTATTGCGGGTCGCTCCCCATCGAATATGAAGATGCTGTCAATAAACTGAAGGTCGGATCGTATTCCGAACCATTCCAGTCTTCCTACGGTTGGCATATTGTCAAAGCCCTTGAGTTTCAGAAATACCCTTCACTCGAAGAAATGAGAGAAGACATCAACACCATTGTAAGCAGGGATGAAAGGTCGCAGGTACCCAGAGACATGCTGGTGGAAAGGTTGAAAAAAGAATACGGAAGCACCATCGACAAACAAGCATTCGACAATATGGTTCAAGCGTACGACAACCTTCGTATCAAGAAAGACTCATCTGATGTCAGGAGCCTGCAGACTTCGAGTAGGCGCTTGTTTACCATCGGTACGATGAGCTATGCCCAAAAAGATTTTGCTGCCTATTTGTCAGCAAAACCCTCTTTGGCGAACAACGTGAACAATGCTTTCAACGGTTTCATGAAAGACAAGGTAATTGCCTTTGAAGACAAACAACTCGAAAAAAAATATCCTGAGTTCGGACATTTGATGCAAGAATACCGGGATGGCATCTTGTTGTTTGAAGTAAGCAACAAGGAGGTATGGGAGAAGGCAGCGCTGGATACGGCCGGCTTGATCAACTATTTTGCAGCTCATAAGGCTGATTACGCATGGGAGCAACCCCGCTTCAAGGGTTTTGTGATAGAGTGCACCTCAAAAGCGGTGGCCGACAAGGTAAAGAAGGCAATTAACAAAATACCGGATGACTCTGTGGTGATAAACCTGAATCGTTTGTTCAATACCACAAATCAGCCAACAGTGCGCATAAGGCAGGGCTTGTTTGCCATGGGCGAAAATGCTGTGGTCGATTCGGTGGTGTTTAAACAAAAAAACACAAAACAGGAAACGGCGTTTGCGGTAACTTTTCTGCATGGTCGTGTGCTGAAGAAAGGTCCTGAAGATTATTCGGATGTCAGCGGGCTGGTCATTTCAGACTACCAGAATTTTTTGGAGAAGAAATGGCTGGAAGCATTACGAAATAAGTACACTGTGACCATCAATCAGGCAGTGGTCAAGACGGTTAATAAAAATTAAGTGATTCGGCATTGCTGCTTTTTTACGTATCTTTACGGCCAATAAACGAATGTAACCGGAAATCCCGTTATGAAGCTTGTTTTTTGGTTGGTATGTATGGTTCCCTTACTGTTGAAGACGTGCCTGTCACCCGATAAAAAAGCGGAAAAACAGGTGCTGGCCGAGGTTGCAGGAGAATCCATCTATTTGGAAGACGCAATACGGGGCATGCCAAAGGGGTTGAGTCCACGGGACAGCGCCAGTTATGTAAAAGAGTTCCTGAATAACCGCATCAACGATTTGTTAATTTACCGCAAGGCTGTCGAGAACCTGTCGCAAACGGATGAAATTGACAAAATGGTGGAGAACTACAGACGTTCTCTCATGATTTATGAATATCAGCAACGTGTGTTGAACGAACGGTTCAAGTCCGAGGTGGATGAAGAAGCAGTGAAACAATACTACGACGAACACAAGAGCCGTTTCACCACTGACAATCACTTGATCAAAGGGCTTTTCATCAAAGTGCCGGCGAATGCTCCCGATTTGGACAAACTGAAAAAGTGGGTATCCGATCCCGATGAAAAGAACTTGCCCCGCATTGAGTCATACTGCGTGCAATATGCCAGTGTTTTCAATTATTTTATGGATCAATGGAATCCCCTCAGCGAGGTGGTCGGACCAGTTACCACGTTTTCCGAAAAGGGATCGGGGCTTGTTCAGAAGAACCGTACGTTTGAAGCCGTAGAAGAAGGCTCCTGTTACCTGTTGTATGTATCAGAAGGAATCTCAAAAGGTGAGATAGCTCCTTTTGAGTACATCAGACCGGTAGTGGTGAATGTCATGTTGAACGCCGGAAAGGCTGCCTTTTTAAAGCAATTGGAACAGGACTTGAGAAAACAAGCCGTCAAGGAAGGGCGACTGACCCTAAACAACTAAATGGAATTGAATGTGAAAAACCTTTCTGTACCTTTTGTCGTGGCACTGTTTCTGTGTACGGCATTTACAAACGCTCAGGACAACGTAATCGACGAAATCGTGTGGGTAGTGGGTGATGAGCCCATACTTAGATCTGAAGTTGAAACCCAACGGTTGCAGTCCCAACTGGAAGGCTCCAAATTTGACGGAGATCCGTATTGCATCATACCCGAGCAATTGGCAATACAGAAGTTATACGTACATCAGGCAGACCTGGATAGTATAACTGTCAATGAAAGCGATATCCTGTCTATGGTTGACAAGCAAATCAATAAAAGCATCACCTATCTGGGATCCAAAGAAAAGTTGGAGGAAGCTGCAAAAATGTCGTTACCACGCCTAAGGGAGTGGTATAGGGATAATTACAGGATTCAATCGCTCATGACTCAGGTACAGACCAAGTTGGTGGGAGATGTGACCGTAACACCTGCAGAAATCCGCGAGTATTACAAAAAAATACCGCAAGACAGTCTGCCTACCATTCCAGGTGAAGTCGAGGTGGAAATTATAACGGTTGAGCCACAATACGCCCAACCAGACATTGATGCCATTAAGGAAAGACTGAGAGAACTGACAGAGCGCGTGAACAAGGGTGAGAGTTTTGCCACATTGGCCATCATGTATTCGGAGGACAGAAATTCCGCCCGAGTGGGGGGCGAATTGGGATTTATGGGAAAAGCCATGCTGGACCCCGAATTTGCGAACGTGGCCTTTTCGCTGACGGATCCGAAGAAAGTTTCCAAGATTGTGGAATCCGAGTACGGATTTCACATCATCCAATTAATAGAAAAGATGGGTGATCGGATCAACTGCAGGCACATCTTGCTCAAACCCAAAATCAATGCGCAGGAACGCAACAAAGCATTGCAACACCTCGACAGCATTGCTGAACAAGTAAGGAATCAACGAATCAGTTTCAGTGAAGCGGCGCGATTCTTTTCAGCCGACAAGGATACCAGAAACAATGGTGGGTTGATGGTCAATGGTGCGACAAGAGCCTCGCGCTTCAAGATTGAAGAACTGCCACAGGACATGAACAGCATTGTCTATAACATGAATGTGGGTGAGATTTCCCGTCCGTTTACCCTACGGATGGAAGAAAACAGGGATAAAGAAGTATGCGCCATTATTCGACTGAAGTCAAAGACCAAATCACACAAAGCCTCGTTGACGGATGATTTTCAGATACTCAAGCAATTGGTGCTGGATAATAAAAGGAACAAGATCATAGACGATTGGATCAAGGAAAAGCAGTCAAAGACATATATCAGAGTCAGTGACAATTGGCGGAAATGTGAATTCAAATACCCCGGATGGATCAGATGAGCTTCGTAAGCAAATGGTTCGTTATGGTTTTTTTATGCCTGTTTCCTATTGGGGTGCTGGCTCAGTCAACAACACCTGCTCGAAAGAATCCATTTGATATCAAGACACAACCAAAGCAAACGTACGGCACAAAAGTCGGAAAGTCTTCTTCGGATAAGACAGTGATTGATGGGTCTTCCAGCACCAGGTCAACATCACCCAAAAGGTCGAAAAGGGTCAGTAAACAGGAGGTGCCGGTGGCGGATCCCAAAAAAATGCGATTGGCCAATACAAGGACCAGTAGGGATCCGGTCTATCTGGAACATGCTGCTAGCTTGTCTTTTGACAAGGCAATGGGTCCCGATTATCAGTTGGTTTCCGGTGACGTGGTTTTTCGTCACGAAGGAGCACGGTTGTACTGCGATTCAGCCTTTTTCTATCAGGCCACAAACTCACTGTTGGCGTTGGGTAATGTCCACATGGAACAAGGGGATACGTTGTTCCTGTACGCAGCCACCATGTTTTACGATGGAAATGCGAAGTTGGCCAAGGCCAGGGAAATGGTTCGATTGGAAAACAGGGATGTAACCCTGTTTACCGACAGTTTGAATTATGACAGGGTGGCCAACATGGGTTATTTCTTCGATGGCGGTTTGTTGGTAGATGCCAATAAGGACGGTACGTCGAATGAATTGTCGTCTGAATACGGACAATACAGTCCAAAAACAAAGGAAGCCTGGTTTAAAAACGACGTGAAACTGGTCAACCCGAAGTTCGTAATGACCAACCAGCAACTATTTTACAATACCGGAACTGAAATTGCTAGCATTGAGTCGCCCACGAAAATTGTTTCCGACAGTGGTGAGATACATACGTCCAAAGGCTGGTATAACACGCGGACAGAGCAAAGCCATTTGTTGAACCGATCGTATGTGAATACTAAAAACCGTCATTTGGTTGCCGACACGTTGGATTACAACAGCCGTACGGGAGTCGGTATTGGAAATGGACGGGTAGTTCTAATCGACACCCTCAATCAGGTCACTATACGATCAGACTATGGATTCAGCGACGAAAAAAAACAGTATGCATTGATGTCGGGAAATGCACTGCTCATTGAACACTCATCGAAAGACACCTTATATTTACACGCAGACACCCTGATGACGTGTGCGGATTCCATTTATCGTGAAGTAAGAGCGTATTATGGTGTTCGGTTTTTCCGTACTGATTTGCAGGGTTTGTGTGACTCCATGTTCTATTCAACCAGGGATTCTGTGTTGCGGTTGTACGAACGGCCTGTTTTGTGGTCTGAGCAACAGCAACTTAGTGGGCAGACCATGGAATTATATACAAAGAACAGTATTCCGCAAAAATTGAAGGTGATCAGATCGGCATTGGTCATCGCCTATGGAAGTGATTCCTTGTACAACCAGTCGGCAGGTAGGGATCTGGTGGCGCTTTTTGATTCAACCGGAAAAGATGTGATTAAAGTAGACATCATTGGAAACGCTGAAACTGTATACATTCCAACTGAAGAAGATGGCACAATAATGGGTTTGAATCGGTTGGAAGGAAGCTCACTTACCATGTACAGAGAAAACGGAGAACTGCAAAAGTTGGTTGTTTGGCCAAAGCCCAAAGGCACGTTTTACCCTCTGGATAAATTGCCTGCGGATAAAAAGTACCTGGATCAGTTCAAATGGTACGAGAGCCTAAGGCCCGTCAATCCGGCCGATGTTTTCAGGGATGTAAAAATTGACGAATCAGAGAACAGGTAGATCCATGGAAGACATCATTCGGATATTGCCCGATGCCGTGGCCAATCAGATTGCGGCCGGCGAAGTGGTTCAACGTCCGGCTTCGGTCGTTAAGGAGTTGATGGAAAACGCTATCGACGCTGGTGCAACACAGATTGACATCCAGCTAAAGGAAGCAGGCCGAACACTGATTCAGGTAATCGACAATGGGAAAGGAATGAGTCCATCCGATGCGCGTGCTGCTTTTTTGAGGCATGCTACATCAAAGCTTAAACAAGCCGATGATTTGTTTAACCTGAAGACTATGGGATTTAGGGGAGAAGCATTGGCTTCGATAGCTGCCGTATCTCAAGTTGAGTTGGTTACGCGCCGTCCTTCCGATGAACTGGCCTGGAAAATTGAGGTGGATGGATCCGTGATTACGAATGAGGAACCCACTCTTTCTGCTCAAGGATCTCGGTTTACCGTTAGGAATTTGTTTTACAACATTCCGGCCAGGCGCAAGTTTCTTGGTGACAACGCAAAAGAGTTGAAAGGTATTAGAGATGAATTCATTCAGATTGCGTTGGTTTATCCCTCACTTTCATTCAGCCTTGTTCACAACGATGAAGTGCTATACCAGCTAACGCCAGGAAGTACAAAACAACGCTTGTTGACACTTTTTGGCAAACGTTCTGGTGGGCAGTTGAACAAGCAACTGTATCCGGTGGAGGTAACAACTCAACTTATTACTATAACCGGTTTTGTGGGAGATCCATCTGCCGCATGCCAGCGGGACCCACTTCAATTTTTTTTCGTCAACGGTAGATACATACGACACAAATATTTTCGCAATGCCGTGCTTAAGGCGTATGAGACGCTGATTCCGTCGGGCATGCAACCACTTTACTTCCTTTTTATGGAAGTGCCTCCTCAAGCCCTGGATGTAAATATCCATCCCACAAAGACGGAAGTCAAATTTGAACATGAACAGGCCATCTGGCCCATCATACACGCAACGGTACGAGAGGCTTTGGGTAAATTCAATGCCATCCCGTCCATCGATTTCGACAGAGATGATGCGCCTCAAATCGACGTTTTCACAAGCGATCGTTCGATTGTGCCTCCCAGGATCAATTACAATCCTTCCTATAATCCATTCAACTCAACTCAACCAAGGACTAATCCGGATTGGAACAGCCTTTACGACGGATTCCACAACGAGTCGGGAAATGAATCATCACGTGTCTCTGACGAAGACTCCTTGTTGCACCACAGTGACATTTCCAGTATGAAGCTTTCTTCAACCCTGTTTTCTTCTTCTTTTGGTGATGAGGCCACATTTGACAAGGCTGCTATCGGCGGAGATAGTACTCAAGATACCTGCCTTTTAGATCTTGATGCACCAAAGTTCCAGGTTCTTGGATCATTCATTGCTTTGAACTGCAGAAGAAACTTGATATTGATCCATCAGCAACGGGCTCATATCAGGGTGCTTTTTGAACGCTACCTAAGTCAGCTTTCGCAACACAAGGCTCCATCCCAACTCTTGATGTTTCCCGTCCCATTGGATTTTGATAAGGATCAGATGATGGATTTTGAGAACAGTAAAGAAGCGTTGATTACGTTGGGTTTTCAATTTGAAACGGTTCAGGACGATATCCATGTAACTGCTGTTCCTATGAGTGGAGAAAGCATCAAACCGGTGGAATGGGTTATGGAATTGATTTATGCAGACCGGGAAAACGAACTTCAGATGTTGAACGGACGTTATGAGCGACTGGCGTTGAAAATGGCCCGTTTGTCGGCCATACAATGCGGGCGTATGTTGACAGCTGAAGAAATGGAAGATCTAGTTATACGCTTATTGGAAACACAGAATCCCAGGATGACGCCGGATGGAAAGATAATCATGGTGGAGCTGACTGTTGAAGACTTGCTCAAACGATTTTAATGTTATGTCATGGAAGCACGAAATGAAAATGAATCAAATGGACTGCAACTGATAGGAAGGGGTATTAGCGAACTATCAGTCATTCCACTTCGCTTAGAACCATCTGAGCGTTCGGAAATGGTGACTCAAGCCCTGTACGGGGAAAGTATGGTTTTATTGGAAGAGCATTCTGACTGGTTTAGGGTGCAACTATCTGATGACGGATACCAGGGTTGGTGTTCAAAAAAGATGATAACGGAGTGTGCCAAGGAGGAATGGCATGCTGTGTCAAAAATTAAACCACGATTTGTAACAGAAGTCATTTCATACTGTCACTCTTTTAGAGGAAACTACCTGTTGCCAGCATCCAGCCGTTTGTTTCCAGACGATGTTTTGGTTAACGGAGGGCGGACGTACACACCACCCGACGTAAAAAACATAAACCCGGCCGTGATTGCACAACGCTTTTTGCATGCGCCTTATCTGTGGGGTGGAAAAACCATTTTTGGCATTGATTGTTCCGGCTTGGTTCAAGTGGTCATGAAACTGAAGGGGCATAATCTTCCAAGAGACGCTGCTCAACAGGCAGTGTTTGGTCAAACTGTATCTTCTTTGGAAGAGACCCTTCCTGGTGACATGGCCTTCTTTTCCGATTCTTCAGGACGCATCATCCACGTGGGGTTGGTCATGGCGGATGCTTCCATCATACATGCCTCGGGTTCTGTTCGCATTGATTCGTTGGATAAAACAGGTATCTATAACAGCGGAATGGGCCAATACACCCATCAGCTGTCTCACATAAGAAGACTTGCCTTCTGATACGGTTTTTATACTTAACCGCATTTTATGTGATATAAGCTTTCGGAATATTCGTTTAGGGAAGCAAACATTCGTTAAACGAAATATATTGTGCGTTGAGGGCATTGTGATGCTGTTTGTGCTTCAATAATTTTGAGCAGATACCAACACACAAGGATTCATGTCCGTAAAAGTCATCAATTACGACCTAAACCGCGCCATTGGCTTGAAATTGCTTCGGGTACGTCAGACAGCGGGTATATCGCAGCAGAATGTTGCCGATGACCTGGAATTTTCACCTACCACCTATTCCAAGTTGGAGAATGGCAAGATAGATTTTACGGTAACGCGAATCGCCCAGCTTGCGGAATACTTCAAGGTACATGCTCCTGACTTTCTTGATCCAACGATTGACAAACCCAGAAGGTTGGATGAAGTGAAACCCTTATCCGAATACAGGAGCCTTGAAACTAAATTGGAAGCATTGCGCGAGCTATTCGGCGATGCAATCAAATAAGGTTATTTATTTTTCCACAAATTCGGCAGGAAGCGCTCGTACATCAGGTGCCTCCACGTAGTCAAGTCGTGGGCACCATCTCCGCCTACATAGTATTCGTGTTTTACTTTAAGCGCTTCGAGTTCCTTATGCAGTACCTCGTGACGAGCATTTGGGTTGGTTTCGTGCGTGCCGGCTCCAAGGAATAAGTAATCAAGTTTGTTGTTGATGTCCTTGTCCTTGACTGAGGGAGTCATTTCTAATGAAATGGCAGCACTCAGAATTCCGATGTTGGCAAATAGATCCAAATTGTTGAGACCCACGTATTGGGCGTGTCGACCACCCATCGAAAGACCGCAGATGGCTCGTCCGTGTGGGCTTTTGATTACTTTATATTTAGACTCTACGAAGGGAATCAGGCACTGTTTGAACTCTTCGTTCAAGGTAGGGAAACTCAGTTCCGTGTGCTTGGGATTCATGCGGTGGACAACCTGATTGTTGGGCATGACGATAATCATTGGTTCAGCTTTCTTTTCTGCCAGCAGGTTGTCCATGATAAAGTTGATCTGACCGTGTTGGAACCAGGTTTCGGGTATGTCTCCCGAGCCGCCCATCAGGTAAAGCACAGGGTATTTCTTTTTCGGGTTATAGCCCGGAGGCGTATAGACCAACATGTACCTTATGCCTTTAGTAACGGTTGAATAGTAGTATACATTGTTGACATCACCATGAGGAACATCCACTTTGGCATCGTAAAAGTTGGGGACGTCGCCGTGAACCCACAACATGCTGAATGCCGGCATGTTGGCCTGTCCGGTAAAGGTGTTGTTTGGGTCGCAGATGTTAACTCCGTCTACTTGCATCCAATACAGGTATACATTCGGTTTTAATGGACCAATTTTTACAGACCAGATGCCACTGGCGTCCTTGGTCATAGGCACTTTTTTACCGGCTTCCTTACCAACAAACATGGATCCCGAAACAGTGACAGAGGAAACGTTGGGGCCCTTTAGGCGAAAAATGACCGTACGGTCGTCGAGGACCTCGGGTGATATGACATTGGCTGACATGGGAACCAGGTTTTCCGTGTTCTTTTGTGGTCTCCAGTCAATGTTGACGTGATCCTGCTGTGCGAATAGGCCCTGTTGTATCAGTGTAATCAGCCCTGCTATCCAAAGAAGACGTGTGTTTCTCATATTGAATTGGTGTTTTAGAATGGTTTGAAACCCATGATTTCCCGAACCGCTGTGATCGTTTTTAAGGCACTATCACGGGCCTTCTCAGCACCCATTGTGGTTACCCGGTGTAAGTAGGCTTCGTTGTTGCTTATTTCCAGATAGCGTTCGCGAATGGGCGCAGTCACGGTGATGATATCGGCAGCCAATTGTTTCTTCAGGTCGCCATAACGCATCTGGCAGGTGTTCCACTTTTCGTCGAAATAGTCGTAGGTATCGGCGGTTGAAACCACCTTGAGGATGGTAAAGAGGTTTTCAATGTAGTCCGGTTTGGTGGAGTTTGGCTCCGTTGGACCGCTGTCGGTTAGGGCTTTCATTACCTTTTTCTCAATGACTTTTGGCTCATCGCAAAGGTATACACAGTTACCTTCGGATTTGCCCATCTTTCCGCTGCCATCCAATCCCGGAATCTTAACCAGATCCTGTCCAAAGTTATATGCCTGCGGTTCTTTGAAGAATTCGATACCGTAGAAGTTATTGAAGCGGCGGGCAAATTTGCGTGTCATTTCCAGGTGTTGTTCCTGGTCTTTCCCTACCGGTACCTTGTCGGCATTGTGTATGAGTATGTCGGCGGCCATCAGGGTAGGATAGGTGAGCAATCCTGCATTGATGTTCTCGGGTTGCTTCCTGGCTTTTTCCTTAAACGAGGTGGTTTTGGCCAACTCGCCCATATAGGCATGCATGTTCAGCATCAAGTAAAGCTCGATGACCTCTTTCACGTCGCTTTGAACGTATATGGTGGCTACCTCAGGGTCTATGCCGGCAGCCAGGTATTCGCACAAAACACCTTTCACGTTGTTGTGAAGGTCTTTCGGGTCTGGATGCGTGGTTAGAGAGTGGTAATCGGCTATGAAGAAGAAGCAGTTGTTCTCATGTTGCATGCGGATAAAATTACGTAAAGCCCCGTAATAATTACCGAGG
>CAYTIY010000001.1:0-65273 GCA_964438045.1 uncultured Bacteroidales bacterium | reverse complement strand
TATTAAAATCAATTACGGAAAATTTTCGTCAATAAAAAGAATGAGTACCTTTGTGGTTCTCAAGCGGTGCATTCGAATGCTATCGCTTTTGGTAAGGTTTTACTCAGTCGGATAGGTATCACAAAAAACTTAAATATCATGTCAAAAGTAACTGTTGTAGGTGCAGGTAACGTAGGAGCTACTTGTGCCAATGTAATGGCAATCAACGAGGTTGCAGATGAAATTGTATTGTTGGATATCAAGGAAGGTATTTCTGAAGGGAAGGCCATCGATATGATGCAGACCGTAACCCTGTTGGATGTAGATTCTAAGGTTATCGGTTGCACCAACGATTATGCACGTACGGCCAATTCAGATGTTGTTGTCATCACTTCGGGTTTGCCCCGCAAACCGGGTATGACGCGTGAAGAGTTGATCGGTGTAAATGCTGGAATCGTTAAAACCGTGGCTGACAACATCCTGGCTCACTCTCCAAACGCAATCATCGTGATTATCAGCAATCCCATGGATACGATGACGTATTTGACATTGAAAGCAACCGGACTGCCCAAGAACCGGGTTATTGGTATGGGCGGCACATTGGACAGCTCTCGTTTCCGCTACTACCTGAGCACTGCACTGGGCGCAAATGCCCGTGAGGTTGACGGTATTGTGATTGGTGGTCACGGTGACACAACCATGATTCCGTTGAAGCGTTTTGCAAATCTGAAGGGCGTTCCTGTTTCATCTTTGTTGGACAAGGATACACTTGACAAGGTTGTTGCTGACACCATGGTGGGTGGAGCCACATTGACCGGTTTGTTGGGAACATCAGCATGGTACGCTCCAGGTGCAGCAGGTGCTTATCTTGTTGAATCGATTCTGCGCGACCAAAAGAAGGTTATTCCCTGCTGTGTTTATTTGGAAGGTGAATACGGTCAAAGCGACATTTGCATCGGTGTACCCGTTGTCGTTGGTCGTAAGGGTGTTGATTCTATTATCGACTACAAGTTGAACGACGAAGAAAAGGCTTTGTTTGAAAAGAGTGCTGCTGCCGTTCGCAACATGAACAACGTATTGAAAGAATTGGGCGTTTTGGCCTGATGCAATTCGATAGATTTAATCGGGGTGCCTTGGCTGTAAAGCCGGGGCACCCTGTCTTTTTTTTTCAATTGTGGGTTGGCCACAAAAAAAATGTATTTTTGCAGTTCAATCTGAGTATACTATGAAACGTTTCCTGTCAATTGTTGGGTTGTTCTTTTTAACTGGCATGTTGTATGCGCAAGTGGAGGAGTTGACGTCCGATACGATAAAGAACGAGTCACTGCCTGTCATACATCAGTCGATTGTGGATAAAATTACCCGGAACGAACCGGGAAAAGGGAAAGTGCGTATCATTCAAGACAATTTGGTGAACAATAGGATTGGACGACCCAGAAAGACTACTGCTGCTCAAAACAATGAGTATGTTGAAATGAATGGGTGGCGTGTACAGGTCTTTGCTGGAAACAATCAGCGGCTCTCAAAAGAGGAAGCGTTCAAAAAAGAAACGGACATCAAGTTGACATTCCCCGAATTATCCACGTATGTGCGGTACTCAGCCCCTTTTTGGCGTTTACGGGTAGGGGACTGCAGAACGTATAAAGATGCGAGCGATATTTTACAGAAGCTCAGACGTGAATTTCCTGCGTTTGGACGCGAAATGTCAATTGTGAAGGAGACGATACTGGTAAAAAAATAAGGTTTTCAACCATCACATAATATTCAGCACATGGTAGATAAACGTGTTGTACTGTCAACGGAATCAAATCCCATACAAGATGAACTGGCTGTCCATTACCGGGAAATTATTCGTTTGCTTGGAGACGATCCCGACAGGGAAGGTTTGTTGAAAACACCTAAGCGCGTGGCCAAAGCTATGCAATTCTTGACGTATGGGTACACGCTTGATCCGGCTGAGATTCTTCAATCGGCCATGTTTAAGGAAGAATACCGCCAGATGGTCATTGTAAAGGATATTGATTTTTATTCCATGTGCGAGCACCACATGCTGCCATTCTACGGAAAGGCTCATGTGGCATATATTCCAAACAATTACATCACAGGTTTGAGCAAAATAGCCCGTGTAGTCGACATCTTCGCACGCCGTCTGCAAATTCAGGAACGAATGACAACCCAAATCAAGCAATGCATCCAGGATACCCTCAATCCACTTGGTGTAATGGTGGTCATAGAGGCACAACACCTGTGTATGCAGATGCGTGGTGTTGAAAAGCAGAATTCCATCACCACGACATCCGATTTTACAGGGGTTTTTCAACAAGCCAAGACACGCGAGGAGTTTATAAACCTGATTCGGAAATAACGGACAGGTACGTCTTATTTTTTGGTGGCGATTACGATTACCCCGTTTTTCCCGGCCTCACCGAAACTTTGCTCGGCCGCCTTGCCTTTCATTATAATAATAGATTCAACTTCTGCATTTGGTAAATTGAGTGCGTTGAGAATTTCTTTCTCGGAAGCCTTTGATGGATCAATCCCCACGATCTGATACTGTTTGTTGTCGACAACAATCAACATGAGACTTTTGTTTAAGATTGCGTTGACTGTTGTGGTCGATTTCCCATCTGTGATTTCAACCAGGGTGGGGGAAGCGAGTAGCGGTGGCGGTGGCGGCGTTCCCTTACTCAACTTGAACAAAATGGGGATGGTATAAAAGACTTTTACGGCTTTCCCTTTATTTTGCGCTGGTGTCCACTTGGGCATGGCCTTGATAACCCTGGTGGCTTCCTCATCGCAGGCCGTATTGAGACTTCTAACGACCTCAATGTCTTTGACCGAACCATCTATGTCAACGACAAAGCGGACCATCACACGCCCTTCAACTCCTAGTTGCTGAGCGGAAGTTGGGTAATGCACGTTCTTTGTGATGTAATCAATCAAGCCTTGATCTCCACCGGGAAAAACTGGCATTTTTTCTGCCGATAATCTTGGTGCATTCTCAGAAACGTTTTGGGCTGCTTCGTTTTTCTGAACGACGGGTTGGGATTGAGTAGCTTGAGGTATAGGTGGATTGGACAAGGCGGAATTCGCTTGAGCTGCCTCGCTCAGGCTTTCGGCTGTTGACGTCAGGGTTTCCTGCCCCCATGCTTGAGCGGCTAACACGAAAAAAGCAAAGAGCGGCATGAATAGGGCGTACTTGGTAAGCCCCATCAAGGAGGTTTTCTGTTTGTTCATCATGATAATGCGTTTTTTTAAATGGGTGACGTTAAAGTGGTTGGCCATATTGGCTACATCTTCATGGCTGGACATACGAAGTAAATGAAACTGGTAGGATTGCGTGTTGAACCCTGCCCTGATTACTTCATTGTCTGCCAAGTATTCAAGGTTCTCGCGAACACGACGTTTGATAAGCCAGGAAAAAGGATTTATCCAAAAAACAATGCAAACAAATTCAGCCAAAAGCACATCAAGGGTATGATGTTGACGTATGTGTACTTTTTCATGTTGGATGATCTCGTCCAGATCTCTTTCTGAACAGCCTTCGGTATGTACGAATATCCACCCCAAAAAGGAAAATGGGGCTTGGTCAACCGGGAGTCTGACCAGCTTGGTTCCTTTATAAAGTATCCTGGTAGTTTTCAACGATAACAGGGTAAGGGAGACGATCTGACGACCAAGTCGAAGCAGCAAAAAGCCGGAAACAACACCGTACAGTATCGCCAAACTGTCTAGGAGACTATATTTATGGGATGACGGAGTTATGATGAAATCGGGTAATCTTGTATCCAGGGTTTGAACAAACACCAAAAGCTCTTTTTGTTTGTCAAACAAGTCACTCAGATTTATAAAGGGAAATGTGCAGGTAAAAAGGTAGGTCAACAGAAAAGCAAACCGTTTTTGCACGAAAAAGGTATCATTATGCAGCAGTAACCGGTAAAACAGGTAGAAAATAGCAATTGCCAGATTCACCTCAATGAAATAACTCAGTACGTCGGGCATGATTAACGGGTTTTGTCAGTTTCAATCAAACGAATGATTTCTTTCAGGTCGTCTGCGGAGATTTTCTGCTTCTTAGCAAAAAAGGTTACCAGATTTTGGTAGGAATGGTTGAAATACGTGTTGACGATGTTCGATAAGTTCCTGCTGGTGTATTCATCTTTAGAGACACGTGGCTTATACACATATGTATTGCCGATTCGTTTTGCATCCAGATAGCCTTTGCGGTGTAAATTCTTGACGATGGAGGCCAACGTAGTATACGGTGGCTTGGGTTCCGGGTAGTGATCGAGGTAAGTCTTAATTACGTCTTCACCCGTTTCCCAAATAATGTGCATGGCTTCTTCTTCCTGCTGAGTTAGTTTATCCATATAATCAGTAAATTACGATGATGTCGTAAAACTACGAAATAAACGTATGATAAAAATAGAATTGCAAATTAAAGCGTTTAAATTAACAAGTATTAACAAAAAGAACCTCCCTGCCAGTTGGCGGAGAGGTTCTTCAATACCTGGTTATAGCGTATAGTATCAGGACTCAGAGTTGTTCGTCAATCATCTTAATTTTTTTGTAGATGATGTCACGCTCTTCTTTCAACGCTTCAATTTTCCGGGTGATTTCCTTGAGGAAGGAGTCTCCCGATGATTTTGATGTTGTAAAGAAGCCAATGTTGTTTTCGGCAGTTTTGATTTCGTTTGTCAAGCTGTCAAATTGACGCAATAACCGTTCTCTTTCATGAAGCACCTTGCCCTGTCCTTTGCTGGAAATATCTTCCAGATTGCTCTGGAATTTGTTCAGGCGGTGTGATTCCTTTGACAGGTGTAAGCGCTGGTCAAGGGCCGACAAGCTTTCGTGCCATTCTTTATAAATGGCGTCTTTCTCTTTAAAGGGTACGTGTCCGATGGTATTCCACTTGCCGGTGAGTTCACGGAAACGAGTCAACAGCTCGTCTTCAGGTAAATCGGCGGGAATGGCCTGTATTTGTACAATCAGTTCTCGCTTTGCCTCAAGGTTCTTGGCTTCCTCGCTTTTCTGCGAAGGGGCAAACTTTTCTTTCTGCTCGAAGAAGTAGTCGCAGGCTTTGATGAAGCGTTTCCAAATCGTATCAGAAATCTTTTTGGGTACCGGTCCGATGGCTTTCCATTCTTTTTGGATGCGGATCAGGGTTTCGGCTGTTGCTTTCCAGTCTGTGCTGTCTTTCAACGCTTCAGCCTTTTCGCACAGCAACCGCTTTTTTTCAAGGTTTTGGTTCAATACGTCTTTCGCAGCCTTGTAGAACTCGCTTTTCTGTTGGAAAAACGCATCACAGGCGGCTCTGAATCGTTCAAATATCTTGTTGTTCACTTTTTTGGGAGCAAACCCGATGGATTTCCATTGTTCCTGAAGTTTAAGTATCTCAGTGGTTTTATCATCCCAGTCCTTATAAGTGCTTAACTTGCTTAAATCAACGGCTTCCACCTTTTCACAAATCTCCGTCTTCAACGCAAGGTTATCGCTCTCTGCCGACTTTAACCGTTCAAAGAACTGCTGATGATTTTTATTGATGGTGGTTGAAGCATTCTTGAAGCGGTTCCAGATGTCTTCGCGGAATTCTCTTGCAACGGGGCCGGTCTCACGCCATTCTTCGTGCAACTTTTGAAGTTGCCTGAATGCGACAACGACGTCAGTTTCCTCAGCCAGTTTTTCGGCGTTTTCGCACAGGGTTGTCTTGATTTCCAGGTTTTTCTTAAAATCGTATTCACGAAATTCGTTGTTGATCTTAAGTAAGTCGTAAAAACGTTCAACTTGTACTTGGTATTTTTTCCATAAGTCGTTCAATTGTTCTTGAGGCACGTTGCCCGTTTCTTTCCAGGTTTGCTGTAGCCGTCTGAATTCGGGCAGCGTACGTCCTATGTCTTCGGTGCTTTCGGTCAGAGACCTGATGCTCTCGATGATTTGCTCCTTTTTTTCCAGATTTTCCTGACGCTGTCTTTCCAGTTCGGCCACCTGTTCTGCCCTTTTTTCCCTCCAGCTTCCCAGTAATTCCTTCAAGCTGGCCTCGAAAGGGTCAACCACTTCTTCACGTACGCTGTCCGTTGTATCTTCCGATTCGGAAGTGGCCGCGGCCTCTGCTTCTGCTTTCTGAATACGGTAGAAGGCTTGTTTCAGGAAGTCAATGCGTTCTTTCTTTTCGTTACCCGGCGACTCGATGAGCCGCTTCAATTGGTCGATTACTTCCTGTTTGGTGGTTGGAGTCGGTTCGTCGGATGATGCCTCGACTTGTTCTTCCGGCATGTGGCCATTCGGTTCTGTTGATTCGGCCGTCAGCACAACGGCTTCGGTGAGAGATTCTTCCAACCCCGGTTGTTCCAGGTTGTTGGTTTCATTGTTGTCCGTTTTCATAGTGAAGTTATAAGTTTCAGAGCTTTTCAAAAAGCTGTATCTCTGCAAATTAAATCAAAAGTTTTTGCAATGCCTCATAAAGGAAATCATTTTTTCCATCATAACCATTTCTTTCGTTTGAAAAAGAGTAGGATGATGCCGGAAAAAACAAACATCAACAGCAAGGAGATCCAGAATCCCCATGCTTTATCAATAAACGGCATGTTGGGGAAATTCTGACCAAAAATACTGGCTACCAACGTGGGAGGCATAAAAATGACAGAAACGATGGTGAAAATTTTGATGATCTTATTTTGTTCGATGTTGACCAAACCAAGAAACGTATCCTGGAGGTAGTCTAATCTTTCAAAACTAAACTTGGCGTGTTCAACCAGTGAATTGACGTCCCTTAGTACAATGGTCATTTTCGGGTGCAGTTCCTTGGGCAGCAATTCGCTTCTCAGTAAATTGGAAAGCAGGCGCTGTTTCTCTATAATGTTCTGCCGGATCACCATGATTTGTTCTTGCAACTCGGTGATATCCATCAGGACATCTTCGCTTGCGCCCCGGATGGAATCGCTCAGTTTGGTGATTTCATCGATAACGTCCTCAATTAAGTCGGCATCACGTTCCACCCTGGTTTCCAACAGGGCTACCATCATATGGTATCCGGTTGGATAATTCCGAGGGTTGGTAATTAATTTCTTCTGCGTTTCCTGAAAAGAGGGCAATTCTTCATTGTGTACCGTTACCAAAATGTCGTTCTTCAAAATGAAGGAAACGGTTTCCAGTTCGTTATCAGCCAGCATAAAGTTGGAATTGACAACCAGAGAGTCGGAAGTTTCAATGTAGCGGGAAGACATCTCGATTTCTTCCATTTCTTCCTCTTCCTGTATATAGATTTTCAGAAAGTCTTCAAGTTGGTTCTCTACCTCCTCATCAACGTCGTGCAAGTCTATCCAAAGGAAATTGTCAATGGGGGTGCTTTTTAGGAATTCCAAGCTGCGGCTTATTTTGATGCGGCCGCCTTCGTGATAGAATAACTTGATTTCTGCCATGGCGTTTGCTTGTTGTTTGATCCGGATTTGTATGGCTACAAACCAGAAGGTTGAACGCTGGGTTGTTTGTTGGGATGCTCTGTCAGGGCATCTTGAGGTAGGGCTCGATCAGATTGGTCAACACCTCAAAGTCCTGAACGGAAAGTTGTTCCGGCCGTTTATCGAAGATCGCCTGTCCCCGTTCCGGGAAGTCAGTCCCGACCAACGGTTTTAACGAGTTCCTCAGAGTCTTTCTTCGTTGATTGAAACCGGTTTTCACAACTTGCTTGAAGAGTGCTTCGTTGCAGTTCAGGTGCTCAACCTTGTTCCTGACCAGACGAATAACGGCTGATTTGACGGCAGGCGGAGGATCAAACTTTTCCTCATCGACAGTAAAAAGGTATTCAATGTCATAATAGGCCTGCAACAACACGCTGAGTATACCATATGCTTTTCTTCCCGGCTTTGACGCTACACGTTCCGCTACTTCTTTTTGGAACATGCCTGAACAGCACGGGACTTTATCCTTATGCTCGAGAACCTTAAACAGGATTTGCGAAGAGATATTGTAGGGATAATTACCGATGACACAAAAGGAGGAGGAAAACAAGTCGTCCAGATTCAGTCTCAGAAAATCTCCCTCAATGATGCGATCTTGCAGTGTGGGGAAAGAAGAATGGAGGTAGTGCACAGACTCGCTGTCCAGTTCGATGACCCTTAAGTCGTGATTGTTTTTCAACAAGAAGCGGGTCAACACTCCCATGCCCGGTCCGATCTCCAATACGGGCATCCCCGTGTACGCATCAAGCGTAGCGGCAATTTGGGCAGCTATATCCAGATCGTTCAGGAAATGCTGTCCTAATGATTTTTTGGGTTTTACAGGAATCATCCACCTCAGTACGAAAAAATTAGTACATTTGTGCCCTCACGCACGTACATATCCTACAAAAGTACTACTTTTTGATGAAGAGTATGCCACTGGTAAAAAAAATACTTCAAGTTGTGATTCCGCTTGCACTGGCCATTCTGCTGTTTTGGCTGGTATACAGGGATATGGACTTTGGGCAGTTGGCCGGCGTGTTTAAAAGTGGTTTGAATTACGGTTGGTTGCTCCTAGCCGTTGCGCTGAGTTTCGTCAGCAACGTATTACGTGGATTGAGATGGAGGCAGTTGTTGGAGCCTGTTTCGGCTGAAAGCAAGAATATGACAGCTATACTGGCTGTTTTTGTCAGTTATGCAGTCAACCTGCTGTTTCCCAGAGCCGGAGAGGTGGCACGCTGTGGCATCGTATCAAAAAAAGACGGGTTATCCTTCTCGCGTTCCCTGGGAACCGTGATATCAGAACGTGTATTTGACTCAGCGTGCTTGTTGTTGATTGCTTTGATAGCCATTTTGATGCAACTTGGATTTTTTGGTGATTTCTTTCGTGAAAATCCAGCTTCTTTGGAGAAACTACTGCAAGTGATCAAGTCACCGCTTTTATGGGGCGGAATAGCTCTGCTCATCGTGCTCGCATTACTTGTCAAGGATCAATGGAGGAAGAACCGCATATTTGATAAGGCAAGGGGTTTTATGCTGAAGCTTTGGGAAGGTATGAAAACCATTGGCACGTTGAAGAAACCCATACTGTTTGTCGGGTATTCCATATTAATCTGGATTGTCTATTTCTTGATGTTCTATGTGGGTCGATATTTTTTTCCATTTGAGATTCCATTGGGAGCCATTCCTATGTTAAGCGCATTCGTAATGGGGAGTCTTGGCGTTTTGGCTCCTGTTCAGGGGGGAATTGGAGCGTATCATTTCATGGTGATATACGCATTAACCTTCTACGGGGTGGCCGAACCGGAGGCGGCCATTTTTGCTCTTGTTGTTCACGGCATGCAAATGGCACAGTCGTTGATTTTTGGCTTTTTAGCTTGGGTTATGCTTTACGCGCGTAAGAATAAATAAGGACTGAAATCGCCTTTTTCTTCAATTTGTTTTTCCCTCTGTAAAGAAACACCTACATTTGTGGCAACCCTTATTTCCAAACCATGAACCGTATCCCGTATTTTTTGTTAATCATATCCTTTCTTTTTCTGATTTCCTGTGCGGATGACGGTGTTTACACACCGCCCAGGTATGATGGAGATGACACTGCATATGTTGTTTCCGAACCGTCAGACGGATCGATTGCTACGGGCGTATCGGGAACGAAACCGCTGTTCATGAGTGAGAACACATCCCTACACCGCTTGCAAATGGGGCTGACTGAACAGACCGGCATTTATACACTGTCTGAAATCGGCGTAGTTGAACTGAATTTTTCCGCATCCAATTGGGAAGAACAACTCAAGGCTTTGGCAGACGGAGATGATGAGATCAATGCGACCTTGAAGTATGGGGGAATTACTCTACCAGCCCAGGTTGGAGTGAGGTTTAAGGGAACACCGGATAGTCCCGGTGAAAAGCCCTCTTATTACATCACGATTGATGCCGTGGACAAGGATCAAGTACTCAATGGGTATTATACCTTGGCGCTGAACAGTCCGGGTAAAGATCAAACATATCTTAGGGAGGCCATCTACCGCCATTGTATCAGGCGATACATTCCTGCCCTGCAAGTCAATTTTGTCAACCTGCGCGTCAATGGTACCGACCAGGGACTGTACATCAACACCGAACACCTGAATGCATCTTTTATACGTGAGTGGTTTCTTTCCACCAATGGATCCAGATGGCGTGCGGAACCTACAAAAGACGCAGATACCAGCAAGGTGGGAGTTTACGGAACTGGATATTCAGGTTTGAACTATTTGGGTGAAACGGCGGCAGACTATGCACCCTATTATGATTTGAAGAATAGTCCCACAGCAGCGGAACCGTTGGATGATATCGTGACCGTATGCCGGATTCTTGAAAAGACTGAGCCGGATTCGCTGGAAACAGCCATTCGTAAGGTGCTGGATTTGGATAGAACACTTTGGTTCCTGGCATGTGAAAACGTGTTTGCTGATGAAGATGGTTACGTAAACAAAGGTGGTACAGATTATTATTTGTTCTGGAACAAGGAAACGGGCCTCTTGACACCACTTGAATACGATGGGAAAGATACATTTATGGAAGAGTCTGTTGCATGGGATCCGTTCTATCACGCCGATGACGTTCGTTTTCCGTTGTTGAACAAGCTGTTGGCGGTTCCTTCCATTCGACAACGTTATCTGGCTCATTACCGAACCATACTGAAAGAAGTGTATAATCCGTTATATCTCAATAGCTTGATTGATGAATTTGCGTTGAAGGTAGACTCTGCCATACTGGCGGACCAAAGAAATTCGTTTACTCACGGAGACTTTTTGGCATCCATAGCAACAATGAAACAGACAATTGCCCAGCGTTCAGCTTTTTTAAATACGCACGATTCGATCGATATGGCAGGAATGACTCTTTCCAATGTTGAGTGGAAAGTAGACGGAATAGCTTGGAATCAACCAACCTTGACAGATACGGTTGCCGTATCCGTACATGTTGGAGGTACCGGACATGCCAACAGTGTTTTTTTATGTGCTGGCACGGGTTTGTTCGGCGGGTTCAAGCGACTTCAGATGTTTGATAACGGGCAACACGGTGACATTATTGCCGGTGATGGCGTCTATTCAGCACTGATCAACCCGCAACGCTCGGGCGTAAGAGTGCGTTTTTACATAGAAGCGGTTAGGGGAAACGCCACCAGAACAAGAACCTACATGCCTGCCGGAGCCGAGCATGATGTATTCAGCTACACGGTGCAATGAGAAATATAGTTAAAATGATAAATAAAAAGGGGCTTCTGCTGGCTGCATTATGTACACTTGCAGGTGCCGTGGCAGCTCAGGATGCTGATTTTGGTATCTGGTCCGGTGTGGAAGTCAGTAAAAAATTCAACAACGGTTTGAAGTTGAAGGTGGAAGAGGAATTTCGGTTGAGGAACGATTTGTTGACGACCGATAAATTTGAGACATCCGTGGATCTCAGTTACGGAATTGGGTCCTACCTTACAGCCGGAGCCTCCTATGTGTTGATCAATTACTATCATCCAAGGGATAACAAGCACGAACACAATTTCTGGGAACTGAGACACCGGTTCAATGTATACGGTGAAGGCGAATATACCCTCGGTCGATTTGATTTTACACTGAGAGAACGTGTACAATCTACGTACAGGGTTCTCGATTCGTTGTCGACTGCAAAAACAAACCCGAAATTTGTGTTGCGTTCGAAAGCTGGTGTATCATACAACATAAAAGGATTGCCTCTTGAACCGTTTGCTTTTGTTGAATTATTCAACGCCCTAGAAAATGGATCAGACGCGATGCAATTCAAGAGCTATCGATGGAGTGCCGGTGTGAAATATACGATTCAGAAAAAATGGTCTGTCAAGTTGGGATATCTGTATACATCAGATGTTGACAGCGATGAGGCCGAACGATCAAATGTCCTTACCATCGGGTTGGGAGTTAAATTGTGACAATGCAGTGACTGATATAATGAACAATACATTGATGCAAACCTTGTGCAACCACATCAAGCCTATTACGCTGGCCGAAATGAAAGGTGTCCGGTTGATGAATCGGATAGATACCAAGTACCTTGCCCCCTCGAGCCTGCTCCCCAAGTTGCTTGAATTTGCCGAAAAGGATTTTCGCATTCAGCATGTGGAAGGTCATTCCATCAGCCAATACAGTACGCAGTATTACGACACCAGCGACCTGGAAATGTACACACTCCACCAGAATGGTAAGCTTCCTCGTCAGAAAGTACGGTTGAGGACATATGTCGATTCAGATTTGCACTTTCTGGAGATAAAGAAAAAAAACAACAAGGGACGTACAAACAAGGTGAGGGTTCAATTGCAGGGAGATCAGGAAGTTTGTGAATCATTAAATACTGAACTGCACGAGTTTCTGACACAAAATTCTCCGTATGACGAACAACGCCTTTTTCCACATGTAAATACCTCATTTGATCGGATCACGTTGGTGAACAACAACCTTTCTGAGCGGATAACCATAGACACAAACCTGCATTTTTTCAATTGCAGGAATGGTAAACAGGTGGTAATGAATAATTTGATCATCATTGAACTTAAACAGGACGGAAGGGTGCACTCAAAAATCAAGGACTATTTGCTGGATTGCCGGATTCGTCCGAAAGGCATAAGCAAGTACTGCTTGGGAACTGTCATGACTGATCCATCGGCAAAAAACAACCGATTTAGAACTAAGATTAGATACATCAATAAATTAACCAGTACAGAAAAATGACTTCTACAGATCTCTTACTAAAGGAACAACTACTTTCGACCGGTACCGTCCAAGATGTGCCCAATTATAATTTCCTGGATATTCCCCTTTTTGATGGTCCAAGTTTGGCACAATTGCTCATTCGTTTTGGTTTCAACTTATTGATATGTTGGATTATCATCCAGTTTTTTTACTACAAGAAAAGTGAACGCCGGGACTATTACTTTACCTTCCTGCTTTTCAGTGTCACTATTTTCCTGTTGATCTTCCTGTTAGACAATGTCAAGTTGCAAATGGGTTTTGCTTTGGGATTGTTTGCCATCTTTGGCATGATACGTTATCGAACGGAAACGGTTCCCATTCGGGAAATGACATACTTGTTTGAAATCATCGGTATTTCTGTGATCAACGGACTGGCAATGACTGTCAGTTACTCTGAATTGTTTGCGACCAACATGTTGTTCTTGATTGTCACATGGATACTTGAAAACAACAAAGTTCTCAAACATACTGCTTTCAAGATTGTACTGTACGACAAGATTCAGAATGTGGTGCCTGAACGTGAAAAGGAGCTTATTGAGGATTTGAAAAACCGTACGGGGCTGGATATCATTAAGGTGGAAGTGGGGAATATTGATTTCTTACGTGATGTTGCATACATCAAGTTGTTTTATAAACCGAACAACAACGAACTGACACACAATATTTCTTCGAAGCAATTGAAACCTGAAAATTTCAAACCTGAAAACTATTGATTTTTGCATTTTTATAGGGTATATACACTCGGTTGTGTTATTTTTGTGTACCACCTGGTTTTAACCGGTGGTACATTTTTTTTTAATGAACGAACAGATGGAAGACACGATCAGCAAACTTAACCCTACCGAGTTGTGGCAACATTTCTATGCATTGACCCAGGTTCCCAGACCATCCGGCCATATGGAGCCGATTCAACATTTCATGATTGAATTTGGACAAAAACTAGGATTGCCAACAAAAAAAGATGCAATTGGAAATATTCTGATAACCAAACCCGCCACTCTGGGTATGGAGTCACGTCGCATCGTTGTGTTGCAGTCACATTTGGATATGGTGCCTCAGAAAAACAGCCATATAATCCACGATTTCGAAAAAGATCCCATCAAACCACGATTGGTGGATGGATGGGTCCATGCTACCGATACGACATTGGGTGCTGATAATGGAATCGGGGTTGCTGCCATCATGGCTGTCCTGGCTTCGGAAACACTTGTGCATGGACCAATAGAAGCTCTTTTCACGATAGATGAAGAAACGGGTATGGACGGCGCATTCGGGCTTGCTGCAGATTCAATTGATGGACGTACATTAATCAATCTTGACTCTGAAGCTGAGGGAGAATTATTTGTCGGCTGTGCTGGTGGTGTAAATGTAGATGCGTTATTTGCTTACGAAAGGTTGTCACCTGTTTCGGATAAACACCGTGCCATAGAGCTGACGTTGACCGGACTGAAAGGGGGGCATTCCGGCGTTGACATTCATTTGGGTAGGGCAAACGCCAACAAGGTCATGTTTAATTTATTGAAGCTCCTTGTACGAAATTTTGGTGTGCGCCTGGCTGCCTATCGTGGAGGTACGTTGCGCAATGCAATACCCAGGGAGGCTTTTGCTGTTTTAACCGTTCCGGAATCCCGTTACGAGGAACTGGTGAAATACATAAAAGAGACAGAATCTTCCTTAAAACAACTGTACAACGGTATTGAAGACGCTATATCGATTGGTGTTTTACCGGTGAACCTGCCGAATGGCGTATTGCCAGTTGAAGTACAGGATGATGTCATCAATGCCATGGTTGCTGTGCATGACGGCGTTATTCGGTACATCCCCGGCATGCAGAAAACGGTGGAGACATCATCCAACCTTTCAATTGTAGAGACCCGCGAGGGCGAGGTAATATGTCAATTCCTGGTGAGAAGTGCCTCTGATTTCATGAAGGAGCAGCTTGTTTCGATGATTCAGAGCACATGTTCATTGGCTGGTGCTAAGGTGGGCACTTCGGGTGATTATCCGGGTTGGATGCCCAATCTGAAATCTTATTTAATGGATGTCATGGTGGCAGCTTACGAACGTTTGTTTGGTAAACGTCCTGAAGTGAACGTTATTCATGCCGGTCTTGAATGCGGTATCATTCAACACGCGGTAGGAGACATGGAAATGATTTCGTTTGGTCCTACCATTTCATTTCCGCATTCACCCGATGAAAAAGTAGAAGTAGCCAGTGTGGAGCGTTTCTGGCATTATTTAACTACAGCATTGAGTTCAATTTAAGTGTAAAGCATTATGAAAACGGTACGTATCGCCTTGTTGCTAGGCATTGCCATATTGGTGGCATTGCCGTGTCGGTCAGTGGAGCGCGTAAGGAAAACAGCGGGAGAGAAAATCCGTGTTGGAACCGTTTTTTCATCGGAGGGACTCAGCCGAATAGACGATTGTATGAAAAAAGCGATCAATGATCAAGCTGTGCCCTTTGTTGTCTGCTATGTGTCCTATAAAGGGAAGGACGTTTATGTCAAGTCGTTTGGTAAAACCGATCTTAGAGGGAAGAAATCCATTAAGAGGGATGCGATATTTAGAATGGAGGCCCAAACGGCATTGATCACAACCCTTGCTTTGATGACGTTGTACGAGGAAGGAAAGTTTGACTTGGATGATCCTGTAAAACAGTATTTGCCAGAGTTTTCACAATCGGTTGTCAGGCTGTCCGGGTCGTATGAAGGAGGTGACTTGGTTACGAGGCCGGCAAATGGAGATGTAACCATCCGACAACTTCTCAGTCATACTTCGGGCATTGCTTATGATACATACGATCAGGATGTCAGGGCCATTTTTTACAATGACTCCGATTCGACTGTCACAACAGAAGAAATAGTCCGAAGAATGTCCAGACTACCACTGAAATTTGATCCGGGTACTGGATTTGTCAAGGGGTTTGGGATGGAAGTTGCCGGCCGTTTGGCTGAGGTGGTTTCCGGTAAACGACTGGATAAACTCATCGAGGAACGAATATTGGAACCGTTGGACATGAAGAATACCCATTTTTATCTAACCAGGAAAGCGTCAAAACGGTTGGTGCCGTTGTATCAAAAGTCTTCACAGGAGGATTCGGTATCGTTGTCGGAAGATTCTCTGGAACAAGTGTATCCCCTGTCGAGCAACCGCCGTTTTTTTGGAGGTGGATCCGGAATGAGTGGAACCATTGATGATTTCTCCCATGTTTGCGAGATGATTCTGGACGGTGGCGTTTACAACAGAAAGCGGATTTTGTCACGAAAGACCATTGAACAGATGAGTTCTGACCAGCTGTTTGGAGTTTCCGGAAAAAACAAATATGGACTGGGGCTTGAGATTGTCAACCGTGAGTTGGCTGTCCGTTCCATGAAATCAAAAGGATCGCTGTTCGGAAGTGGGTGCTATGGCACCGAGTTTATAATCGATCCAAAGGAAAATCTGATCATACTGTTTTATACAAACAAAGTATCCTGGTATACCGACAGGGTTTACCAGGATTTTGTCCGACAGGTTTACATGTCCCTTTACTAAGCTTACTTGGGCAATTTCTTTCCCCCGTTCTCAAGCAGGAAGTTCACGTTCTTGACAACAGCATTAGCTGTATAAGTGGCACCCGTGTATCCATCAACCCTGTCTTTTTGGGCTTCTTTTACTTTCTTTCCAACCCAATTGCTAAAGAATCCACCATCGACCAGTCGCTTGACGTAATTGGGTGATTCGTAGTTGGAAAGCATGGCCACCTTTTTGATGGTGAATTTTTTGTCGGTGATAATGACGACTGGAGTTGTGTTGGCAAATCCTTTCACGTCTTTGCAGTAATCGGTACTTGTCATGGCGTATCCAAGGATTTTTCCTTTTGGGTTGACAACCTTGAACCAGTAGTCCGATGCTTTTTTCAGCGTGGCTTCTTCGGAAAAGGTCTCTTTAAGTACTGACTGAACCGGTATTTCCTGAAGAACGGCCGGTCTACCCTGATGACGTTGTGCAACAGTGTTCAGGCTGCCTGAAAAGAAAACCAAAATCAAAAGTAAAATAATGTTCTTATTCATGAATGTTACAAGTATAAAAAAATCCAAGGAGGCCGTATCCGTCTGTCAAACGGAAACGGCCACCCATGGAGGTGTTACATAGCAGGATGATTCACTTGACACGTTGATAACCGTAAACGGCTGAAGCACCTAGTTCCTCCTCGATACGGAGAAGTTGATTGTACTTTGCCATTCTGTCAGAACGGCTTAAAGAGCCGGTCTTGATTTGTCCCGAATTGGTGGCCACCGCAATGTCGGCAATGGTGCTGTCCTCTGTCTCACCCGAACGATGAGATGTGACTGATGTGTACCCATGACGGTGTGCCATTTCGATGGCGTTCAATGTCTCTGTCAGGGTGCCTATTTGGTTGACCTTAATCAAGATCGAGTTGGCACAGCCTTCCGCTATACCACGTCTCAGGAACTCGACGTTGGTCACGAACAAGTCATCACCAACCAGTTGGCAACGGTTGCCAATCCTGTCGGTGAGCAGCTTCCAGCCTGCCCAGTCGTTTTCGCACATACCATCTTCGATGGAGTCGATGGGGTATTTTGAAATCAGTTCCTCAAGGTAAGCGGCTTGCTCCTCAGACGTGCGTTTGGCACCGTTGGGCCCTTCAAACTTGGAATAATCATAAATGCCGTTCGAATAAAATTCGGAGGAGGCGCAATCCAGACCGATGTGAATCAGTTCGGTGGAATACCCCGCTTGTTTGATGGCCTCAATGATTGATTCGAGCGCATCTTCAGTCCCTTTCAAGGCAGGAGCGAAACCGCCCTCGTCGCCAACTGCGGTACTTAGACCGCGTTTGTGCAGAACCTTTTTTAGGGAATGGAAAACTTCGGCTCCCATACGCAGCCCCTCCTTGAATGAGGTAGCGCCCACGGGTCTAATCATAAATTCCTGGAATGCAATCGGTGCATCGGAATGTGAGCCGCCGTTAATAATGTTCATCATTGGAACTGGCAATACGTAGGTGTTGGTTCCACCTATGTAGCGATACAGGGGTAAGTCGAGGTAGCTGGCCGCCGCTTTGGCAACAGCGAGTGAGACGCCCAACAGTGCGTTCGCGCCAAGGTTTGATTTTGTTTTTGTACCATCCAACCGGATCAGCTCATTATCAATGGCGGTTTGTTGCAAAGCAGGCCATCCTTCAAGTGCCGGAGCGATGATGGTGTTGATGTTGTCTACAGCCTTACCAACGCCTTTCCCAAGGTATCGTTTCGGATCGCCATCCCTTAACTCGATGGCTTCGTTCTCACCCGTTGAGGCGCCGGAGGGTACAGAGGCCCTACCAAATGCGCCTGATTCCAGGTACACGTCGACTTCAACAGTCGGATTGCCGCGTGAATCAAGAATCTCGCGGCCGACAATTTTTTCTATTCTCATGATGTGCGGTTTTAGTTGGTTCTCGCTTAAGGAACTAAGATACGCATTTTTATTCAGATTTTCAACTGCCTGGACAATTCTTCGGCGGTAGCTTCGCCCCTGAACTGCTGTACGATTGACAAGGCAAACCGTATGGCGGCGCCAGGGCCGTTGGCAGTCAATAGCGTGCCATCTTGAACGACGGCTTTCTTTGATAGCAGGGCTCCCGTAAGATGCTGCTCGTACCCTGGAAAACAGGTTGCTTGCTTGCCGTGTAGCAAACCCAATTGTCCAAGGATAAGAGGCGCTGCACAAATGGCACCAATGGGTTTGTTGGCGGCAGCATGATCCTTGATCGCTTTTTTCAATCCCTCGTGGACATTCAGGTTGTTTGTTCCGGGCATGCCACCGGGAAGGATAAGCATGGCTGCATCTTCCAGGTTGATCTCGGGGTAGAGGGCGTCGGTCTGGACCGTAATCCCATGGGAGCCGGTTACAGCCGAATCACCCGAAAGGGAAACACTGGTCACGTTTAACTGGGCTCGCCTGAGTACATCGATGATGCTGATGGCTTCAATTTCTTCAAATCCAGGCGCCAGGAAAATAAAGAGTGGTTTCATATGGTTGGGTGTTAGCGTAATCTAAACCGATACGTAATGGAGCCAGTTTGGTTTTGTGTTCCCGAAATGTTGTTGAAGCGCGCCAATTTTGCTGCATTCAATGCTGCCGAACGAAGAGCCGGATTGTCGGTTGTGGTTCCCTGAAGATTAACCGTGGCCGAAATGACGGTTCCCTTGGGGTTTACAACAATCTTGACAACAACAGTGCCTTCATCCTGAATGGTATAGGAGGGCTTTGGAAGCATGCCGTCCACCTTACGGCCGTCCAGTGAAAAATTCCCATAGCCGCTTCCTGCTGAATGTGGGGCATTGGGATCGCCATTCGGATTTCCTTGATTTCCTGTACCGAAGGAGGCGTTTCCCTCATTGGACGATTCTCCGGTAGAGCGTGCAAAGACATTGGCAGTCCGAAGTCGAATCTCAGATGCTTTTCGTTCTTGTTCGGCCTGAATCTTTTTTCGATCGTCTTCTTTCTTTTTTTTCTCCAGATTGACAGAGGGTTCTATATCTTGCGTCAGCAATTCTTCCGCAGAGGGTTCCGGGGAAATGGTTGATGCCTGGTCGGGAGTTTGTTGTTCGGTTGGTTCGAGAAGGCCCGATGAAGCATCCGTCGTTCCAAAATTAACCAACAGACCTTCCTCCTGTTCTGGAGGTATGGTGCGTTCCAAACCGAAGAACAGTAACATGGCGGCGAGCAACAGGTAAATCAGGCATGTCACCGCCAATGCGGTCCGGTTAATTTTCGGGATCGTCATCCTTTTGCGGGCGGGTTGCCAGAACCAACTTGAATTTATTGTTGTTGCAAATGTTGAGGACTTTTACCAATTCCTTATAGGGGATGGTTTCATCGGCATACAAGGCTACATACATGTCAGGTTCCTCGAGAATCTTGGACTGCAGGAAAGACTCAATTTCCTCAAAACTGACAAGGCGTTCCTTTTCTTTTCCAAAAGCGACGTAATAGTTTAGATCCTTATCAATCGTGACTCGGGTAAGCGGTTTGGCTGAAGTCTGTTGCTTGCTTTCAGGCAGCAGGATTTTTATAGCGTTTGGATTTACAACCGTTGAGGTGATCATAAAAAACAGAAGCAACAAAAAAATGATGTCGGTCATGGACGACATGCTGAAACTGGCATCGATCTTGTTTCTTTGTTTCAGGGCCATGGTGTCACTGTTTCGTGGGTTCATGCAACAAGTCCATGAATTCCATGGTCTTGGATTCCAGACTGTTTACAATGCTCTTGATTCTGGAAACCAGGTAGTTGTATGCAAAGTAGGCAGAAATGCCAACAATGAGTCCTCCCACCGTGGTTACCATGGCTACATAAATTCCTGAAGATAGAACAGTGATGTCCACGTTGCTTCCGGCCGTAGCCATGTCGAAGAACGCCTGTACCATTCCCATGACAGTCCCCAGAAATCCAATCATTGGGGCACCGCCTGCGGCAGAAGCGAGTACCGAAAGCCCTCGCTCGAGTTTGGAAACTTCAATATTGCCCACATTCTCAATGGCAATTTGAACGTCGTTCATTGGTCGGCCAATGCGGGTAATGCCTTTCTCGATCATCCTGGAAGAAGGGGTCTGTGTCTTTTTGCACAATTTGATAGCTGAATCAAGATTGCCCCCCTGGATATAATCTTTGATCCTGTCCATGAACGAAGGATCGTCTTTAGATGCCTTGTTGATTACCATCAGGCGTTCGATGAATATATAAATGGCAAGGAACAACAACAACACCAACGGGATCATCAACCAACCACCTTTTAGAGCCATGTCAAAAAAGCTCAAGGAGGGAGCCTGGGTGGCGGCTTCTTTGATGTCGGAAAGAACTGGTAGCGTTTCCCCGGTGGCTTGAAGGAACAGGAACAGGTTCATATGAAGTGGGTTTAGTTAGCGAAGGCAATTTTTATAGGATTCGATGGCTTTTTTCAAACCGAGGTAAAGAGCATCGGCAATCAGAGCGTGGCCAATGGATACCTCTTCAATCCAATAAATGTTTTCATGAAAAAAGGACAGATTCTCCAGGTTTAGGTCGTGCCCTGCGTTCACACCCAGTCCAAGGCTCTTTGCCACTTTCGCGGCTTCAATGAAAGGGGCTATGGCGGAATCTTTGTTTTTGGAGTACCCGGCTGCAAATGGCTCGGTATACAGTTCGATTCGATCCGCGCCGATCTTGGCCGCATTTTGAATGTCTTTGATGTCAGTTCCCACAAATATGGAACTGCGGATGCCGTTGTTCCTAAGTTCGTCAATGATATCCGTCAACAAAGAGAAATGAGCCGTAGTGTCCCAGCCTGCGTTCGAAGTGACAGCGTCGTGCGTGTCCGGTACCAATGTCACTTGGTGCGGTTTGACTTTGAGCACCAAATCCATGAAACGTTTTTCAGGATTCCCTTCGATGTTGAATTCAGTTGTAATTAATGGTCTGAGTTGCAGCACATCGTCGTAACGAATATGCCGTTCATCGGGTCTTGGATGGACCGTGATTCCGTCGGCTCCAAAAGCTTCGCAATCAACCGCAGCTTTTAATACGTCAGGTACATTACCACCTCTGGCATTCCTGAGCGTGGCGATTTTATTGATGTTTACACTAAGTTTTGTCATGTCACAAAGATTTCTCACTTTTGTGTGTCAATCACCTGCCTTGAGAGTCTTTGGAAGGAAAACGGACAACCACTGTTCGCAAAGTTACATCTTTTTTTCAGGTATGAAGGTATAGGGTTCTGATCAAATCACTTTTGAGTTGTTAAAACGATTTAAAACAAAACCGTCGGACTGTACCTGCCCACTATCAAATTGATGATGTCATGAATGGATTAACCATTGCCATTTTCGGAAGCCGTTTTCAATCTGAGAAACGGTGTCATGTAGTAAGTCTGTTCGATGTCTTTCGCAACACGGGATGCTCGCTCCTTGTTTGCCGTAATTTTTACGATTTCCTGACAACTGTCATGACGGATCCGCCTCGTGTGGATGGATTGATTGATGGGGATGATTTTACTGCTGATTTTGTTGTCAGTGTAGGTGGTGACGGCACTTATTTGCGAACAGCGCACCGCATCGGCAACAAGGGTATTCCCATTTTGGGCATCAATACCGGGCGTCTGGGTTTCCTGGCGGATACCGAATGTGTGGATTTGCGGCCTTTTCTGCAGGATATTAGCGAAAAAAGATACACCATTGATGAGTTGCGATTGGTTCAGTTGTATGTTGATGGTCAGTTGTTTAACGAGTATCCCTGCGCATTGAATGAAATTGCCGTGCTGAAAGGTGACAGCTCTTCGATGATCAACATCCATGTTTTTGTCAATGGGGAGTACCTTAACGGTTATCAGGCTGACGGGTTGCTGATTTCCACGCCAACAGGTTCCACTGCATATGCACTGAGCGTGGGAGGGCCAATATTGTTGCCAACCAGCCGTGATCTGTTGATAGCAGCCGTGGCACCCCATAACCTGGCGGTAAGACCAATCATTGTGGGAGATGCATCCATCATCAATTTGGAAATTGAAAGCAGAAGCCACAATTTTCTGGTGTCGTTGGATGGCGAGTCGTTCCAATTGCCATGTACAGCTCATTTGCAAGTATCCATGGCAGATTACACCATCAAGGCGGTCAAACCACTGGGGCACTCTTTCATACAAACACTCAGAAGGAAGCTGTATTGGGGTATAGACCCAAGGCAAGATCCCCGATAGTATCCGATTACAGGTGGCTTATTTCCGGGAGTTTATTTTTCCCTGATAGCGAATAATTTTTCCATCCGGGGTAACACCCTCGATTGTAAGGGTGCAAGATCCCTGATTGTCTCCCATAAAGTAGTTTACCGTAGCTTTTCCATTTGCATCACACACAACGTTTGGTTTCCAGAATAAGGTGCTTCTTAAATCGGGAATGCCGTTCAGCCTGATATCCGAGTTTAAGTAATTGGGTTGTGGAAAGGTCTCCGGTACACAATAGCCCAAAGGTTGGATAATGGCTTGATTGGATTCGGGTTCTTTCGAATGGGTAGCCGCTTCTCCCCGTTTGAGATGGATGAATATGACGCCATTGGCACCGCTTGTACCATATGCCGCCAGATCGGACGCCTCTTTGAGGATGTCGATCAGCTCGACTTCAGTGGGCGTGATCATGGTCAACTCATTCATGTCGCGTTTGATGTTGTCTACCATGATCAAGGGAGTTTTGTTGCGCATCAGTACGCCTGTCCCGTCTGGATTCAACGAAACACCGGGTACGGTTATCAATAAGTCCATTATTGAATTAGCTGTCTCCAAGCGGTCTTGCTTGATGGTATGATTTGGACTGAAATACGCGACTCCCCGATCGAGTCTGAATCGTTCGAGTTTTTCCTTTTCCTGTTTTTGAGCCACGACCTCGACTTCTTTCAGGTTGATGATCCTTACGCCGGTTTCCTGAAAATACCGTTCACGACTTTTGTTCATAAACGATTTCATGGTGGATTTCAGCGTTGGTTCGTTTATGATTGGCAACGTCAGCCTGACATCGGGAAAACTGTCTTTGTCAACAATCAATCGAATAAAGCTGGACAAGGAAACTTTGGCTTCGAGCATGATCTTTGTACTGTCGGGAAATTCAAATCCGTCAAAGTAAAAAAGACCGTTCTTATCGGTGCTCTTGGCATCGACATGGCTTGGTTTTGGAATAAACAATGAAACATGGTTTCCCGGCAATCCTTTTTTGCTGGGGTAACTCATCACCTGACCGGAAATGGAGGATCCACGTTCAAGGAGATACGCGTCACCCTTTTTGATTGTTCCCTTCATGACAGAGGATAGGTCGTACCGTGTCCACGGATGTGTCAACATCAGCATGTCCAATTCTGAAGCCGCCTGTTTGTTATCGATTTTCAGGTAATAGCCAGGGTTGAACAGTGCGTGTTGTGTTTCCGATTGAAGCATCAATCGGCTTTCAATGGTTTCGCCATCCTGGTCGTAGACAACATCGGCGTCATCGGTTACACTGACTGAGAAATTTCCCTTGATTGGTTTTCCCGCAGCGTCTGTCAGTTGGATGGTCGCATTGACCCGCTCGCGCCGCCTATAAGTGGCCTTGTCGGTTGTGACCGTGACTTGAGCCCTGTTTTGTTCCTGTATGAAGATCTGACGTTCGCTCAGTACGTTGTATTGCCTGTCGATCAGCATAAATTGCAACAGTCCTTCCTGAAAGTTTTTGCTTGAGAGTGTGAGTTCATTTCTGTCTGATGCAAAGTAATCCTGGAACAACGGTATGCCCCGTTGATGGATTACCAGCAGAAGGGTGTCGGTGAGTGGATTGCCGCCTGGAGTCTGGAGTGAAACCTGGATGGCCGATTTGTTTTGTTTTACAGACAAAGCGAAATCCTTTATGGAAACAAGCGGCAGTTTTACCGTTTGGAGGTTGCCCTGTTCATCCTTGCAGGTTGCAGCATAGAGTTGTCCTTCTTCCGGCATGATGTGGACCAGTCCAACTCCCATATGCGTGTTGAATGTGCCGATTTCGTTGTTTTTCGCATCCAATAGTTTTCCGGTAACATTGACCGGGCTGCCATCGGCCTTTGTCGACCTGATTCCGATTGCCTGGACATTGCCGGGAATAAGGTGGTTCCCCTCGGGATAGAAGTGTATTTGGAAAGGCGACGATGTGAGTCCTGTTGATTGTTTGGTGTAGATGTCCTTCTTGGCTTTTTCTTGTTCGCGCAGGTTGTTGCCAATGTAGAGCGTTCTCCGGTAGAAGAACCCTTCATCAACATTGCGCATGTAATTGGTGTATGCCCTGATGGAGTACCATCCTTCGGTAAAATCGGTCGAAAGCGGCATCTGACCGTAATACATACCGTCTATAGGTCTGACTTTCTCGCGTAAGACCACCACATCCTTGCTGTCAATCAGTTCGACATAGATGTAGCGGCTCAGCTCATAGGGTAGGCTCAAGGCGGCGTGGACCATGTGGGCCCTGAACCAGATCTTTTCACCAACGGCGTAATAGGGTTTGTCCAGATGCAGGTAAATTTTTTCTTGCGGAAAACCCTTAAGCTGTGTGGTCAGTCTGGAAATAACGGTTTGGCCGACTGTGGCCATGTTTGGGTTCTCTGCCGAATAGGTCGATATACTCAGTAAGGCCAACGAAAAGACCGTGATTGATAGGCGTTTTAACATGAATGTGTGATCAAAATAGTGCCCAAAAATACGCAAAAACAATAAAAAATGGCATCCTTTTCGAGAAAGGATGCCATTCTATGAGTAAATGAAGCCTTGTTGCGGCAAGAGCCCCGTTTTGATCAGGAGCGTTTTTCCTTGATACGGGCTTTTTTACCGGTGAGTTTACGCAGGTAGTACAGTTTTGCGCGACGTACCTTGCCCACTTTGTTTACCGTGATGCTTTCGATAAACGGAGATTCAATCGGGAAAATACGTTCCACACCAACGTTCTCGGACATCTTGCGAACGGTAAAGCGTTTCTTTTCGCCGTGACCGTTGATCTTGATGACAACGCCGCGGTACTGCTGAATACGTTCCTTGTTGCCTTCTTTGATACGATAAGCGATGGTTACGGTGTCGCCACTTTTGAATGCGGGGTGTTCCTTCCCTGTGGCGAAGGCCTGTTCGGCCACTTTCATTAAATCCATGATAAACGGAATTATAGATTACAGACTGGCGCAACATAACAGGCTACACTTATTCCTGCCAGCGATTACGCAAAGCGGATGCAAAGGAATGAAAAAAAAACTGCATCCACAAGAGTGTCAGCCGTTTTTTGCCTAAATTAGCCAGCAAAACCTGCCCATGAAACAGACTCTTTTCGTCTTGTTATTACTCCTGTCCGGCATATGGTTCAACCATGCAACGGCAAGGATAACCATGCGATCGGCTAGCCAATTGGAGGTAACGGCGGAATATGACGCCAATCTGAATGCATCCATGAGGAAGCAGCTTGCTGACTTTAAGCGAAAAATGGGGCAGTCAGTGGTAAGGCAGATCGGCACGGTCACAAGCAGGATGACAGCCGGCAGGCCCGAGAGTCCCCTTTCGAACTTTTTGGCCGACCAGTTGCTGGAAGAAGCCCGAGCGCTGTCAATGACCAATGTAGATCTGTCCGTCATTAATATAGGAGGCATCAGGGCCGCATTGAACAAGGGCATCCTGACCGAAGAGGCCATTTTTAGGGTAGTGCCGTTTGAAGATGAGCTTGTTCTGCTGAAAATCAAGGGGAAGCATGTCATGTCGTTGTTTCAACAAATAGCCAGGGTTGGAGGCGAGGGTTTGTCCGGTGCTCGTTTGACGTGTCGAAACGGAGTGGTCCAACAGGCCACTGTGGGTGGTGAACCCATCGATGAGAACAAGACATATGTTCTTGCTACCTTCGATTACCTGGCCAGGGGGAACGGTGGTTTATCGGCACTTTTAAAGGCCGATGAAACAACGAACCTTGGCTGCAAGGTCAGGGATTGCTATATCCGGCAAATTGAAAAACTGACGGCCGCTGGAAAGCTTGTTCAGGCATCATTGGATGGTCGAATAACTGTTTTACCATGAAAGAGAATATCAATACCATGGGAACAAAGAGCGAAAGGTGCAGCGCTTTTTTCCTCTGTGTGCTTTTGTCGGTTGCTGCGGGTGGATTTGTGTCGGCCGAGGTTCCATTGGTCATTCTGCATGCCAACGACCTGCACAGCCAACTGGATCCGCTTCCAAAAGATGACCCGAAGCATCCTGATAAAGGTGGCATTCTTCGTTGGGAAGCCATGTGCCGTCTAATCAGGTCGGAAGAATCCCATGTGCTGGTATTTGAATCCGGTGACTTCGTGCAAGGCACGCCCTATTTCAACTTTTTCAGGGGTGAAGCTGAGATAACCATGTTGAATGGTCTCAAACCTACAGCCATCACGTTGGGCAATCACGAGTTTGACAACGGGGTTGCAGCGTTGGCAGTCATGTTGAAAAAAGCCAGGTTTCCTGTAGTCTGTACCAATTACAAGGTGGCAGGCAGTGACTTGGAGGGCCTTGTGGTGCCATGGTTGGTGACTCGTTGCGGAAATCTGCGTGTAGGTGTGGTAAGCGCCAATATTAACCCTGAGCGCCTTATAGACAAAGGGAATTTCAAGGGGGTTGTGTATTTGGATCCGGTAGAGACAGCTGAAAAGACGGCCTTATGGTTGAAGGAATCAAAGAAGTGCAGCCTTGTGATCTGCTTGTCCCACCTGGGGTATGATATGAAAGGGCAGATTCCGGACGATCTGATGCTGGGAGCACGAACCCGAAACATTGATGTCATATTGGGTGGTCATTCGCATACATTATTGAAGGAGCCAACCGTGGTTCAGAACCTGAATGGTGAAAACGTCATTATCAATCAGGCCGGAAAGGGGGGTCTGTACATAGGAAGACTGGATCTGCTTGTAGAATAACCGACCTGTTCTATTCGAACTGAAGGGAAAGTACCAGCAATCGCGAGGTAATGCGATCGAAAGCGTTGGTATATCGCAGAAAGGCTTCGCTGTCCTGGTCTGTTCTATGGTGGATCAGTATGTCGTTCAATCCGAGGCAGAACTTCAGTTCAGGTACAAGTCTGAAATAAGGCAGGTACAAGTCACAACCAACTCCGAATTCAACATAAGGGTGAATGCGTGTCAATAGGAGGGGCTCGTGTTTGTCCCTTCCCATGTCGATGCCTGCGCTCACTCCGCCCATCAGGTAGGGTCTGTAATTGTCCGTACGGGCTCCTCTATACCGAAGGCTTAGGGGCAACATGAAATAATTTGAGCGGATTTCAGAGCGGACGATTTCTGATCCTTGAGCATCAGAGGTGAGTGCCACATTCTTGCTTCCAAAATGGATGGTGGGTGAAGAACGCAAGCTAAGAAAATCTGCCAGTCGTAGGTCTCCCAGAACACCAACTGAAAACCCCGGGGCGTAAGTGGGCACACTTCCGTACCAGCGGTTGCCCTCGGCATCTATGGTGCCCGAGTGGGACAGAACCAGGTCCTGCGTGTGCGTGCCTACCAGAAAACCGAAGTGATAGGGCTTCAAATCTTCATATTGCAGGTATTGCACCTTTTTCTGAGCGGGTAGAGTCAAGGGGATTGCTACCAGGAGAAAAAAATATATAAGTCGATGTATGTGGGTTTGTTTCATGAAATGACATTCAAAAGAAAAGTCCGGACCACTCAGCTGGGCTGAATAACAGTCAGGTGTCCTGCGAAATATACAAACGAATTTCGGCAGGATTTATTGCCGGTTTATTTGGAAGTCATGCATTTTTACGTACATTTGCCCTGTCAAGTAACACTCATTAAATTATTTTTATCATGGCTCACGTAATTAGTGAAGATTGCATCGCCTGCGGTACGTGTATCGATGAATGTCCGGTGGAAGCCATTTCCGAGGGAGATATCTACAAGATTGATCCGGAAATTTGCACCGATTGCGGTACCTGCGCCGACGTTTGTCCGGTTGAAGCTATTCATCCGGCATAAACTAACTTAATTCAGAAGTTTTAAGAGGCTGCCTGTCACAGGTGGCCTCTTTGCTTTTTCATCCGATGGCTGCTGCCAATCTGTCTTTGTCTAAACGTTGATATGATTCCAAGATAATTGCCCGGTTGGGAATGATGGTTGAAAAATATTTTTTGTACATTTGGTTTTGGAACAAATTTACGCATGACAACCTGTTAGGCTTCTTTCTGCAAACAATTCCATGGTAGCACAATCCCTTTTCATCAGTCTGCTTCAGAATACAGCCATTCTTATTTCGGCGGTGTTGTTGTATGACTACTTGTGGATACAAGGTGAAATCATCCGCAAATGGTACGGTAAGTTTTTGGCTGGAATGCTGATTGCCCTCATCGGATTTTTGTTGATGTTGACTCCATGGACTTTGAATCCTGGATTATTCTTCGATACTCGATCCATTCTGTTGGCTGTTTCCGGTTTTTTTATCGGGCCAGTTCCAACTTTGGTGTCCATGGTCCTTTTGTCTGTTTATCGCATTGCTATTGGCGGTGCCGGTCAATGGATGGGCGTTTTTGTGATTTTCACATCGGGATTGATAGGGATTCTTTGGGGCGTTCCAACTCGATTCAACCGTAAGCCTGCCAAGTGGGGAACAATGTTGCTAATGGGGGTGTGTGTGCATTTGGTCATGTTGCTCTCAACATTGCTGCTGCCAAAAGCGATGGTCTTGCCTACGTTGAAATATATGGTGCTTCCAATCATCTTGCTGTATCCGGCTGGAACCATGCTGTTGGGTTTGATCATGCTAAGGCGCGTTGAAAACTGGGGATACAGAAAGAAACTGATTGAGTCGAGGGCCTTGTATTCTTCCCTTGTCAATCACATTCCAGCCGGGGTGTTCCGCAAAACACAGGATGGCCGTTTTGACTATGTGAACAAGTTATTCTGTGAGTTGAAAGGCTTGTCAGAGGAAGAAATTGTAGGAAAAAATCCCCGTGAACTGGCGTTGTATGAAGAACAAAAAGAACAATCCGGAGGGTATCACAAACCGCCGATTCAACGCACGATGGCCGGGATGGGAACGGAACATCATGAGTGGATTATGCGTCATGGTATGCCTATTGTCGTAGAAGAGTCTTACCCGCACGAGAATGGCTTGGTCGATTATTTTCAGGTGGTAAAGACGCCCATCCTCGATGAAAATGGAAAGGTGATTGGTTCACAAGGAATGCAGTTTGACATCACTCAGCACAAGCGTACCGAAGAGGCACTGCTCGCCGAGCAATATTTGTTGAATACGTTTATGGACAATACACCGGACGTCATTTATTTTAAGGATAGGGAGAGCCGAATTATTCGTTCTAATAAAGCGTATGGTCGTGTATTTGGACCCAGCGATGATGACCGTTTACTGATTGGCAAAACGGACTTTGACTTTTTCTCACCTGAACACGCAAAGAAAGCATTTGATGACGAACAAACCATCATGCGGACAGGTCGTGCCATGATCAATGTCGAGGAGATGGAAACATGGCAAGATGGTCGTGTTACCTGGGTTATTACGTCCAAATTTCCCTTGAAAAACAAAGAAGGTGTCATAATTGGTACGTTTGGTGTGTCGAAAGACATCACGTCGTTGAAAAACCTTGAACAGGAACTGATGAAGGCCAAGCTGAAGGCTGAGGAAAGTGACCGCTTGAAAACAGCGTTTTTGCACAATATTTCACACGAGATTCGAACGCCCATGAATGCCATAATGGGATTTACCGGATTCTTGTCAGATCCTGTCATTCAACCCCAGCAAAAGGACCACTTCATTCAGGTCATACAGCAAAGCAGCCAACAATTGCTTTCCATTATTGACGATATTGTCCGAATTGCGACAATTGAGGCCGGTCAGGAAAAATTGACAGAAGGAGAGCTGAATATCAATCACCTGATGCAATTCGAATTGGATCAGTTTACATCGAAGGCGGCCGAAAAGGGATTACTTTTTGAGTGCATCCGGGGGCTGGACGACGATCGCTCTCTCATCATGGCGGATGAAACTAAACTGCAACAAATTGTATCGAACCTGCTGGTCAATGCGTTCAAGTTTACTCAATCCGGATATGTTCGTTTTGGCTATATGGTGAAACAGGGTTTTTTGGAATTCTTCGTAAAGGACTCGGGTATTGGTATTCCGGAATCAATGCGTGATGATATTTTCAACCGTTTCAGTCAGGTGGAAAGTTCCATAAGCCGTCAATATGGAGGGGCAGGTCTGGGGCTTTCCATTTGTAAAGCGTATGTTGACCTTCATGGGGGTAAAATATGGGTGGAATCATTGCTTGGAAAGGGTGCGTCTTTTTATTTCACGCTCCCATACAAACCTGTTTCAACCATGAGCGTAAAAAACAATGCGACTACTTTACCAACCCTCGGTATTAACGGCGACGTAGCAATGACCATCTTGGTAGCCGAGGACGAAGATCTAAACTTTATGTTGATCCGTGAGCTGGTGAAGCGACTGAATGTGGAAGTGATTCGTGCCAAAAATGGACAGGAAGCCGTTGAAAGGGCAAAAGATACAGCTGTCGAATTGGTTTTGATGGATCTGAAGATGCCGGTGATGGATGGATACGAAGCCACTCGTCAGATAAAGGCGTTCAATCCTTCGTTGCCCATCATAGCGCTTACTGCGTATTCGCTGGAATCTGATAAGGAAAAGGCACTAAGTTGCGGGTGTTCGGACATTATTGTTAAGCCCATTAATCGAGAGGTACTCTACGCACGCCTCGCCACATATCTTGGAAAACTGAAACAATCCAAATAAAACGTGAGAAAGCCGATGGTAACCACTCCATCGGCTTTCCTCTTTTAAAAACCAAAAACCACCTAGTAAATCTAAGTCAAAAATGTCTCGGTCGGACGGAGATCACGATTCAGGGATCTCATATCCATCGCCCGAGGCAATATCGTGCAACGCCATATCCAGCACGTTGAAAGCGCTAAACATCGAGAGATAACCCGATGCGCCCAGTTTGAACGCCTGATAAGCGGTTTGTCCTTTTGGATGTTCTGTAAAAATGAACATTCGGGTTTTTCCCTTTTTGCCTTTGATGTGTTCAAGAATGCCTATTCCGTTTATTCCCGGAATTTGATCACCCAAGATGGCAATGTCGTATTCTCCAGATTCTACTCTCCTGAGAGCGTCGGTTCCATCGGACACCTCGTCCACATCCGCTCTGACGGATAGTGACGGCAGGATCTTCTTGATGCTATCCTGGATGATGGAAAGGCTGTCTGCTATTAATATTTTCATGGGAGTGTCGATTAGTGTGTTTGTGAATGTAACCTGTGCCATGTCTTAATTGTAGTTCACGGTTACTGGAAAAGGAGTGGAGGATGCGTATTCGCCCAGTTGTTGATCTCCGGTTACGACCAATGTGGCTCCTACGTAAACGTTCCTGGATCCGTCTGTCAGATCACTGAATCCGTTTGGTGTACTGGTGAAATCAGTAACCATCATGTTCTTATTGCCATTGTTGATGACGATGGGTGAAGTAGGTAGCAAAATCGAAAATGTGGCACCCTGATAGCCCTTTACGGTGAAAGCCGCCACAGAAATGTCGCCACCGTCCATCAATTCAACGTTGCCTGAGGCAAAACGATCCTTGCTTTCAGGAGAAAGTGTGACGGTACCTGCACCCGATTCAACGGATACATGCCCAAAGTTCATATCCTGTACCTTTGCAATTGAGATGGGGGACACGATGGTTACGGAAACATGCCCCGTGGCTGTGGTCTGTGAGAGAGCCCCAAGCGCCAACGTAACCAGAGCGGCTACTGTCAGCAGTGTTACTTTTGTTTTCATAACTTTGGGATTTAGGTGGTTCTGATATCCCAAAGATAGAGAGGGCGTTTTCCTATGTGTGAAAGGGAGTGGGCTGTTTATATGACGGAAATACGGAAAATGATGTAGGGGAATCCCTACAAAAATGGATATATGTCAGTATTACTCAATCAATTTATTCTTAATGGCATACATGGTCAGATCGGCGTTGGTTTTCAGGTTCATCTTTTCCAAAAGCCGGGTTCTGTACGTGCTGACTGTTTTGTCTGATAGAAATAGGGCATGAGAAATCTCCGTCACGGATTTGCCCCTGGCCAACAGCATCATAATCTGAAATTCCCTTTCGGATAAAGCTTCGTGAGGTTGTTTGTCCTCCCGTTCCGAATCATGAAAGATCAGACGTTCGGCCAAGGCGGCAGAGACATACCTGCCACCCGAAGCAATTTTTCGGATTGCCGTAGCCAGTTCATCAAAGGCACTGTCTTTTGATAGGTAACCGGATGCCCCTAGTTTGAAGGCGCGAATGGCGTACTGTTCCTGTGGATAGAAGCTGAATATCAGCACCCTGGCTTTTATATTCCTGTCTTTCATGCGTTGCAGGATGTCCAAGCCTGTCATTCCAGGCATCGAAATGTCCAGAATAACAATGTCGTAAGAAGTGGAACATATTTTTGAAAAGGCCTCGTTTCCATCAGAGACTTCTTCAATCAGTTTTACCTCAGGGAGTCCGCGAACAATTTGTTTGACCCCTTCACGTACAATGGCGTGATCGTCTGCAATCAGGATGTTCATAATTGTGACGTATTGGGAATGGTTACTGTTACTGTGGTTCCCTTTCCTTCTGTGGCGGTGATGTCAACCATGCCCCCGCATTTGTTGATCCGTTGACGCATGCCTAGAATGCCAAAAGATTTTCCCGATGATATCTTATCGGGCGCTATGCCAATTCCGTTGTCTGCGATAGTCAGGGTAGTCTGTGGCGAATGGCCGAGTTGAATGGATACCATTGAGGCTCCCGCATGCCGGATGACATTGGTCATGGATTCCTGAAAGATACGGAACAAGGCCAGGTTTACATCGGAGGAAATCTGCTCGTTCTCTACCAGATCCAGATCACAAACAATGTCTGTACGCTCTGAAAACTCACGACAGTACCACTCGATGGCAGGAACAAGTCCCAAATCATCCAGCAATCCCGGATGCAATTCAGACGAAATGCGTTGGACTTTACGGATCACATCGTTGGTCATATGAACCATCCGCTCGATTTTATCAACGGCTGCCTCTGTGTTCCGGATGTTTTGTCGCAACCAGCTCAAGTCCATTTTGAAGGCGGTCATAGCTTGTCCCAACTCATCGTGAACCTGCAATGAAATGGATGTTCGCTCCTGTTCGATGGCCATGATCAGGTATTCGTTCATCTGTTCAAGCTGCTTTTTGGCTTCAAGCAGTTCTGCTTCCGAGGCTATGAGCTTTTCCGTATTTTCAACCACACGGCTCTTTTGCCAATAGAGTTCCAGGAAGACCTTGATCTTGCTGGTCAGGATGATTTCATTGACAGGCTTGATGATGTAATCCACCGCACCTGCTTTATAACCCTCAAGAATGCGTGAGCTTTCGGGAAAGTTTGCCGTGAGAAATATGATGGGAACCTTGTTCTCAACTCGGTCCTCATTTAGCAGAATGGCCAGTTCGTACCCGTTCATGACAGGCATTTGGACATCGAGTATGGCCAACGACAAGTCAACCCCTTGAGACAACGTAAGGGCCTCTGGCCCCGACAGCGCCTTGATCAAATTGGCTTTGATGTTTCTTAAAATGATCTCAAGGTATAGGATATTGGTCGAATTATCATCTACGATGAGAATATTGGGAAGCGGTTGCATGGTTGGTGTGGCGTTTGGTAAAGCAAAGATAAAAAAATGAAAGGAAAAGTTTGATAGTAAGTGGATTTTCAGCTATCTTCACCCTATATTTTTCATGTTTATCTCATTCTATGCCAAAAAATCGAATCCTGGTCGTTGATGACAACCCTCATGCGGTTTCATTGGTTTCTATTGTGCTGTCGCGAAAGATGGATTGCGAACTGATGGTTGCGTTTGATGGTACTTCAGCCATCAAGCAGGCCAGAGAGACCAATCCTGACCTGATACTGATGGATTGGCAAATGCCCGGCATTGACGGCGTAAGGGCTGTTGAGATTTTAAAGGAAGATGAGGCCACCGCTTCCATACCCGTCATCATGATTACGTGTTATTCAGAAAAGGATTACCTGGAAAAGGCATTTCAGGCTGGTGTGGTTGACTTTATCCGGAAACCATTTGACAATGTCGAGCTCTTGACACGTGTGAAATCCGTACTCTCGGTAAGGGACTACTACAACAAGATGATTGAAGCACAGAGACGGGAAGCTGTAGCCATGTCAATGCAAAAGGTTCAAAGCGAAGAGTTTCGCAACAAAGTGGTCAACGAACTCAGGCAGTTGAAAAGCAGTTTTAATTCCGACCCTTCTTTGTTGGTTGAGAATATTGATCGTTTGATCAGGGACATTAATTCAGAAGGAACAACGTCATCCTGGAATCAAGTAGAGCAACGCATCAAGGATACGGACCAGCAATTTTTCAGGAATTTGGGTGAAAAACATCCCAATCTGACTCCAGCCGAGATGAAGTTGTGTTTGTATTTGCGTATGAATCTCTCTACCAAGGAAATCTCGGGCATGACGTTTCAAACGTACGACAGCGTCCGGATTGCCAGGACCAGGCTGAGGAAGAAATTGAACCTGGGCAATGATGAGAACCTGGTGGGCTATATTTCTTCGTTTTAAGCCCTTACTTTCAAGTCGGATACTTGATTGCTTCCTTTTTGTATCCTTGGTTTAGCTCTGCCTGTTACTTTTTGCTCTGACTGATGCACAAAGGCTTTGAAATGTGTGTCTTACCTTTGGTGTTGGTAGTGATACCTTGCCCATATGGGTAATATGTTAATATAAAGAGTTGATAGTGAATAGGATAAACAAGATGCTGCGCACGCTGACCAAACCGCTCGCCGAAGGTGGACGCCTTTGCCGTATCTTGTTCCTGCTGGGACCCGCCCTTTTCTTTGGACTTATCGCACAAGCCGCCTCTGCCAGTTGGAACTACACCACAACTACAGGCACCCTTGGTACTACCTACAACTGGATTGATTGTTCAGGCGGAAGCAGCATTGTCTCCCTGGATGACGCACAAGCGACGATAGCCTGGCCGTTCAACTTTGAATTTTACGGAGACAGCTACACGACTTCCAATTTGTTGAGTGTGTGTACCAATGGGTATATTCGGTTGGATGGAACAGCCAATACAAGTTATACGGATGCCAGCAGCTACGAGCTAAACACCAGTAGTACCGGTTTTGGGCAAATCATTGCCATGGGCCTTTATGATGGCAATGTCAGTGACATTGGTAGTTGGGTACGCTCAACGGTGACAGGAACAGCCCCTTACCGGATTTTCACTATTGAATACCAAAATCTGGAGATCAATTGGAATTCCAATTTGTACGCTGATATCCAAGTACAATTTCATGAAACCTCCAACAAGGTGGTACTGCTTTTTGGTTCGGACAATGTCAGTCAATCGGGTGCCGATTTGGGCATCCACAGCGGTGTGAGCAACTACTTTCATAAATGGCAGGAGGTATCCTCAGGCACCAACAACCGATGGATCGAATACAGCCCGCCCCCCATCCTGGTCACAGCCACATCGGGTACGTCAAAGGCCAGGTATTTTACCTTGAAGGCTGCGTTTGACGCTATTAACGCAGGTACACATGCCAACGCTGTGACAATCAATGTTTTGGGCAGCACATCGGAGACTGCAACCGCCACCCTTAACGCAAGCGGCCAGGCTAGCACCAATTACACCGATCTCACGATTTATCCCATTGTGCCGGGGGCCACCATTGGGGGCAGCGTCGACGGTCCTCTCATCTACCTGAACGGCGCTGACAATGTTACGGTTGATGGCCGTCTCAATGCAACAGGGTCCTCGAGTGCCTTGACTCTAAACAATGCCAGCAATGGATGGAATGCTGTTACTTTGCAATTGAACAATGGAGCCAGCCACAATATAGTTACGTACTGTACGATCAAAGGCGGCGGCAACAGCAACGGCACCAATGGTACCGTCTCATTTCTCAGCAGTGGCTCAAATTCGTTCAATGCGCTGACCAACAACGCGCTGACAAACAATGGCTCAAGGCGGCCTGTTGCTTTGTACGTGGAAGGTTGGACAAACACCAACAACGTTGTCAGCAACAATGCCTTTTTCGACACCTGGTCGGCCACAGCCACCTCCAGAAGCATCTATTTCAACAGTTGGGAAACCGGCGTGTCAGCTCCAACCAATTCGGCCTGGAACCTGACCGGAAACAACTTTTACGAAACAACAACCCTGGTTCCGAACGGAGCCTACGAGTATTCAGGTATTTATATTTACAACCAATCTGGACAAGGCGGGTATACCCTCTCCAATAATTACATTGGCGGGCGTGCACCTCAGTGTGGAGGAGCCGTGATGACGGTTGGCACAACTAGCAGTTTGAAGGATATTGCACTGACGCCCATCTGCATACGTGCCGGGACAACGGTAAACAGTTCGATTCAAGGCAACATCATTCGCAATTTAACGGTCAAGAGTTCAGGCAGCACCCCTTTCACCGGTGTCAAAGTATCGGGAGCAGCTGTCCAGATAGGTTCGGAGGTCGGCAACTTCATCGGAGATACCATAGGCACGGGTTCCTTGGTACTGACATCGTCCGCCACCTCGGCCACTTCTTACGGTATCCTGTGCGAATACCAACCCGGATCCATCGCCATCCACAACAATGGCATCGGCTCCGTGACAGCGGAAAATACCAACCCAGCCAATGCCCACTCCTTTTACGGTATTCGTAAGTTCAGTCCTGACTCCATCACAGTTAAGGATAACACCATAGGCGGCATCAGTACGCCACGTAGCATACAGTGTACCTCGACAGCCACCGGCAACAATCAGTTTCTGGTGGGGATTTATTCATCGGGTAAAAGTGGCGAATCCTACACCGATAACGTCATCGCTAATTTATACAACGGTACGACCCGCAACGACGCCGGTGCCTACGTAGCCGGTATCCAACCCTCTGGTGAAGCCGCCACAACGGTTGCTGCCAACTTTATTTACGGATTAAGTTGCGCATCAACGGGAACCGCCAACATTGTGGCTGGTATCTACTCTTATCACTGGGGGGCAGGCCCCTTGTCGGCGTACAATAATGTGATATCACTGGGTGAGGGGTTGGATGGCAAGAACTATACCATTTGCGGCATACTCAGCAAAAGCGGTGCGTCGGAGACCTATCTGCACAACACGGTTTATATTTACGGTACCACTACAGGCACTAACGCCAATTCAGTTGCCTTCTACAAAGATGGTTGGAGCACCGACATTAATCTATCGGGGAATCTGCTGATTAACGATAGATCCGGGGGCACAGGCACGGGCAAACATATGGCCATCGCTTTGAATACGACGTCTGGGGTCGTCAGTAACAACAACGACCTGTATGTGTCCGGCACCAACAGCGCCCTGGGTTGGGCCTATAATGCCACTACCTATACGACCGACACCTACACGACCTTGTCGTCCTGGCAGACGGGTGCAAGCTTGGATGCCACCAGCCTTTCTGCCGACCCCGTGTTTGAAGAGGAAGGGGGTGCCTACGCTGAAGCCTATATACCCACTGAAGTACTGACTGCAACCAATTCTGAAGGAACCACCACCACCGACTATGATGGATCGGAACGCCCGGCTGAGCCCACAATCGGAGCTTGGGAATTGGCTGCCCTAAACACGGTCGAGGTTTACCAAAATGGCATCTACAAAGCCAGTTTTCGTCGCTTGAAATTGGCCTTCGACAAGATCAACGATGGTACCTATACCGGCAACCTGACTGTGAAGCTGATCGGCAATTCCTCGGAAAATGCCACCGCAGCACTCAATGCAAGCGGATCAGGTAGTGCAAGCTACACCCGGGTGCTGGTACACCCCACCATTGCCAATTTGACGGTGACGGGCAACCTGGACGCTCCACTGATTACGTTCAACGGTGCCGATAACGTCACCTTGGATGGTCGGGTAGACGCAACAGGATCGGAGCCCTCGTTGACACTGACCAACACCAGTACCAGTGCATCTGCGGTCACAGTACTGTTCAACAATTCGACCCAACAAGACACTCTCCGCTACTGCTACGTGCGCGGTGGAGGGGGATCCAGCACCAACGGTACCATCCATTTTGGTGCTTCCGGCATCAACACCGCCAATATGGTTGAGCGTTGTCACATCACCAACAATGGCACACGCAGGGTCAATGCTGTGTACGCAGCCGGTGGCACCAACACGGGCCATATACTGCTACACAATAAACTCTACGACACCTGGTCCACCACAACGACTTCCTATGGTGTCAACCTGGGGTTGGGGACATCAGGATGGGTGCTGTCCGGTAATAGCCTGTATGAGACCACTAGTTTCACGCCTGGTGGCAATTATACGTACTACGGTATCAACTTGTCAAATACTTCAGGCCATGGATTTCAACTGTCCGGCAATGCAATCGGTGGTCAGGATATGCTTTGTTTGGGTAGCCCCCTGCAGATAGGAGTCAGTGGCACTTTGAGAGGCCTGGCCTTTATCCCCATTTATATCAATACAGGTACGACAACACCCACGTTGTTACATGGCAACATCATTCGCAACCTGGCTATCAGAAGTTCGGCCACTTCACCTTTCTTCGGCATATACCTCAATAACGGCAGCCTGGACGTGGGCGCCCTTGCAGGCAACAGCATAGGGGACACCGTTGGCATAGGCTCCATCCAACTGACAAGCACGGCGACTTCGGCCACATCTTATGGTATATATGCCGTCAACACAGCCTCCACAGTCATCGCCAACAATACGATTGGTTCCATTACCACATCCTCAACCAACAACGCCAACGCCCACAGTTTCCACGCTATTTATAAAGGCCCCACAACTGGCACATTGACCATACGGAATAACTACATCGGTAGTCCTTCGAAACCGGAGAGTGTACTAGTCAGCAGCAGCGCCACCGGCCAATCGCAGACGGTGTATGGCATTTTTTCAGAAGGGACAGACCTGGTGTTGATTCAAGGTAATACAGTAGGCAACGTCTATAATGCCACCACCGAAACCACTCTCAGTTCAAAGACTTATGGCATCTATGTGCTGAGTGGTCGATCCCGTATCATCGGCAATAACATCCATGACCTGACGTCAAACGGCTCAGCGAACGGCGCCAATTACACCAACGTGTCCATGACGGGCATCCATGTGTATGCATCAGCCTATCCCCACTACATCGTCCAAAACCAGGTCGGCCGACTCACGAGCAACACGACGTCACAAGTTGAGTTCTACGGTATTTACATGACCCCTTCCTCAAGTGGGAACGACACAGTGGCCGGCAACTTCGTAAAGGGGTTCAAGATGCTGTCCGAAAGCACCACTTGTTACCTCCATGGCATTTCTATACACAATACGACGGGAACTTTTACCGGCTCCTTGTCAGCCTTTAACAATATTGTGTTCATGGGTGACAGCATTTCAAAAGGTTGCAACATTTTCGGAATATTGAAAAATACTCCCAAGGCGTTCAATCTTTACCACAACACCATTCACCTGGGCGGTGTCGTGTCTGACGGCAGTACCACCACCTCTTATGCGCTCAGGGAAAGGACAGACGGCACTCCGGCTCAGCGCGACATTCGCAACAACGTTTTCTACAACACCCGTTCCGGTGGAGGATCCAATTATGCCTTGTACTTACACGGTTCCAGCAACCTGACCATCGATTACAATGACTACGGCTGGTCAGGTACTTATTTTGCAACCATCAATTCAGGTAATCTGGTGACCTTGCAACAATGGTTGGAAACCATGGCGGGACAAGATACCCATAGCCTGATTCTGGATCCGCAGTTTGTCAACATGGGTGGCGTCCTTCCTGTCGACTACAAGACCAACATTGGTCTTGACGGGATTCCGGGAACAGGTGTTTCGACAGATTTTGGCGGGTTGACACGTAGTGCCGGAAGTCCGACGATGGGGGCCTGGGAGTGCTTCCCCGTGGATGTCCTCAACGGCAGCACCTACCGTTCCTCTTACTTCACCTTGAAAGATGCCTTCGATGCCATCAATGCTGGCACTTGGACAGGGGATCTGACCATTAAACTAAAAGGTAGCACCCTGGAAACCGCTACCGCCCAACTGAACGCCAGCGGAACAGGTTCAGCCAACTACAGCAGCGTCTTGATTCATCCCATCAGAAGCAATGTCGTGGTCAGGGGGAACCTCAACGGTGACATCATCCGGTTAAACGGGGCCGACAATGTCACGTTCGATGGTAGGGTAAACACGGTGGGAACAACCATTGACTTAACCTTGACCAATCTAAATACAGGCTCGTCGGCCAACACTGTCAGACTTGGTGAGTCTGCGACTCAAAATAAGATACAGTACTGCCTCTTGAGTGGTGCTGGTTCGGGGACGTCTTCAGCCATCCTGCATATCTCAACCGCTTCTACCGGTGAAGGTAACGACAACAACATCATTAACAACAACCGTTTTACCGGATTGAGCACTACCCTCAGACCGTACAATGCCCTTCTTTCACAAGGAACAACGGGGCGGACGAACAGTGACAACTTCGTTTCAAACAATACGTTCGTTGACACCTGGCGACAGGCTTCCAGCGCCAACATGGTGATGTTGGGAGCAGGCTCCGATTATTGGATGTTGACCGGCAACCATTTCTACGAAACAACAGCCTTCACCCCGACAGGGGCATACATCTATTCGGCGGTCAACCTGAACAACACCGCCGGAGGTGGGCATATTGTGGCTGATAATTTCGTGGGTGGCACCTTGGAGCAAGGTTTGGGAAATACCATGAACGTTGGGGTAACATCGGCGGCTGCTTCCTTTACGGCTTTCCAAGTGAATGTGGGGACGGATTCTGTTTCCAGCCTCCAGGGCAATACCGTCACCAACCTGAACGTGGTCAGTGCTTCCAACCAACCATTTGCTGCCTTTTATGTGACGGGAGGATCGGTAAATCTGGGCACCGAAAGGGGCAATATCATCGGAGCCATGGCCGGTAACGGTAAAATCATCGTGACATCGGCAGCCTCCAACGCCAGTTCTGCTGGTATTTATGTGGGTGGTGGCGGCGATGTTGCCGTATCCAACAACACCCTGGGGGGCATTACGGTTACCTCTTCGGCCGGTTACGCACACAACTTCTACGGTATATACGGTACGGGCAATGCTCAACTTACAGTTAGCGACAACACCGTTGGTAGCAACACCACTACTCAAAGTGTGCAAACAACCAGTGCTGCCACCTCCCAGGCGCAACGACTCGACGCGCTCCGTTATGAAGGGACAGGCAAGTGGATCGTGGAAAGAAACACGGTCAGCAACCTCTACAACGCATCCACGTACAACAACACTGGCAACCAGGTTGTCGGCATCTATAAGACCGGTACAGGTTCAGCTCAGATCAAAGGTAATTTTGTAGACAGGCTTTCGTTGGCCTCAGCAAGCGTATCCCCATCCATTTCAGGAATTTGGCTTCAAAATGGTTCCTCCACCTGTGTCAATAATGTCATCAGTCTTGGGGGCAATATCACCGGATATAATCTGATTTACGGCATTTACGAGTTGGGTGTGACCGATTTTTCCGATACCATAGCCCACAACACGGTATATCTATCTGGTACGGTGAATGGAACAGGTTCTCAAGCCTTGACTTATGCATTTATTAAATATTCTGATGTTGGAGCCTCTTACTTGCTCAACAATATCTTGTACAACGCCCGCACCGGAGGCAACACGTCAAGCCGACATTACGCCATTTCATTGTCCGGTATATCTTCTTTGTCGGCCATCAACGGCAACGACTACTATGTACCGGGGGGCACGAATATGCTGGGGCGGTTGGGCGCCAGCAACTACACAACGGTTGCAGCTTGGAGGCTGGCAACCTCGAAAGATGCAGCCAGTATATCCAGTAATCCTGGCCTACTCAACGCTGGTGGCAACTCGCCTTTGGATTACAAAACGGGTGGTTTGCTGGATGGCATACCTGCCGGCGTCCTGACTGATTTTGGGGCTAGTGAACGCAGCATGACGGCCCCCACCATAGGTGCCTGGGAGTATTTCCTCTGTGTGGAAATCTGGACGAACAACACCAAACGGGAAGCTTATACGACACTGAAGAGTGCGTTTGACGACATCAATTCCTCGGCTTGGACAGGCGACATTACTGTCAAGATTTTAAAAAGCACCTACGAAACGGCGACAGCTTCCTTGCTGGCTAGTGGAAGTGGCCCTTCCTACAGCCGGGTCCGCGTATACGCGACCAGGGAGAATATTGCAGTTGCTGGCTCCATGAACGCCCCCTTGGTGCTTTTACAAGGAGCTGACCGAGTGACCATCGACGGCCGCGTAAACGCCATTGGATCAACCCCCGGCCTGACGTTTACAAATATCAGCACGGGTACCAACGCTTCAACCATCAAACTGGCTGAGTCGGCCCAACAAGACACCTTGCAGTATTGTATCCTGAAAGGGGCGGGTCAAGGTACAGCGACAGGCCTTGTTCACTTAGGTACTTCATCTACGGGTACCGGTAACGTGGGCAACGTGGTGCGCTACAATCAAATCACCGGACTCAATTCCAGCGAACGTCCACTCAACGCTGTGTACTCAGCTGGAACAGTAGGCCGTACCAACAATGCTACTCAGATAGTAGACAATGCCTTCTTTGACCTCTTGATACCAGGTGTTTCTTCCAATGTAATTTATTTGTCAACCAATACGACAGACTTTACTGTGTCCGGCAACAGTATCTACAACACCTTGACCCAGTCGGTGCCTGTTGCCTGCGAATACGCCTTGATTCGTATCGACAACACAACCGGACAAGGCTTCCAAGTGATCAATAATTTCCTGGGTGGTCAAGCACCCGGTGCTGTGGGGACCTGGTCAAAGATTGGTCAGGCCACCACGTTCTATGGTGTTTACCTCAATGTCAGCACTGCCACGGCAACCAGCCTTCAAGGCAATACATTCAGGGGTTTCAATTTCAACAATACAGGGGCAGCCGACATGGTGGGTGTTCATGTTGCCGGGGGTACAGTAAACGTGGGCTCCACGACTGGTAATGTATTTGGTGCACCAACGGGCACGGGTAGCATTACCTTGACGAACAGCGGCTCGGACGCTGCCTTCTACGGTGTTCGTATACAGGGTTCAGGGACGGTCACTTGTAACAACAACACTGTTGGTAGTGTAACGGCAGCCAACAGCACACCAGCCAACGCCACAAATATCTACGGTATATCTAAAGCGGCTGTGTCCGGAAACCTTACTGTCAGCAACAATGTGATAGGGAGCAGCACGACTCCTAACAGTGTGCAGGCCACTTCTGAAGCTTACAATACCAACCAACTGGTATATGGTCTGTATTCATTAGGTACTGGCACCAACGTGTTCAGTGGGAATACCTTGGCAAACATCGGCAACAAAACCGTTGAAACCATCAAGGCCTCCAAGCTGGTGGGTATGTATATAGGCGCCGGTTCCAACACCATTCAGAACAATACCTTGATCAATTTGACCTCAGGAGGGTCTGCCAACGGAGCTCAGGGTGCCAACGCCCCCGTTATTGGTCTTTTGTTGTCAACAACCACGGCTGGTCAACAAGTGACGGGCAATACCATCTCCAAGATGCAGAATACGTCTACCGCCAAAGTGTATGTATATGGTCTGTACTACGCAGGTCCTACCAGTGGTACCAACGTGTTGGCTACCAACTTTATCAACCGTATGCTGCTGCCCTTGGCTCCCCCTGAAAGTGTGGTGTATGGCATGTCCATGCAACAAGGTACGGCTTCGGTGTACAACAACATCATCGCCATCGGTGACAGCCTGGCCAAGGGTATGACGCTGTATGGTTTACAAAACGCCAGCAACTCGACACTGACCATCTTCCACAATACGTTATACATAGGAGGTACGGTTGCAGCCGCCTCCTCAAGCACATACGCCTTCGGTAACGAATCAACCGGAACACACACCATTCGCAACAATATAATGGCCAATCACAGGTCGGGTGGGGGCAAACACTACGCCATTTTATTGACGGGTACGTCGGGTCTGACCATCAACTACAACGATTACTGGGCCGGTGGAGTCAACGGTATTCTGGGCCGCCTCTCCACAGACAGGTCTACCATAGCTGCCTGGCGTTCGGCAACCGGTCAAGATCTTAATAGTCTTAATTTGAATCCGGACTTTATTCTCCCGGGATCTACCATGCCAGTTGACTATACCCCGACTGTTACCCTGGATGCCTTGGCTGGTTTGGTCAACATCGACTACGTCGGTACGGTCAGAGCCACACCCCCCACCATGGGTGCTCTGGAATTTTCCGGTTATTACTGGACGGGAACATTGGATACGGACTGGTCCAAACCGGGCAATTGGATGCCTCACTATGTACCGACATCGCTTATCAGGGCCAATATCCCCCAGCGTATCAACCAACCCCTGATCAACAACGGAGTGCAGGCAGCCGCCTCCACCTTGGTAATCTATGCGGGTGCCGTTGTGACCATCAATGGTGGTGGCGCCCTCACCGTTGCTTCCAATGTTGTGAACAACGCCGGCGAGACGGGCCTGGTCATCAACTCAACGGCTTCGGGTACTGGTTCGTTCATCTGCAACCAGGACGGCATTTACGCCACCGTACGTCGTTACATCAATGGTGAAATGGCCACAGATACAGCGGCCTGGCATTTATTGTCCACGCCAGTCGCAGCTCAACCCATACAAGGTACTGTCTGGACTCCGGCGGGGCAGTATGGTGATGGTACCGCATATGACTTGTTTGTCTGGGATGAACCTTCTGCCTCCTGGATTTATAACCTGAATACAACCACACCGGATTACACCACCTGGACAGTGGCCCATCCATCGGCAACCTTTGTGCCTGGCCGCGGTTACCTCTATTCCTTATACGACTCCATCGCCACACCGGCCTTTTCGGGATACCTCAACAACGGGCTTGTCAATTATGCATTAACCAAGGATGGTGCCGGCAGTCAGTCCGGCTTCCACCTCGTCGGCAATCCCTACCCCAGCAGCATTGACTGGAAGGCCGCTTCCGGCTTGACCCGCACCGCTCTCGATGCCACCAGCGGGGGTTACGACCTGTGGATGTGGAGTTCTATCAGTAATAATTATGGGGTCTACAATTCCATCGAGCCCGATGATCTGGGCACCCTCAGCGCATCCAGGTATATTGCCCCCATGCAAGGCTTCTTCGTGAAAGCCGCTTCGGCCGGTCAACTGGGCTTTGCCAACGAGGCCAGGGTTCACGAATCCGCCAGTGCGTGGTTGCGTTCATCAGACGCAACGGCGTCCGGTGCTGTTCGGTTGACGGTGGCATCGTTGGATGGCTTGGGTAAAGATGAGGTCAAGCTGTCTTTCGGGTTTTCTACCAATGATAAAGGAACGGGTAAACTGTTCAGCTACGTTCAAACAGCCCCCAGCTTGTATTTGCCGCTTAGGAATCAGCCTTACACCATTCGTCGTATGACTACCCCGGAAGCCAACGGCAAGACGCCCGTGGCCTTCAAGCCCGGTGTTGAAGGTCGTTATACCCTGCAAGTCCGCTTTGATGCGGCGTTGACCAACACCGTCATTCTGGAAGACAAGCTGACCGGTACTTTCCATGATTTTGCTGAATTCCCTGTTTATACCTTCACTGCTGCTAGCTCCAATCCTGTCAACCGATTTGTCCTTCACTACGGTTCCATTCAGCCCGAAGACAAGCCCAGCCTGGCCGATATATTCGTGAAGGGTGAAAATTTGGTGGTTGATCTCAATAAACTGAAGGATGATTACACCTTAATGGTGTACGATTTGAGCGGTCGGGTTCTCAAAAGACACTCTATGTTCGGTGGTGAACGCTTCGAGTTATCCTTAAAACAACGCGGGGTTTATATCGTTTCATTGCGCTCAGAAACTGCCAAGTACGATGTGAAGGTTGTGTATTGATACCTGCTTTGTTGCCCTATGTATCCTTTTTGTATCCTTCTTGTTCGGGGGCTTGTATCCATACTGATGCTATTGTTTCTATGACCCATAGGATGGGTCGCCGTATCTTTGTATCAGAAAAAAAGGCCATCAGGCCACTTGAAAAATGGATAATAAACAAAATCATAACAATTCTAATTTTAAACCGACTATGAAAAAGATTATCATTTCTCTTTTGATCGTCGCCGCTTTCGTGGCCATTCCCGTGAGTGTATTTGCACAATTTGAAGGTACAAGTAAGGCCACCGATGCCAAAGCTAATGTAGTCAATGCCTTGAGTGTTGAAACTAACACTGCTGGTGGTGATTTTGGCGGAGCATCCTTGAACTTTGGTTCTGTTACTCCTGGCAACACGGGTGGTACTGTTGTACTTGCTCCAACCGGTGCTGATGAGGTAGGAACACGTTCGACAACTGGAACGGTTGACTTGATTGGCACTGACGCTTCTTGTGCCATGTATACGGTTACAGGTACAAGTGGTTCACATTATACGGTTACGTTGCCCACCAGTGATGTCACGTTGACCGGAGTGGGTGGTGCTGGCACCAATACAATGACATTAAATGCTTTCAAAATCAACCTTGATGATGTTGCTGATGCTGTAACAGGCACACTGACAGCAGCAGGCGTCTCTAAGTTTACCGTAGGTGGTACGCTTTCTGTTGCTGCAAATCAGAATGCCGGTGCTTATACCGGAACGTTCCCTGTAATCGTTGCTTACAACTAATTAAGTTACAAACCGGGTATGCGTAATCAGACAATGAACCAAATCAGCCGACTTGCCTTGGGTGTGTTCGTGCTCCTGGGGTTGTCTGGCAGGCTGCATGCCCAGGTTGCCTCCACCGAAGCCGGCATTGGCATCGACGCCAAGATCATCGCACCCATTTCGTTGGAGAACACGGGAACCACGCCCATGAATTTTGGCACGATTTCCCGCGCAACCACAGTAGGTACGGTGACTGTGACCCCGGACGAAGAACGATCAGCCACTGGAGGAATCTCAGTCTTGAGTTCCTCCGATTTTTCGGCTGCCCCTTTTAGCGTCAGCGGCGAAAACGACGCAACTTTTTATGTTTCGTTACCGGCTGACGGTATGGTGGAGTTGACCCGCTCCGGTGGAACGGAGAAAATGACTGTGAATGATTTTGAGCACAATTCCACCGAAGTGCTTTCCACGGCAGGTCAGGCCACATTCAGTGTTGGGGCGACCCTTACGGTTGGTGCCAACCAAGTTCCAGGCGAATACAGCGGGAGTTTTTCCGTGACAGTAGCCTATCAATAGATTGAATAATGAAGAATAGATTGCCTCTTTTCATCCTTTTTCTGGTTGGTCAGGTTCTCTGTTCAGGGTTCTTGAAGGCCGAACATGCGGTTACGGCTAATACGACAACCAGAGCAATGGTGCTGGACATCCTTCAGCTGATAAAGGTGGAGGATCTGAATTTCGGCCGTTTGGCCAATGGTACCACCGGCGTTGTGGAACTGAAGCCTTCCGGAGAACGTTTAGTCACCGGTGTCACTGCTGTGGGTGAGTCAGGGTGGAAGCCTGCTCGTTTTGAGGTCAGAGGTACCCCCAACTACGAATATTACATTGGATTACCAGCTGATATCACGTTGGAAAAAGACGGGAATCAGATTGTCATCGAAGAATTGGTCGCAAGACCCTCATCGGCCGGTGAAAATGCCTTGAAAGGCATCATTACTGCCGATGCCTATTTCACTGTAGGAGGCAAGTTGATCATCGCATCTCCTGACCTGCCGCCAGGCGAATACCGCGCCAACTTTGAAGTGAGCGTGGGTTACAATTAAACCAAAAACCAAATCCTATCCACCTGTGAAACGAATGAAATACGTTACAAGTGTCCTGTTGGCTCTGGGGGTTGTCACATTGCCTGTTAAGGCAGCCAACCCTACTGAAAGTGCCAATGTGGAAGCCGAATTGGTGCAGACAGTTACTCTTGAAAAAACTGTTGACATGCAGTTTGGAAAGGTAGCTTTGACAGGAGAAGGTATTGGAACCCTAACCCTCGGTGTTGACAATGTCATAACCCCGACTAACCTCTATATTCCAAATACAGGTAACCTCACGCCAACTGCCGCCGTCTTTGGCGTTAATGGATTGACAGGTACCACCTATACGGTCAGTATACCTACGGGAATAATTGTTCTCCAAATGACGGGGGATGAAAGTAAAAAATTGGATGTAAATGCCTTTACCGTTAAACTGGCGTCCAAAGCTGCTGGTGTGCTTACGGGGACCATCGGTGTAGACAATACATTCAATGTGGGAGCGACCCTGACCATTCCTACCTCACAGGCTGCAGGTAAGTACACAGGGAGTTTTCCTGTCAGTATTTCGTATAATTGAATTTGTTGACAACTACCTATATGGAACGGTTCCTGCTTAGTTCATTGATTTTACTGGTCATGTCCGTTGGGTTACAGGCTCAATCCGGTGTGCTGGGCAAAATGGAAGTGGAAATTGCCGTACCTGTCACAGCGGTTGAAACGGAATTGTTGAATTTTGGACGCATCGTGCCTGAACCATCTGGCGGTTCGGTCAGGATCACCCCTGAGGGTGAACGCACGGCAACGGGTGGTATCACCTTGATGAATGATGCCTACAGTGCCGGTCGGTTTGTGGTGGCCGGTATGCCAAACAGCTTGGTTTCAATTATGTTGCCACAGACGCCTCAGCGGTTGCTGCTTTCAAGTGGCGTGAGTGAAATTTCTGTCGAGGAGTTCACCTCCGATGTTCCGGTTGGCGGACAGGTGGTCAGACAGAGCGACGGCAAAGCGGAAATCAGCATTGGAGCCACTTTGCTCATAGCCAATGGGCTGACAAACCCTGCCGGTTATTATACCGGAACGTATGAAGTGGTCTTCATGTATAATTAATGGACGGATAGTCCTAGACGTTCTTTGACATGATTCCATGCACGAACCGGTACTTGTTCAAAAATGCGGCTAATCTCAGGCTGAAAAGCTTAGTTGATACCGACTTATGTGAAAAAAAAATAATCTCACACTATCAACATAGTGGAATATCTGTATCTTTGAGCATTTAACAGGTTAAAATCAGTTACCATGAAGCATACGATCGGTTACTTCTTTGTCTTGTTGGTGCTCTTGTTGAGCGGTCAACGACTTTTTGCCCAGGGCAATCTTTTGGTAGCCCCCATCAGGGTGGTTTTCGAAGATAGTAAGCAACGGGAAGACCTTAATTTAACCAACATCGGACAGGATACAGCCGTTTACCTGATTTCATTCCTACAGTACGAGATGAAGGAGGATGGTCAGTTTCTGGATGTGACCGACAGTGCTTCGCAACCGACACAGAGAGCGGACAGTTACCTGAGGATTTTTCCACGAAGGGTGACGTTAGCTCCCGGTGAATCGCAGATTGTACGTCTCCAGTTTCGCAAGCCACAAAACATGGCTCAGGGTGAATACCGTTCCCACCTGTATTTCAGGGCAGACAAGAACACGGCACCTCTGGGATTGGAGAATACCGGGGATACCTCCCGCTTGTCGGTGAGCATCACGCCTATCTTCGGCATCAGTATCCCCATAATTGTGCGAAACGGGAGTATGACATTGAATGTTAAGCTGTCCGATCTGGCCCTCAATCAGGTAAACGATACGTTGTACACAATGAAAGTGGCTATCAATCGGAGTGGTAACCAATCTGCCTATGGCACGTTGGAAGCGTATTACGAATCCCCTCAAGGTGATAAAGTCATGTTGGGGCTGGCCAATGGTGTCGGAATTTACACCGAACTAAGCCGTAGGTTGTATACCTTGCCTCTGAGGGTGCCGAAAGCGTTAAAACTGAAAGCCGGCAAGGTCGTGGTCCGTTTTCTGACTCCTCGAGACGCCGGTGCCAGTGAACTTGCCAGGACTGAATACAGGATTCCCTGACTCTAAATAACAGCCATCATGTGGAAAAAAATCATTTACCCCTTGTTGTTCTTGGTGATTGGGGGAGGAAGTGTGTTGGCTCAAGCGCCGCCCACCCTGCCCTTAAGGACTCCGATGGTCCTGGAACCGACATCATCGCTGAAATTTGGATATTTTACAGCTCCAAACGACGGATCGACAGGGTCGGTGACCGTTTCCGCAACTGGTGAGCGTTCCTGGCAGGGAAGCGTCCATATGATGGGAGGCCCCGTACAGCAGGGCCAGTTTGAATTTAGTTTGCAACCAGGCCGGATGGTCATTATTCGCTTTCCAGTTTCCATGGATGTGACAGGTCTTCGAGGCGGAAGAGTGACACTAACCAAATTGAACTTTACGTTGGAATCCGGTACCATCCTGGAAACCGGAACAGGGTACATCCGTTTTATGTCCAAAATAGGCAGCAATCATATACACCGACTCTACATGGGTGGTACTTTAGAAATTGGTGACTCAGGAGCCAATCCCCCAGGTGATTACCACAGTGAAGCCTTACTGATCATAGAAGCGTACTAGTGGCACGTTACCATCAGCAACCGCTTGTTTTATGTAAACTACCTCTGTCAATGTCAGCCTCCCATCCTTATCACGTCCGTTCGTTGGTTGCCAGATTGGGGGTCGTATTGTCGTTGCTGACGATTTTTTTTATTCCTTTTCAAAGGCTTTCGGCGCAGGAAGCCATGAACAATCCAGACCTCGAATTTTTCAATGTATCTATCGCATTTGGCAACAAGATAGGCACTTATAGCATGCCCGCCTATTACGAAGATCCAGGGGCTTTATACCTCCCCATCAACGACTTGCTCACCCTGTTCAGATTTGTACGTACGGTATCGGCCGACGGAAAAGTGATTAAAGGGTTTATGGAAACAGAAGATAGGCCGTATGAGGTCAACTTGCCCGACAGCTTCATTCTCTTTGAAGGCAAACGTACCCTCATCAAGGAAAAGGACGCCTTGATGGATTTAGGAACCCTGTACCTGAAAACGAACTTGCTAGACCAGGCTTTTGGTTTCACCTTTGAGTTCAATTTCAGGACATTGACGGCTAAGTTCAAGACAACGGTCGAATTACCTGTTGTGAAATTTATGACACTGGAACGCAACCGTGAGAAACTAGGTGCAGGCAAATCGGATGAAATAAAGTATGATACCCTCTTCCCTAGGGATTACCACTGGTTTAGAGGTGGGATGGTAGATTGGTCCATTGCTTCCAGTCAGTCGAATAAATACCCCGGAGAATCGCGCATGGAGTTAGGTGGAGGCGTCGAATTATTTGGCGGTGAAACAAATGTATTATTAAATTGGTCAGATCGATACGGTATGCCAAGGGAACAACAAAATTACTACTGGCGGTGGGCTGACAACAGCTCACGTGCTCTCAGGCAGGTACAGCTTGGGCGTGTCAACACGCGCAGCATTGCCTCCCTGTTGGCGCCAATGGACGGCTTCATGCTGACCAATGCCCCAACCACCGTAAGAAAGGCCTTGGGTACATATCAGATTGCTGATTACACAGAGCCGGATTGGGTTGTTGAACTATACGTCAACAATGTCATGGTCTCGTACACCCGTTCGGATGCGTCCGGTTTTTACCGCTTTGATGTGCCAATCGTTTATGGAACCACCAACATGACACTCCGGTTTTACGGCCCCGGCGGTGAGGTGCGTTCAGAGGAAAAGCGTTTCAGCATGCCTTACAACATGTTACCGAAGGGTGAGTTTGAATACAAGGCTGTAGGAGGATCGGTCATGGACACCTTGAACTCCTTATACGGTCGATTGGAAATGAACTACGGGGTGACACGCTGGTTGACAGCCGGTATTGGTATGGAATACCTGAATTCCATCAGCGGCCAACCAGAGATTCCTTTTGCCACCCTAACGTTTCAACCCATACCCAAGTTGATGATTACCGCTGAGTATGCCCACAATGTACGTGCGAAAGTAAACCTCAACTTGATGCTGCCATCCAACATCTCGTTCGATATGAACATGGCGATATACGATCCCGATCAACAAGCCATCATCTACAACTATTTACAGGAGCGTTCGGTGAGTTTATCCTTACCCTACCGGTTTAATCGCTTTTCAGGTTACAGCAAGTTCCTGTACAGGCAAAACCTGTACGATAATTTCAACTACAACTCGGGCGAATGGATGTTGAGTGGCAACTACGGCAGACTAAACGCCAACATGAGCCATTTCATCAACTGGACCAGTACAGGCAGGGCCAACTTATATGCCAATGCGGCCATCGGCTGGCGACTGGGGCGTCATGTCACCGTCAGGCCATCGGCTCAATACAATTATACATCAGGTCAATGGATTTCGGTCAGGGGTGAGGTGGAGTCCCGCGTGTTCACCAATGGGTACGCTTCCCTGCGTTACGAAAACAACATCTTGGCTGGGACCAACAATATCAACTTGTCTTTCAGATACGACTTGCCCTTCATGTCAGCCAGCGTGAGTGGTGGTTGGGGTAACAGGCAGTTTCAGGCAGCCCAAAGCGCCAGGGGTAGTTTTGCCTTTGGCAGTGGCAACGGTTATGTGCACGCTGATAAAAGGGCTTCAGTCGGACGCAGCGGTATTGCCATCGCCCCCTTTGTGGACACGAATTTCAACGGTGTCCGTGATGAAGGTGAACCGTCCACCGAACCCATGCGTGTGCGTTGCAGTGGAGGTCAGGTTATTCATAAAGTCAAAGATTCCATCATGCGTGTTGTCGGTTTGGAGCCCTTCACCGAATATACGTTGATTTTGGATGAGTCGACCTTCCAGAATCTGGCTTGGCAACTTCCATATAAAACAATCAAGGTGGTGACCGACCCTAATCAGTTTAAGGTATTGCCGGTAGCTGTACAGCCTATGGGAGAAATAACCGGGATGGTTTACGACGAAAAAGGCAGTGGCATAGGGCGTATATTGGTAACGTTCTCCGACGAGAATGGTCAACAGCTGTTTAAGACGCTAACCGAATCGGATGGTTATTTCTCTTATGTCGGCTTCAAACCGGGAAGCTATGTTGTTTCTATTGATTCCATGCAATTGAGCATCTTAAATATGGCGTGCAACCCCATCAAGGTAACCGTGAAACCCGATTTGCAAGGCGATATTGTCGAAGTGGGCGACATCGTGCTGAGAAAGATCAGTACACAGACCAAAGAACAGTTGACTGACACAATGCTGGTTGCTGCCCCGGTCGATACATTGACCGATCATACTCTACAATACTACATCCTGTTTGATAACAACCGGGATGCTATGCGTGCGGAATATGTTGGAACGCTGAAACAACTTATTGGATTCCTGAAAGATAATATGGATTTTAATTTGGAAATCCAAGGACATACCGATACAGTGGGTGCTTCCGTGTACAATAAGCTGTTGAGTGAACGAAGGGCCGTAAGCGTTATGCGCTACTTGATTGAAAACGGGGTATCGCCCGATCAATTGAAAGCAACGGGTCAAGGAGAGTCATTCCCTGTCAATAATGGAATGTCTGTTATTGAACGGGCCGCCAACAGACGTGTTACCTTCGACAAGCGTATGCCCGGAGAACCTGGATTGGGCGCGACGGCCGGGGATTTGAACCAAGCACTTATGGCTGCAGCTACACGACAAATAGATATGGATACTAACCCAAATCTTATCGAATCAAATCCGGTGAGTTCAACCGATTTAATTCAGAAGGATGGGGCGTTGAAGTCCATTCAACAAATTGTTTCACGCAAAAAGACCAGGGACATGATGTTTTTGGAATTGAGTGATGGTTCTTACATCATTCAGTTTGGAGCATTTTATACCCTTGGAAGTGCCATCATTCTAAGAGATAGATTGAAGACGCTATTAAAAGATAAAATTCGAATCGTTAAGGAGGGTGCTTATTATAAAGTACAAACAAATACCTTTCATTCTGTTGAAAAAACGGTCAAGTTGGCAAAACAGGTGAGATTATCAGCATTACTTGAGCAACCATGATTAATAAGGATATATATATGTGTTTGGATAAGGTTCTTGACAACTGGCGAATGGACGGACAGACATTCGGTCGGTTCCTGATGCATGTTTCCGGTTTTTTCAAACTTCAGGATGATTGTGAATCGATCAATCTGTCACATATCAAGTATGCTGAAATTGCAGCTGACGATTTGTATGTTGTCAGTGCCATTTTTGGTGCCTATACTCCCAATGAACGAAAAATGATCCTTGCACCTATTGATCCGGGCACGTTCATCCTGCCCTGGTTAAATTATTTCACACTGAATTTGTGTGAGGAAACCATGAGCGGAGTTATCAGCCGTAAAGTCGTTTTGGAATCCATTTAAAAATCGAAATACCTTTTGGAGGGTATTGCCCGAGAACAAAAAGACAGGTACTTTTGTCAAAGAATTAGTAGGCGCGTTCGAATGAGAGCTTGAATAGCCTGTGATTCAATGCGTAAAACCTAAAACTTTTTTTTTGAGACTGTCTGATTTAAAACCCGGGGAAAAGGCGGTCATCGTGAAGGTGTCCGGACACGGCGGCTTTAGGAAACGCATTCTAGAGATGGGATTTGTACGTGGAAAAGTGGTCGAAGCCCTTCAGCACGCACCCCTAAGGGATCCCGTGAATTACCGCATCATGTCCTACCAGGTTTCGTTACGCCGCAGCGAAGCTGCCAACATAGAGGTGGTAGGAATGAGTGAAGTCGAAGCGGTGATCGGAGCGGAGAAGGTAGACGGCCTGCTCATGGAAGAAGAACTTCGCCGCATCGCCTTAAATCAGCGCAGCCACATCAAGGTAGCCCTGGTGGGCAATCCGAATTGCGGAAAGACCTCGCTGTTCAACCGCGCAGCAGGGGGGCATGAGCATGAAGGGAATTACAGCGGTGTTACGGTTGATGCCAAGGAAAGTACCTTCGCTTTTGAAGGGTACACCATACAGCTGGTCGACCTGCCAGGTACCTACTCATTGTCTACCTACAGTCCCGAGGAACTGTATGTACGCCATCATTTGATCGATGAGGCTCCCGATGTAGTAATCAATGTGCTGGATGCTTCCAATCTGGAACGTAACCTGTTTTTGACTACTCAGCTCATCGATATGAACGTGCGCATGGTCATTGCCTTGAACATGTACGATGAACTGACCGAAAGCGGCGACACCCTGGATTACTTGCAACTGAGCCGACTGCTGGGAACTCCTATTGTTCCGACCATTGGTCGAAAGGGGGTCGGGTTGGACGCGTTGTTCCATATTGTGACTATGGTGTATGAAGGAACCGATTTTTTCCACAAGGACGGGGAATTGCGAAAAGACGTATTGGATGAGTTGCACGATTATTACCATCGATCCTCCCTCGAACATGCCTTTATTGATGAATTGAAGGACGACAGGGCCAGGGAACGTTTGCTTACCCGTCATATCCATGTCAACCACGGTCATGTGATTGAATCGTGTATCAAGCACGTACGTGCCAGCTTGATGGAATTCGAGGGTATCACTGACACCTATTCTTCACGTTATTTATCCATTAAGCTGCTGGAAGGCGATCAGGAAGTTAAAAAACTGATCGAATCCCTTCCCAATGCGGCATCCGTCTTCGAAACCTGCAAGCGTTCGGTGGGCATCATCAAACAGGAACTCAAGGAAGATCCAGAGGCAGCCATTGCACAAGCGAAATATGGCTTTATAGCCGGTGCTTTGGCTGAAACGTACGTACGATACAAAAAGGAACGGAGGAAGCGTACCCGTAAAATTGATTCTTGGGTGCTCAGTAAATACATGGGCTATCCCATATTTCTGGCTTTCATGTTTCTGATGTTTGAGGCCACCTTTGTACTGGGGGCTTACCCTATGAGTTGGATAGAAGCCGGAGTATCTTTGCTGTCCAATCTGGTTCAACAACAGATGACAGAAGGCCCGTTTAAGGACTTGCTGGTAAACGGTATCATAGGCGGAGTGGGGGGTGTCATTGTGTTTTTGCCCAACATCTTGATCCTGTTCTTTTTTATCTCCATCATGGAAGATACGGGATACATGTCAAGAGCTGCCTTTATAATGGACAAACTCATGCACAAGATGGGGTTGCACGGCAAGTCTTTCATACCACTTATCATGGGATTTGGTTGCAGTGTGCCGGCCATCATGGCGGCCCGAACCATTGAAAGCCGGAATAGCCGCCTGTTGACAATATTGGTTACGCCTTTGATGTCGTGCAGTGCGAAGCTGCCTGTTTATTTGCTTTTGGCCGGAGCTTTTTTTCCTGACCATGCAGGTTTGGTCATGTTTGGTTTGTATTTGACCGGGGTGCTAATGGCCGTGTTGTTGGCGCGATTGTTCAAAAAACTGTTTTTCAAGAAGGAAGATCTGCCCTTTGTCATGGAATTGCCACCGTATCGTGTGCCAACCTATCAATCTGTTTTGCGGCATATGTGGGAAAAGGCCTACCAATACCTGAGAAAAATGGGGTCGGTGATTTTGTTGGCCACGATTGTCATTTGGTTACTGGGCTATTTTCCAAGGCAAGAGGCGTATGTGTCCAATCCCACTCCGGAAAACCTTCGCCTGCAACAAGAGCAATCCTTCATTGGTCGCATGGGTCATGTGGTTGAACCTGCCATCAAGCCCTTGGGTTTTGACTGGAAAATCGGCGTGTCCCTGATTTCAGGTGTGGCTGCCAAGGAGATTGTGGTCAGCACCATGTCGGTGCTGTATGCCAACCCATCCGATCCGGCCAGTCTGCCACATCGTTTGAAAACGGACACCTACGAAGACGGCACACCTGTTTTCAACCAAGCTGTCGCCTTGGCCCTCATGATATTTGTGCTGTTGTATTATCCCTGCATTGCTTCCATTGTAGCCATCAGCCGGGAAACGGGTTCCTGGCGATGGGCCTTGTTCGAGGTGGGATACACGCTGCTGGTGGCTTGGTTGATGGCTTTTGCCACCTATCGCGTGGTGCTGTTGTTGCTGTAATCCTGCTTAGGGGTACAGGTAGAAAATCCGGTCCATCAATTGCCATTTTTCTGCTGAGGAAGCTCCGGGTTTTGAAATCTGAAAAATCTCCATGTACGCTTCCCATTCAGCCTGTCTGTTCAGAGTGGCCAGTTTTGTCATGGCGGAATCCCAGTCAAAATCGAGCGGTGTTTCCACAACCATGAACAACTTGGTGCCCAGGTTGTAGAGTTCCATCTCCAATATTCCGACTTCCCGGATTCCGGCCCTGATCTCCGGCCAGGCTTCAGCTTCGCTGTGGCGTTTGATGTATTCGGCAATCAATGCAGGGTCGTCTTTCAAATCGAGTGTTTGGCAATACCTTTTTACGGGTTGGTGGTACTCCTGTACCGGGTAACCGGTTTTTTTAGTGGGTTTCATGGTGGTAATAATAAAAGTAAATACTTGTTATATTCGTGTTTTTTTACTAGCTTTGCTACAAATTTACACTATCTTGCAAAACAATGATGCGTGTTGGCTGTTATTCCTTCACGACAATATCAGATAAATGAACAACATATGGCAACAATTACATTTAAAGGCAGTCCGGTCCATACCAATGGTGACTTACCGAAGGTTGGAAGCAAGGCAATCGATTTTTGTTTGACGAACGCGAGTTTGGCTGATGTGTCTCTGGCCGATTTCGCCGGAAAACGCGTGGTGATGAACATTTTCCCCAGCATTGACACCGGTGTTTGTGCCATGTCGGTACGTCGGTTCAATAAAGAGGTGGAGAAACTCGAGAATACGGTGGTGCTTTGCATTTCCGCCGATCTTCCCTTTGCTGCCAGCCGTTTCTGCGGTGCTGAAGGTCTAAGCAATGTGGTTACCCTGAGTGAACTCAGGCAGCCCAGAACTTTTGCCGAAAACTACGGCTTGCGTATGATTGACGGCCCGTTGGCCGGACTGATGTCGAGGGCAGTGGTTGTGCTCGATGCGCAGGGAACGGTCATCTACACCGAACAAGTGCCTGAGATTGCTCAGGAACCTGATTACGAACCAGTGGTGGCTCTTCTTTCCAAGTAAAGCACAATCAGTGACAATAAGTTTTTGTCCGTTGTTTTGTCCGGTATCTTTGGTCAAAACAACGGATGAAAACACATGTGCTGATTGTATTGTGGCATAGCTTGGTACTGGCCGCAAACGCTGCGGTTCCTTCAGGGTATTATTCCACGATAGACGGAAAACAGGCGGTTGCACTCAAGTCTGCGTTGAGTGGGTTAATTCAGAACAAACTGGTTCTGGAATACGACAGTTTGTGGGCCTTGTTTACCGTGACAGACACGCGTTCGGACGGAACTGTTTGGGACATGTATTCCAATCGAAGACAAACGGGGTTTTCAGGAATGAACCGGGAACACGCCTTTCCCAAAAGTTGGTGGGGGGGATCCCGAAACGCCGCATATTCCGACTTGCATCATCTATTTCCCGCCGATGAGGCTGCCAATCTGGCCAAAAGCAACCACCCGTTGGGCAATGTGGGAATTCCCGTGTTTGACAACGGTGTAAGCAAGGTCGGGTATGACAGTTTTCAGGGCAATTCAACGGAATGCCTGGTGTTCGAACCGGCAGACACGTACAAAGGTGACTTTGCACGCGCCTATTTCTATGTAGCCACATGCTACCAGGATCTTACCTGGAAGCATACCTTCATGGTTGAAACCAATTCCTATCCCACCTTTAGACCGGAAGCCGTTCGTTTATTGATGGACTGGCATAGGAAAGATCCTGTCAGCACCAAAGAGCGAACCCGAAACGAGGCAGTGTATACATTCCAACATAACCGAAATCCCTTTATCGATTATCCGGAACTGGCCAGTTACTTGTGGGGCGATTCAACGGCGTATGCATTCAGCCTAACTGGAAGAGAAGGTTCCTTCTCGAGAAACGAAGTGCTCCAGCTCTATGCCAATCTGGGATCTATTTACATTCAGACATCCCTGAAAGACAGGCAGGTCATTGTTTTTAATCCGCTGGGTATTCGGCTTTCCAGTGTTTCAACCACGGGAACGATTCAGTTTATTGCCAACGTGTCACCCGGTATCTATCTGGTGACATGCTCGGGATATACGTGGAAAGTGGTGGTGAAGTAATCAATGAGACGATTCAGGCAATTTCATCCATTCGAACCAAGCCGTTGACAACAGCGTAAATGGCCCAGTTTGACAACGACTTGTTGACCAGTTTGCGGGCAATGTTTTTTCTATGATAAATCACCGTATTCAAGGCAATGTGGAATTGCTCGGCGATTTCCTTGTTTTGCAGACCCAGCACGGCCAGGCGTAAGATGTCGTTTTCCCTGCGGGTGAGGGTGCTCTCAGGCACTGGTCTTTTGCTGTGCGGATTTCCCACACCATGTCCCTGACCGTGAATATCGAGCAGGCCTTTGAGGAAAACGGATTCCGGTACACATACATCAAGAGAACGCAGGCCGGGAGGAGTTGACAACGCTCTATGTCCATATGTTAGGACAATAAGCCTGCCAGCCAGCGGTTTGAAAAATACATCCTGGTCACGAACCAGGTTTTCAGACACAAAGTAATGGACCACATGGGGTAGCGTCGTTGTTTTTAGCTCTTCCGCCGAACGAAACGTATATACCTTGATGAGTGGAGCAATGGATTCAATCATGCTTTTTAGGCCAAGAGCAGCTAAAATGTTGTTCTCAACAATGACAATGCACGGTTTAGTGGGTTGACTATCCATTTGTTGCGCAAAGATAGCGTAAAAAAGCCGGATGAAAAACCCCCACAAATGAGGATTGTCTGAACAAGGTGGGTTACTTACTTTTGCGGTGAAAATGAAGACCACCCTTCTTTCCCTCTTTTTAGTGATTAGTGCCTGTTTGGGCAGCGTTTCCTCAGCACAGGTATCTGCCGATACGACGATAGAGTTAAACACCGTCGTTGTAGGAGCAAAACAGGCAGCCAGTGCGCCATATGTATCTGTCCGCACGTTTCAACAATCCAACCTGCTGACTGAACGGGTTGAGGTGGTGAAAGATCTTTCGCTCACTGTTCCCAACGTCTTTATGCCCGATTACGGTTCCCGGATGACATCGGCCGTTTATGTGAGAGGCCTGGGAGCCCGCATGGATCAATCAGTCATGGGACTGGTGGTTGACGGCATACCTGTGTTCAACAAAAGCAACTATGACGCCCGTTTTGGGGAGGTAATCAGCTTGTCTGTGTTGAGAGGCCCTCAAAGCACCCTTTATGGAAGAAACACCATGGGGGGCGTGATCAACATCCGCACCCTTTCTCCCCGAACAGTCCAAGGCACCAACCTGCAGGTGGATGCCGCAAACGGACAGACCTTCGGTACTTCCCTGTCACACTACACACGACTCTCCGAAAACCTGTTTCTCTCGGCGCACGGATTTGGCGGTCGTTCAAACGGATTGTACACCAACACGTACGACAATTCCAGTTGCGATGCCTATCAGGAAGCCGGTGGTCGCATCCGGTTGGAAAAAGCAACCGATCGGTTCGATTGGATGGAGAATCTTTATGTGAGTTGGATTGACCAAACCGGTTATCCCTATCGCCAACAACTGGAAGGCCGCCTGCAGCCAATACGCTACAATGCTCCATCTGGCTACAAACGACTGATTATCAATGAAGGGTTCACGGCAAACTGGCGTATGGGTGACCAAGTACTCACCAGTACGGCTTCCTACCAACATACTCGCGATGACATGCAGCTGGATCAAGATTTCACAGCCGATGATTTTTTCACCATGCATCAAGCGCAACAGGAACACCTACTTTCCGAAGATCTGACCCTTCAGTGGCACGACCCCACATCCCGGTGGAAATCGGTGACCGGTCTTCATTTGTTTAGCCGTTTGTTGACAACGGATGCTCCTGTGTCATTTAAGCGGAAAGGCATTGACGACCTGATTCTAGCCAACGCCAACAAAGGAATGCAGCACGTTTTTCCCGATGCCCTGCTTGAGATCAACGATTCATCCTTTTTACTATCATCCGAGTTTCACCAACCCTCCATGGGTGTGGCTCTCTATAACCAAACCTCAGTGCAGCTGGGTGATTGGTCTTTTCATGCCGGTTTACGTCTGGACTATGAATTTACCTCGTTGGACTACGATTGCCAGTCGGCCCTGAACTACCGATTTTCACTTACCATGCCGCAGTTCAAACGATTGGAGACACACCTGCAAGGCCAATCTTCCCTTCGGTTTTTAGAACTGTTGCCCAGTCTGGCCGCCACATGGACACCCTCATCGACCCTCCATTTTTCGGCGCAGGTTTCCAAGGGGTACAAGGCAGGGGGCTTCAATACCCAGCTGTTCTCGGATATATTGAAAAACGAATTGACGAGTGATTTGATGGAAGACATGGGATTGTACATGGAAACCGGTCTTGATGGATTCACCGTGTCGGATGTGGTCACCTACAAACCCGAGCACAGTTGGAACCTGGAAATGAAGATGGAAGCCAATCCCGTTAATCAACTCCAGATGACAGCTACCGGATTCTACATTGATTGCCGCGACCAGCAACTCACTGTTTTTCCGGCTGGAAAAAATACGGGTCGCATGATGACCAATGCCGGTCAAACCAGAAGTTTCGGGGCTGAAATGGAGGCAAGCTACAGATGGGGTCAGTATGCCCTCCAGTTCGACTACGGATACACCAATGCCCGCTTTGTCCGGTACAACAACGGAATGGAAGATCTCAAGGGAAAGCGCGTTCCTTTTGCGCCGGAAAATACTGTACATGCATCCATCGACCGACGGTTTTCCTGCAAGGGTAATGTGTTGGATGCTGTAACTATTCATGCCGGATACCGTGGGTGTGGAAAAATCTGGTGGACGGAAACCAATGATGCATACCAGTCTTTCTATCAGCTACTGGATGCCTCTGTCAGTTTTTCTCGTGGTCGTTACACCCTGCAGTGTTGGGGTAAGAACCTGACCAATACTGACTACGATACTTTTTACTTTGTCTCCATGGGAAATGCCTTTTTGCAAAAAGGACGACCGATTCAATACGGTGCTTCGTTGAGCATCTCCCTCACTCGATTATCAACCCGTAAATAAATACAGTATGAAACAGTTTATTTTTTCAATCATTGCCGTCAGTCTTGTTTTATCCTTTGCTTCCTGTACCGAAACCGATGACGATAACGGTGGGCAAAAAACACCCGATACGACAAACGATAGCACGTTTGTTGGTACCCTGGCAGTTGATCAACTGAACGGAACCTATTTTGTCATGGACAGCGTGAGCATTACCATGACTCCCAATCTCAACCAAGGTACGATGACCATGCTCATGTCTCAGGTTCGTTTCTCATCGCGCATGCCTGTTAAACTGGATATGACCGTAGGGAATATCGCTTACGTATCACATCAGGACGGCTATGTGCTAAGCGGCGACAGCATCGTTCCCTATGCCATGGGTGGTGCATTTACTGCGTACACCATCACTGCCTTGAACGGAGATATTACCGACGATTCATTGCGCTTATCCATGAACTGCGGTATTTATCCCCTGACCTTCAAAGGTCGTCGCTAATCAGGCAGCGTCCATACAACGTTGAAGAAGGTGTCCAATCGCTGATGCGAAATGGACACCTTTTTGCGTAAAAAAATACATAAAAAACATAAAAAAGAAATAAAAAGGATATATTTGCACACGGTGGTTGTTGGCGTGTAAACAAATGTATTGATATGAAAAACAAGGTACTTCTTATCATTCAATGCCTGCTGGTGCAGGCTTTTTTCGGTTGTTGCGGGTGGCTGAGTGCACAGACGCAGCCGCTAGATACGTTGAGTTGGTCGTGGGAGGTGACCACTACGACCAGCACCAAAACCAAGACCTGTGTCTTGGAATTCGCCGACAGTGTAAGGGTGGATTGGGGAGACGGAACCGTGGAGTGGATCAACGATTCCTTGAGCAAGGAAAATCTGACGCATTATTACAGTATGGTGGGGAATTATTCCTGTCTGGCAACGGGAACCTTGCTCACTTATTTCAAGGCCGATTCCCGCCGCCTGTTGAGTCTGCATCCTGAAAAAGCACCAAATCTTACCTATATCAGTTGCAGCAGCAGCCAGTTGTCTGGGCTCGACCTTTCCAGGAATACCAAGTTGGAATCGCTCTATTGTGGCGGAAACAACCTGCAAACCCTGAACCTGGCGGCAAATATCCGGTTACAGACCCTTACCTGTTCAGACAACAAGCTGACCGGTTTGGATTTGTCTGGTCTGAGCCAGCTCAAAAAGGTGACCTGTCACACAAATCCCTTGACCCGTTTGTCCGTTAATTCATCAGGAGTCTTGAACTACCTTTCGTGCTCAGCTTGCAGTCTGAGCATTCAAGCGTTGGACAGCTTGTTTGAGCAACTGCCCATTTTGTCCGAGATATCTACCAACCAAAACCTGTTTATCAGTGGAAATCCCGGCACGGCCGACTGTCACCCGGAACAGGCCTTGGCAAAGAAGTGGACGCTGGAAACGAATCAAACCAAGAGTCTTGTGTCCATGCCGTCCGTTAGTGTGAAAATAGGCAATACCGCCGTAGTTGCAGTTCATTTGGCGAACGTCACGCCACTTGTGGCGTTTGAAATGGATGTAGCCTTGCCCGATGGACTGTTTCTGGACACCCTTAGGTCGACACTGGTCGCATCCAGAATAGCAGGACACCGGTTGTCCATCGCCAAGGTTTCCACAAATCCCACTGTGTACAAGTTTATGACCTATTCGATGACCAGCAAGGACACGTTGCTGGGTAGGAACGGTGCCATACTCAACTTGTACATCAACGTGCTTGATACGGTACGCACCTACACCATCGATATCAAGAAGGTAATCCTGGCTGATACGGCAGCCAATCCGGCCGAAGTGTCCATGTCTGATGGCAAATTATCGGTGCTGCCTCGCTACACGGTGGGCGACGCCGACAACGACGACAGGGTTAATGTGACCGATATTGTATGGTTGGTTGCGCTGATCAACGGGCGTTGTCCGTTTGTTTGTCAGAAGGAAGCCATTGATATGGATGAAAACGGAGTCTGGAATATCCTGGACGTAGTGCGGATGGTGGACGTCATCAATGCGACCACCTACAGTGTGGCATCCCCGGCTGGACGAATCAACAGCGTGTCTCCTGCAAATGAGTCCGCAGCGAGTGGAGTATTGCTCAAACAGCCCTATCATCTGGATCAGGCAAGTCCAAGCAATCATATATACCTGACACAATCGAAAGAAGATCCAACCTTGCTTGATATTTGCCTCGACAACCACGATGCGGTACAGGCCATGCAGGTAGACGTCGTTTTACCGGAGGACGTTTCGTTGGTACTGGAAGAAACCAGCTTGTCACCACGTTGCGCATCAAGCCACACCCTGAAGTTGGTACCGGTATCGGCTGATGGTCGTCGGTACAGGCTGGTTTTGTGGTCCATGTCAACCGGAAAATCTTTTTCCGGAAATTCGGGCACCTTGGTTTCATTGAGAATTCATCCACGCAATATGGAAACGAAGTTGGTACAGGACGTTCGTAAGGGTTACCTGGATCAGTCTGTGCTGACTGGACTCGAGATGACAACGGTGCAGAGTTTTTCTTACGAAACCGAGCTGGATGTGTCGGGCAAACAGTCGTCAGTGAAGGCATCGGTCGGTTCGGGAACGAACGGCCAGCTTTGGGTAAAAGGAGAAAACTTACGACGAATCACGGTTATCGACATGATGAGTCGAATGGTGGCCGATATGGCTGGTTTTGGTGGAACAACTTGTACAACTACCGTGAATCCAGGGTGTTACTTGGTCAAGGTTGAACAGAACAATGGATCTAGTGCTGTTTTTAAGATTCTTGTTCCCTGAATGCTATGGGTGGATACCCCGCTGCTTTGCGGCGGGGATTTTTCGATTGCCATCTTGTCAGTCTTTTTATTGGATTTGGTATGAATGGTGTTATTTTTGTCAGTTGAGGCCGATTTTTAAGGCTCCTCTTTTTTTTGGCACAGTATTCGCAGGTTACAAGTGTGTCGGTCGATAACCGACCGCAATCAATTACTCAATCGGGGCAACCCGTAACGATAAAAGGATTCATTAACCCTAAAAAAAGTAGTGTTATGTCATTAAAACCTCTTTCTGACCGCGTGCTCGTTA